>JAFLUB010000062.1 GCA_022509025.1 Oscillospiraceae bacterium | reverse complement strand
TCAGCATAAAGCCTGAATTTTTAGATTATTTTAAATAGTTCTTAATGTGGAATTTCGCAATATTTTGCGAAATTCTTCGTTTCTATGCCTTTCTATTACGAACGAAACTCACCACTCGACGTACCCACGTACGACTTCGGGCAAGGCATAATGCGGGATTTTCCGCATTATGCTTCGTTTCGTCCGTTCTGCATCTAAATTCATTCAGCCCCAAAGGGGGTGTTGCTTAACGCAACACCCCCTTTTGTATTTCATCGAAGAACATCTCATAAAAATCATCCCAGTCGTCAGGCGCCTCAACTCCGCCGCCGTTCACGCTGCGAAGCATTGCGGCACAGAAGTCTTCACCTGCCGTAAGCAGTTCATACACGGTTATATGTCTGTAGCCGAGAGTTGTGCATTTATCGCAAAACGCTTTGACTTTATCGGGCGCAGAACGCGTTTCGAGCAGCTCCTGTTTTAAAGCTTCGTCTCTTTTCGCGCGCTCTGTAAGCTGAGCAAGTTCAGTAAAAATATCCATATCCCTCATAACCTTTCTGTTCATAATTATAATCAAAAATATTAATTTCAATTTCGCCGCAGCGCGGCACAAACTGTAACGCGTAAAAGCAGCAAGCAGCTTGCCGTTTTGAGAAACGCTGACGTATGCAGATACTTCAAGTTTCGCAAAGGGGTGAGATGCGCTGCTGATTTTTTGCGTTACCATTCTTATCGTGGGCGGATAAGCTATAAAAAGGCGGGCGGAAAACAATCTCCGCGCCGCCTTTGGCTTTCGTTATAATTTTATTTTAATATATCTTCAATAGCGTTGAGTTCATCGTCCGTGAAGTCAAGATTTGCGAGCGAAGCCGCGTTTTCAGTAAGCTGAGACGATCTTGACGCGCCGAGAAGCACGCTTGTAAGCTTACCTCCGCGCAGATTCCATGCGCACGCCATCTGAGCAAGAGACTGACCTCTGTTTTCTGCGATTTTATTGAGATTTACTATCTTTTCAATTTTCTCCTCTGTGATACCGTCTTTCGTGAGGAAAGGTGAGCTTTTTGCCGCTCTTGAATCTGCCGGAATACCGTTTATGTATTTATTAGTCAGCATACCCTGAGCAAGCGGGCAGAATGAGATTGAACCGATGCCCTCTTCCGCGAGAACATCCTGAAGACCGTCCTCAATCCATCTGTCAAACATATTGTATCTTGGCTGATGGATAAGAAGCGGAGTACCGAGAGACTTCATAATCTCCGACATTTTCTTTGTTTGCTCCGCGCTGTAGTTTGACACGCCGACATAAAGAGCTTTTCCGCTTCTTACTATATGGTCGAGTGCAGCGGCGGTTTCCTCCATTGGCGTATCCTTGTCGGGACGGTGGTGATAGAAGATATCTACATATTCAAGTCCCATGCGATTGAGGCTCTGGTCAAGACTTGCGATAAGGTACTTTCTTGAACCGTGGTCGCCGTACGGACCGGGCCACATTCCGTAACCCGCCTTTGTAGAAACAATAATTTCATCGCGGTATGGTGAAAGCTCGTTCTTTAATATTTTTCCGAAGTTCTCCTCCGCGCTGCCCGGGTAAGGACCATAGTTATTGGCAAGGTCAAAATGAGTTATGCCGATATCGAAAGCTGTCGTAATCATATCGACCATGTTATCATAATTATCTCCGCTGCCGAAATTGTGCCAGAGTCCTAAAGAGAACGCCGGCAGCATGAGACCGCTGTTTCCGCAGCGATTATACTTCATTGTATCATATCTTTTTTCGTTTGCTGTATACATATTCCTTGTCCTTTCTTTATATAATTTAATCTAAAATTATTATACAATCATTTTACACCCCATGTCAATATTTGTGAAAAATATTTATGCAAATAAAAATCGTCAACATACACAAAAATCACCGCGTGTTTTCTACAATATGAGCATCTATTTTTTTGTTAGTAACTTATCAAAACAGGGTATATATAAAGTATGTACGGGTTTCGCCCCGTAATTTATCGGAAAAACTAAAAGGAGGATTATTTATGAAAACATACGCAATGGACGCTATAAGAAATATTGCTGTTATGGGTCACGGAAAATGTGGTAAAACGACTCTTGTTGAGGCGATGCTCTTTAACGCGAAAATGACGGACAGAATGGGTAAGGTTGCCGACGGAAACACCGTCATGGATTACGACAGCGAGGAAACAAAAAGACAATTCAGCATATCCACATCTATAGCTGCTATAGAGTGGAAGGACATGAAATACAATATGATAGACACTCCGGGATTTCTGGATTTCGCGGGCGGAGTGAAGGAAGGATTAAGAGCCGTTGATTCTGCTCTTGTAGTTTTGAGCGGCAGAAGCGGAGTGAGCGTTGGAACGGAAAATGTGTTTAAATATGCAAAGCAGAAGGGCGTTCCGACTATGTTCTTTGTTAATAAGATTGATGATGACAGAGCGGACTACACAAAGACTCTCGAGCAGATGAAAGAGGTTTTCGGAAAGTCGATAACGCCGTTTGTTTATCCTATTCAGGAGGATGGCGAGTTCAAAGGCTTTGTAGACGTGGTGGATATGACCGCGAGACGCTATGAGGGACAGGATAGAATTGATATTCCCGTACCGGACGGCATGGAGGAGGTAGTAGCTCCGTTAAGAGAAATGATAATGGAAGCTGTGGCTGAAACGGACGAGGCGCTTATGGTTAAATACTTCAACGGCGAGGAGTTCACGTTTGACGAGTTGAAGAAGGCCATAAGAAAGGGCGTTAAGGACGGAAGCATCTTCCCTGTATATTGCGGAAGCGGACAGGATAATATCGGTGTGAGATCACTTATGGACGGTATGGGCAAGTATCTCCCGGCACCTTCCGAGATAGAGGAAATTGCCAGAGTTGCCGATACGGCTGAGCCTGTTGAGCTTGTTCAGCATGAGTCGGAAACAACTGCCGCTGTGGTATTCAAGACGATTGCTGACCCGTATGTTGGTAAGATGTCGCTGTTCAGGGTTTATTCCGGCGAGGTGAAGGCTGACAGCGTTCTTTACAATCCGAATAAAGATGCAATCGAAAAGATAGGCAAGGTTTTCCATCTGTTCGGCAAGAAACAGCTTGACGCTAAGTCAATCAAGGCAGGAGATATCGGCGGTACAGCAAAGTTGGAGGCTACAAAAACAGGTGACACCCTGTGTGAAAAGGGTAAAAATATAATTCTCACAGGTATTGAATTCCCTGCACCCGTGCTCTCAATGGCAGTCAGACCGCAGGCAAAGGGCGACGAGGAGAAGATAATAAACGGTCTTTCAAAGCTTATGGAGGAAGATCCGACCTTTACGGTTACAACTAATTCCGAAACCAAGCAGACTCTTATTAACGGTCAGGGTGAGCAGCATATTGACGTTATTGTAAGCCGTCTAAAGAATAAATACGGCGTCAATGTAGTTCTTGACGAGCCTATCGTACCATACCGCGAAACAATTAAGGGCAAGGCTACTGTTGAAGGTAAGCATAAGAAACAGTCGGGCGGACATGGACAGTACGGACACGTTAAGATTGAGTTCGAGCCTGGCATTTCCGAGGAAATGATATTTGAAGAAAAGGTATTCGGCGGAGCCGTACCGAAGAACTATTTCCCGGCAGTCGAAAAGGGACTTCGTGACAGCTGTCAGAAGGGTGTTCTTGCCGGTTATCCGGTTGTAAATCTGAAAGCCACACTGCTTGACGGTTCCTATCATCCGGTTGACTCATCGGAAATGGCGTTTAAAACAGCCGCTTCTATAGCATATAAGGAAGGACTTATGCAGGCTAAACCTGTTCTTCTTGAGCCTATCGGCTATCTCAAGGTTTATATACCGGAGAGAATAATGGGTGATATAATAGGCGATATAAATAAGCGCCGCGGTCAGATTGTCGGCATGGGCGAGAGCGACCGCGAGGGACTTAACATGGTTGAGGCAGAGGTGCCTATGTCTGAAATGTTCAAGTACGCTACTGATTTGCGCTCGATGAGCCAGGGAAGAGGCGCGTTTGAATTCGAGTTTGTAAGATATGAGCAGGCTCCTCCGAACATTGCGGAAAAGGTGATTGCTGCGTCAAAGGCTAAAGAGTAAGCAGGGAGATTTGCCCGCAAATGTAATAATGAAATTTATTTATGAATAATTTTGTTTAGTTATTTTTACTAAAGAATAAAAAGTATTTTTGTGAATTATACGACTAACATTTTCGAGTGAAATATGTTATCATAGATATAGAAAAAAAGTGTCGGACAATTATTAGTACACTTAAAATCTGACAGAAAAAATCCATTATATTTTCTGTCAATAAAAATAATCATGGACGAGAGGGGATTAACACTATGGCAGATTTACAGTTAAAACACATTTACAAGAGATATGCAGGCGGCGTTACAGCTGTTAGCGATTTCACGCTTGATATCGAAGACAAGGAATTTATTATCCTTGTAGGTCCTTCAGGATGCGGTAAGTCAACAACTTTGAGAATGATTGCCGGTCTTGAAGAAATTTCAGAGGGTGAGCTCTATATCGGAGGACGTCTTATGAATGATGTCGCTCCTAAGGACAGAGATATTGCGATGGTTTTCCAGAACTATGCTCTTTATCCGCATATGACAATTTTCGAAAACATGGCATTCGCTCTGAAGCTTCGTAAAACACCGAAGGATGAAATTAATAAGCGTGTGCATGAAGCAGCTCAGATTCTTGAAATTGAACACCTGCTTGACAGAAAGCCGAAGGCTCTTTCAGGTGGTCAGAGACAGCGTGTTGCTATGGGTCGTGCAATAGTTCGTGATCCTAAGGTATTCCTTATGGACGAACCTCTTTCAAACCTTGACGCTAAGCTGAGAGTTGCAATGAGAACAGAGATTAAGAAGCTACATAACAAGCTTCAGACAACATTTATCTACGTTACTCATGACCAGACAGAGGCTATGACAATGGGTACAAGAATCGTTGTTATGAAGGACGGTATTGTACAGCAGGTTGATACTCCGTCAAATCTTTATAATAAGCCGATAAACAAGTTTGTTGCCGGATTTATCGGTTCACCGCAGATGAACTTTGTTAACGCTTTACTTTCAAAGGAAGGCGACGGTGTATACGCTTCATTTGGTGATAATAAGATTAAGATCCCTGAGGGTAAGATTACAGACGAGCTTGAGAAGTATTTCGGCAAGGAAGTTGTTCTCGGTATCAGACCTGAGGATATTCATGATGACGAAGGCTTTATCGCAAGCAAGCCTGATGCGTCATGTAACGCATACGTTGAAGTAACAGAAATGATGGGTTCAGAGACATATCTGTATCTCCAGATCGCAGGTGAGGCATTCACTGCAAGAGTTAATCAGCGTTCAACAGCTAAGCTTGGTGATACAATTAAGGTTGCTTTTGAAACAAATAAGCTCCATATCTTTGATAAGGAAACAGAAATTGCAATAGTTCACTAATTAGCATATAAATTGAGATTAATAGGTGTATCAAAATAATAAGTTTTGATACACCTGTTTTATTTATATAGAATTATGTCAAGTAAATTTACATAATCTGTATGTTAGCCTTATGAAAAATTTTAATAATTATTCATCTGACTAAACTTCGCTTCACACCTTGTTTTGTGCTTGTCAAGTTACATTATCATTACAAAAAACGACATTTCACGCTAATATTTGTATCCGTTTTGTAAACTAAAACTTATTGCATTTGATTGGTTGTTATGTTATAATATGCTACAAGATATAGAGATTGACATAATTCCAAGACACAAAATATTGTAGTTTCATCGAAGTATTATCTGCACAGAAAAACGCGTGAATACACGGAAAATGCGTTTGGAAATAAGTGTGGATTTTTGTTTGGAATTATGTGTAATAGAAAGGGAATGAGAAAATGAAGGTGCAAAAGCGTGACGGCAGAATAGTTACCTATGATGTCGATAAGATAACGGCTGCAATAAAGAAAGCCAATGTCGAGGTTGAAAACTCGCAGAAGGCAAGCGACGAAATTATTTATGAGGCTGTAGAAAACGTAGAAAAAATGACGGGAGATGTTATTCCCGTAGAAACAATTCAGGATATCATTGAGAGAACGCTTGTAGGTCATAATAAATATGTGCTTGCAAAGAAGTATATGATATACAGATATCAGAGAAGTCTTTTGAGAAAGTCAAATACAACTGATGAATCAATCCTGAAGCTTATCAGAAACGAGAATAAAGAGCTTGCTGAGGAAAACTCAAACAAGAACACAGTGCATGCCTCAACGCAAAGAGATTACATAGCAGGCGAGGTGTCAAGAGACGTTACAAAACGTTTGCTGTTACCGGAGCATATAACAATGGCGCATGAAAACGGTGTTCTGCATTTCCATGACGCAGATTATTTCATCCAGCCGATTTTCAACTGCTGCCTTATTAATATAAAGGATATGCTTGATAATGGCACGGTCATGAACGGTAAGATGATCGAGTCGCCGAAGAGCTTTCAGGTTGCCTGCACTGTATCAACTCAGATAATAGCCGCGGTCGCAAGTAACCAGTATGGCGGTCAGTCGGTAAACGTCGCTCATCTTGGAAAGTATCTGAGAAAAAGCCGCGATAAGTTTGATAAGGAAGCGCGTCTGAAGTTTGGTGACACGCTGTCAGAGGAAGCAATAAAGAATATAGTTGATATGCGCGTTGATGACGAGTTAAAGTCCGGCGTTCAGACGATTCAGTATCAGATAAATACTCTTATGACTACAAACGGTCAGTCTCCGTTTGTCACGCTGTTCCTGCATATAGACGAGAATGACGAATACGTGGAGGAAAACGTAAGAATTATAGAGGAAATCCTGCGTCAGAGACTTGAGGGTATAAAGAACGAGCAGGGAGTTTATGTAACCCCGGCATTCCCGAAGCTTGTGTACGTTCTTGACGAGAATAACTGCTTAAAAGGCGGAAAATACGACTATGTTACAAAGCTTGCGGTGAAATGCTCCGCAAAAAGAATGTATCCTGACTATATTTCAGCAAAGAAAATGCGTGAAAATTACGAGGGGAATGTATTCAGCTGCATGGGCTGCCGTTCCTTCCTTTCACCGTGGAAAGATGAAAATGGTCAGTATAAGTGGGAGGGACGCTTTAATCAGGGCGTTGTAAGCATTAACCTTCCGCAGATTGGAATTATCGCTAAGGGAGACGAACAGAAATTCTGGGAGCTTCTTGACGAGAGATTGAACTTATGCTATGAAGCGCTGATGTGCCGACACAAATCATTAGAGGGGACTCTGTCTGATGTGAGCCCGATACACTGGCAGTATGGAGCAATAGCGCGTCTTAAAAAGGGAGAAAAGATTGATAAATACCTGCATGACGGATATTCAACGCTGTCTCTCGGATATATAGGTCTTTATGAGCTTACGTATCTGATGACCGGACAGAGTCAGACAAGCGGCAAGGGTAAAGAGTTTGCGTTTAAGGTAATGAATTATATGCGCGATGCTGCTGCGAAGTGGAAGAAGGAAACAGGATTAGGCTTCAGTCTCTACGGAACACCGGCTGAAACGCTCTGCTATCGCTTTGCGAAGATTGACCGTGAAAAATACGGCATGATTAAAAATGTGACTGATAAGGGCTATTATACTAACTCGTATCATGTAGACGTAAGAGAAGATATAAGCGCATTTGATAAGTTTGATATTGAAAGCGAGTTCCAAAATATATCTCTTGGCGGCGCGATTTCTTATGTGGAAATCCCGAATATGCAGAATAACCTGCCGGCACTCGAAACACTTGTCCAGTATATATATGACAATATCCAGTACGGAGAATTTAATACAAAGTCAGATTACTGCCAGGAATGCGGTTTTGACGGTGAAATAATTATTAATGATGATTTAGAGTGGGAATGCCCGCAATGTCATAATAAGAATCATAATAAGCTTACCGTAACGCGTCGCACCTGTGGTTATCTTGGTGAAAATTTCTGGAATACAGGTAAAACGAGTGAAATAAAGAACAGAGTTTTGCATCTGTAATATAACTATTTGTATCAATCAAAATGCCGGGCAGTAATCTACCCGGCATTTTGTTCGCTTTAACTGCCTTATCTGCCCATAATAAGGCCGTTAATATTTTTATTACTATTTGTGGGCAGAAAGGCTATGGGGATTTGTATGAATTATTCTGCAATTAAAAAAAATGATATAGCAAATGGTCCCGGTGTGCGTGTGTCGCTATTTGTGAGCGGATGCAGGCGTCATTGTAAGAATTGTTTCAACCCGGAGACCTGGAATTTCTATAATGGAAACCCGTTTGACAAAAATGTAATGGATGAGCTTATGCGCGCGCTTGACAGAGAGTATATAGCGGGCTTCACTATCCTTGGCGGCGAACCGTTTGAAGAGGAGAATAAAGGAACGGTGTATCATATTATACGGACGATTAGGGGAAAATTCCCTGATAAGTCAATCTGGTGCTACAGCGGCTTTACCTTTGAAGAACTGAAGGAAACATCAATAAATATTCTTGAAATGCTCGATGTGCTTGTTGATGGTCCTTTTGTGGAGGAGAAGAAAAATCTCAGACTGCGATTCCGCGGCTCTGAAAACCAGCGGCTTATTGATATGAAAAAAACACTCGCGACCGGAAGTGTGGTTGAATTAGAGAGTGAAGAGGTATAGATATGGATACTAAAAAATTTATACGTACTGCTATGCTGACAGCTCTTGCATGCGTGCTTACAATAATTCCGAAAGTGCCTATAGGTGGAGGTTATGTACATTTCGGAGACTGTATAATTTATGTCGCTGCTATAATGATGGGTTCGCTCCCGGGCGCGATAGTCGGAGCAGTAGGGCACAGTCTTGCCGATTTGCTTTCCGGCTTTGCAATATTCTGTGTACCGACGTTTATTATCAAGGCTGTCATGGGCTTTACGATAGGGAAAATTGTTCATAAAAATATTGATGCAAAACATTTTATCCTTGGCGGAATAGCGGCATTTGTCATTGTGACAGGCGGATATTTTATAGCGGAGATACCGCTGATGGGATATGAAACGGCGCTTATATCACTTATATCTTCGCCTATACAATGGGCAATGAGTGTGGCTGCCTCGGCTGTTATTTTACCGATACTTGTTAAGAACAGAAACAGATTAGGATTTTGAAATAAAAAATGATGTCCGGCCGGACATCATTTTTTTCGTCTCAGTTTATTATAATCGGACCGCCTTCGCTTTCGGGGGGATATGCGGGTTTGGGTGTTGTTATAGTTGTGTTGCTCGTATTATTATTGGATTTGCTTTCTTTATTGTTTTTATCGCTTTCATCGTTGCTTTCGTTGCCATCAGAATCTGATGAGGAATCTGAGGACTGATTTGAAGTTTCGGAATCGTTATCCGAATCACCTTCTTCCACGTTGCTTTCAGAAACGGAATTCGATGAAGATGTTGTCATAGAACTTTGATAGCTGATATCATCAAGCCTGTGGAAAGTGTATCCGTTATTAAGGAAGTATTCTATAATCATCGGCAGTGATTCAACCGTTGCCTGCTTTGTAGCCGCATCATGCATCAGCACAACAACATTATTCTGACTGTCCAGATTTTCAATCATATAATCGAACAGCTCCTGAGCATTTTTTGTTTTACCCTCAGCATCGCCGTTAAGCGCATTCCAGTCACAGTAGTAGAATCCGTATTCACTCAACGTAACCTTACATTCCTGCTTTACCGGCGCGTAGCTGTCAGCGCTTGAATTGTAACTGCCTCCCGGGAAACGGACGAGCTTGAAAATATTCTCATCACCGGTTATGGATTTTATCGTTTCATAACATTCATTTACTTCGTTAATAAATGTTTCTGTTGACGCATATAATTTCTCATAGTTATGTCCTTCTGAATGGTTAGCTATGAGGTGTCCTTCCTCGTGGACACGTCTTGCCATATCAGGATTTGCCTGAATCAGTGAACCGACCTCAAAGAATGTGGCTTTTACGTTGTAACGTCTCAATACGTCGAGAACCTGAGGTGTTATATTGTCTGTGGGTCCATCGTCGAAGGTAAGATAAACGTGCTTTGTCTGTCCTGATTCTTCCAAAATCTGAAGAAGGTTATTTTCATCCGAAGCTGAAGGAATTCCCGGATTGACTGCGGGAGGAACAGTTGGTATAACCTGTTCTTCAGGCGCCTGTGTAACCTCGGTCAAATCTATTTCCTGATTGCCGGATTGTTCGTTTTTCTGTGAATGCGTAGAAAAAGAGACACAGATTAAAACTATTACACCGATAATCGCTATTAGTAGAATTGCCGCACGAATACGCTTTTTTCTAAGGCGTTCGCGGCGGCGGCGCTCACGGCGTCTTAATTCAAAATCAGATGGTGATGTCATACTAATCCCCCCTAAAATACTTATATAGTATTATTATATACAGATCGGAAGAGCGTCGT
>JAFLUB010000061.1 GCA_022509025.1 Oscillospiraceae bacterium | reverse complement strand
GCTTCTCGTACAGTGAGGCAGTTATATCGGAAACAGAACATTCCGAATCAAGATAAATCTTGACGCCGTCTATCGTGCCTTTAAGCTTTATTATTTCCTTTTCCAATATACGCACCTCTTTCCTTATCTTAACAATTCCTCATCATTAGGAGCTGATACCGCGCCGGACGTTACTGACGGTTCAGCATTCAGATTGAAATAAGCGTCAAAAATAGCTCTTGCCACCTGTGCCGCGTTAGTACCCCTAACACCGTGTTCAAGCACCACCGAGACGGCAATCTGCGGGTTTTCAAATGGCGCGTATGCTATAAACACAGCGTTATTTGAGCCGTCTCCGACCTGAGCCGTACCCGTTTTACCGCCCACCTGTATACCATAGTTTGCAAACGCTTCCGCGGCGCTTCCCTCATCGACAACTCGTTTCATACCCTGTTTTACTGCGTTGAGTACGCTTTCATCCATATTGATACTTTCAGCGACCTCGGGATTAAATTCCTTGACAATACTTCCGTCTACCGATGAACGCACACTTTTCACAAGATTCACCTTATATCTGGTGCCTCCGTTTGCGATAGTGGCAGCATAGTTTGCAAGCTGCAGCGGTGTAAACAGACTGTATGACTGTCCTATCGCCGCCTGAAGAGTGTCGCCGCCGAACCAGTCCTGACTGGTTATATTGCTCTCCACCTGTTTTTTGTATCCGGGACTCGCCATATGTCCCGACTCTTCGTTTACTTCTATACCGGTCTTTTCTCCTAAACCGAATTTTTTTGCATACTGACCGAGAGTATCAATTCCCAGACGTCTGCCGACTTCATAAAAGAAATAGTTGCATGAATTTTCAATCGCGCTGGTAACATTCTGCTTACCGTGAGTCATTTTATTCTCATTCCATATCCAGCAGGCAGGTTGATAGGTATCATAGAACTTATATACGCCCTCGTCCTCAATAACCTCGTCTATCGTAAGATTTCCGGTTTCCAGAGCGGCAATCGCCGCGAGAGGTTTAAATGCCGAACCGGGGCTGTATGTTCCGTTTACCGACCTGTTCCACATCGGCTTAGCTTCATTTTGGATAAGGATGTCATAGTCCTCATAGTATTTTGTCATATCATACGTCGGATGAGATGCCATAGCAAGCACATCACCTGTCTTAACATCAATGACAACAGCTGCGCCTGCGTCACAATCCGCGCCCTTCTTTGTTCCTGAAGCTGAATCGCGTATATTGTTTATTGTCTTCTCAAGAGCAGTTTCCGCTACTCTCTGCAAATCCGAGTCAATTGTAAGCACAAGATAGTCTCCGGGAACAGGATCAGTATCGTTAAGGACAGTTATCGCCTTGCCATTCACCTCTTTTGAGGTTCCGGTTGTTCCGTCAGTGCCCCTGAGATACGGTTCTCCCCACCGCTCAATACCCTCTTTGCCTATCATATCATTATATCCGTAACCGAGGTCCTTATTGCTCTCATATTCCTTCGCGTCTATTTTTCCGACCCGTCCCAACAGATGCGTCGCAAGACCGGGCATGTCATACTGACGCACATAGTCATTTATAACAGAAATTCCCCTGAGTTCATTCTGACGCTCCTTTATCTGCGTTACGGCTTCAACCGGTATATCATCCGCAAGCGTGAACAGCGTAGTGCTTGAAAGCCCGCTCACCTCTGCAGCATGACGTATACCAACAATACGGCGCTGTTCATCTTCACTGTAGGCAGCGCTCACTTTATAGCGTTCCTTCAGAATCTGCATGACAGTTTCCGCACTCATATCCTCGGTTATATCATAAGCTTTTTCTCTCTCGAACCACGCGATTCTCTCATCTTCGATTGAGCCGTCCTCATTTTCGTCTTCGAACCGATAATTGTACGATGCAAATGATATCGGTAAATCGTCATAATAGTCACAATTGTTCATATACAATATTCCGACAAGCTCATTCAGCACATTGTTGAATTCCTCGTCCTGCATATTGGTTTTCTGTATAATAACAGAATAACCGACCTTATTGGAAACAAGGCGCGTACCGTATCTGTCAAGTATCTCGCCGCGAGGAGCTTTCTCGACTATATTCGTTGTAAGCCTGTCATTGGCGATTTCTCCGTACTGGTCGCCTTTTATCACCTGTATATCGAAAAGCTTCCATACAATTGCCGCAAACATAAGGACAATTATTAATTTAAGTATAACAAATCTTATTTTACTGTTTGGCATTTATATACATTCTCCTTAAACTACAAGCAACGTTTTCTTCTTTTCTTCCCTATACATTGTTATCCTGAGCAGCGGATACACTATAAATGCTAATACCGTATTGCATACAGCAGTCGGCAATGCATGATTTGTAAGCATGTCTATATTTATCGTGAACGTATTAAGAATAAAATACATAATTTCCGATGCTCCTGATGCTATAAATACCCATGCAAAAGCTTTTATCGGATTTCTCACGTATTGCGGCTTTTTTCTTAAAGCAAAGACAACTATTGAACTGTACACATAGAACAACGATGTCGGCACAAAGCCTCTGTCACACAAAGCTCCGAAACACACAGCGCATATTATACTTATTATGACTGCATTACGGAATTCATTTTCCATAATCATAACACATATAGTATACACAAGTACCAGGGACGGCACCGCTCCTGGTATACGAAGCTGGGAAATCACTACCGTCTGGATAAGAAGCACAATGAATATCCAAAGAATTATTTTAAGTTTTCTCACTTTAATCACCATTCCTCCACCTTGCGGCGGCACAAATCATAACGTGGAAAAGGCCGGTCGCAAACTTCGTTTGCTGCTCGCCCATGCAACCGGGAATCAAACAGATTACTCTTTTGCGGAGCGCCGACGTATGCTTATACTTCAAGCTCCGAAAAAGGGTGAGTTGCCTGTCTCTTTCACGTTAATCTCCATTCAATAATATATACCGTTAATTACAATCACCTCATATAGTCTTGAAAAATCTACAAGAGGTTCAATAGTCGCAAAATTAAGATTTCCCATCGCATCTGAATTTATATCTCGTATAGTTCCGACAAGAAGTCCGGCGGGATATACTCCGCCCGAACCTGAGGTTTCAAGTATATCTCCGATTATAAGATTTGAACCTCTATCAATAAATGTCATTTTACAGTGATTCTGTCTGTAAAACTCTCCGTCGCCTTCAACCACGGCAACATCACCGGTTCTTGACACTTTAACACCCATAGCGTTATCCGGATTCAGTATTGTCGAAATAACTGACCATGTTGGTCCTGTTTCAACTACTTTGCCCACAATCCCATCAGGAGTGATTACCGCGTTTCCGACAGCAATGCCGGCAAGTGAGCCTTTGCCTATCTGAATTGTGTCATAGCAGTTATTTGAGGAATACGCGATTACTGTTGCGGAAACAGTTGAATACTGTCCCCCCATTGATTCACGCATATTAAGTATTTCCCTGAGTCTTTCATTCTCCTCACGGTAATTATTCACATCTCTGTTTTCTTTTTTGAGCTGATTTATTTCATTTATAAGGCGATTATTTTCCTCTTTATAGCTTTTCATTTCGCGGATAAAATCCGTAGAGTCCTTCACCTTGTTTGTTACATACGCCACTCCGCTCTGGAATGGAGAAAGCACGGTACGCAGTACTCCCGATATGATATTATCGCCGCTGAAACGCGATATCGCGGTAAATATCAGTACTGCGGCAGTCACAATAGCCGCCACCTGCACTCCCTTTCTTTTGAAAAAAGATGACATAGCTAATTCCTTTTACATTCCTCTCACAAAAATTTTTATTTTGCTGTTTCTAAAAGTTCCTTTATATTTTCCAGCGCCTTGCCTGTTCCGATAACAACGCAGTCAAGCGGATATTCGGCAACATGGGTCGGGATTTTCGTAACCTCCGTTATGAGCTTGTCCAGTCCCTTTATAAGCGCGCCGCCGCCTGTGAGCACTATTCCTCTTTCCATAATATCCGCGGCAAGCTCCGGCGGTGTATTTTCCAGAGTCAGCTTTATTGCTTCTATCATTTCGTCAATATTTTCGCTTATTGCTTCTCTTATCTCTCTTTCCTTTATCTGTGCCGTTTTGGGAAGTCCTGTGGACACATCGCGTCCTCTGACCTCATATACGCCTTCTTCATCATCCTCATAAGCTGAGGCGATTGAAAGCTTTATCTCCTCCGCCATCCTGTCACCTATATTAATCTGATGCTCCTTTTTCAAGTAGTTTACAATCGCACTGTCAAGAGCATTACCGGCTATCCTTATCGACTTCGACGCGACAATTCCTCCGAGAGAAATCACTGCCACTTCTGTGGTTCCGCCGCCGATATCAACAATCATATTTCCCGTCGCTTCATTCACCGGAAGTCCCGCGCCGATTGCCGCCGCCATCGGCTCCTCTATAAGCGCCGCTGCTTTCGCTCCCGCCTGAATGACTGCCTCTTCAACCGCGCGTCTTTCTACCTCTGTTATGCCGGACGGAATACATACGACTACTCTCGGCTTGAAAATACTGCTCACATTCGCGTCTTTTATAAATGAACGAATCATTGCCTGAGTAATATCAAAATCGGCAATAACTCCATCCTTCATAGGCCGCACCGCGACAATATTTTCAGGTGTTCTGCCTATCATTTCATTTGCAGCATTTCCTACCGCGAGAACCTTTCCTTCATATTTATCTATCGCCACGACAGACGGCTCTCTTACGACTATTCCCTTACCGCGCACATACACGAGCGTATTCGCCGTTCCTAAATCTATTCCTATATCCTTTGATAAAATACCCATTTCCCTTTTCTCCTTTATAAAATTTCAATATCAAATTCATTCTGAAGCGTATCGCTCAGAGAACTCACGGGAAGTCCTACCACGTTAAAGTAGTCGCCGTTTATCTTCTCAATCAGCATTGAGCCGAGTCCTTGTATACCATAGGCTCCCGCCTTATCCATAGGCTCTCCGGTTCTTATGTAGCTGAGTATTTTCTGTTCGGTAAGCGGCTTAAATTTCACCTCTGTCCTGACAGAGGAACATACAATTTTCCCGTCACGTATACGCATGACACAATAGCCTGTATAAACCTCATGACTTCTTCCAGCCAAAGCCTTTAGCATCCTCATAGCCTCATCCTTATCACAAGGCTTGCCAAGTATCATTCCGTCAAGCGTAACTATAGTATCCGCCGCTATTACCAGAGCGTTTTTATTTTTAATTATAAGCTTCGCCGTTGCCGAAGCCTTCAGCATAGCCAACTCCTGAACATAAAGATTCACAGGTATATCCTGTTTAACCGCTGTTTCATCCGCGTCGGAAACAACCACTTTGAACTTAAGTCCCATAAGCTCTAAAAGCTCTTTTCGCCGCGGCGAAGCGGAAGCAAGTATAAATTCCGTCATCGCTAATCTCCATAATCTATTTTTCGTATTTATTATAAAACTCCACGGTAGAAATGCCCCCGCGTGTATGAATTCCCGTCAACAGGGCTTTTAATTGCTTCCCCGTTTAAAGCGCGTTTGTATACATCTATTATTTTACCACATTGTGAGAATTTTTCAACAGTAAATATCAATCTTATGCTGTTTATTTTTAATTTCTTTAAATCATCAATCTTATCAGCCATAAATATGGGCTTCGAATTGAGCAGTTTAGCGCGGCAGTTATCCTCACAGACAACAGGGAACACTTCTTTTTTTCTGTCTCTCAGCGAGTAAACCATCTTCCCTTTCTGACATTTTCCCATTGCTTTTACAGGGCAGTTCCTCATTATCATAAGAGGAATATGACCATATGCGATAATCTCCGCATCAGCCGATGTGTTATTGAGCGTCTCTCTTATTTCATGAATATTCAATTCAGGCGATAATGTAATCATTTTTAGTGAATCAAAATGATTAGCGGTATATGAGTTAAAAATGTTCAGTCTGAAATCACCGTATAATTCTTTACGATTGTATTTATAGATGGCAGCAGGTGATGAAACAAGCACACCCTCCGTTATAATCTCCTCTTCACTTAAAATTTCAGACGATTTTGTTATTATTTGAATTCCGTTCCCAGGTTCTGAGAGCGACTTATCTTTTAGTGTCCCCATTAAACGTGCAGGGATATATATTCTTGAAATTCCGTTTTTTATTGCCGCCCTCAGCTGTTCTTCAGATGATACTTCAACCGAAAGTTTTATGTCCCCATCATTTCTTCCGACCGGCTCCGGCATCTGAAAATCAAGTATGCGTCCTTTTTCTCTGTTTTGCCGTTTCAGGATTAAGTCATCTGCCGCCGCACGTCTTACAGAATTTATTTCTTTTATCGGAATTGTTATTCCATCGTCAACAGATATATCAATATCATCACATTCAAACGGAGTATTACCAAGCTTTAAAAGCTGCTCCTTAAGACGCTCTTCGGAAAGTGTGCTGTTTAAAGCCGTTTCCGATTTTAGCGTCCCCTCCGTATACGCGCAGTTTCCGTCATTATCGTAGATTGTCAGGCAAAGCGGCTCGTTTTGTTTTAGCGTCCCCGAAATGTTCACCGGTATTTTTCTTATATTCGCATTCTCTGCCGCGCGTTCCTTTACCTCAGCGCTGAATTTATTTTCACTGTTGTTCGATGGAGTCAGGTGACTCATCATTTCTTTCCCGAGATGTTCTGTAAAATATCCGTCAGTGAAGCCTGTGCGCGAAAATGCATCCGTAAGCTCTGTCATATCGCTTTTTGTTACTCTGCCGCCTCTGTCAAGATATTTCCTGTACACGCCAACTACAGCCGAAACATATTCAGCGCGCTTTAAACGTCCCTCTATTTTAAGCGATTTAACTCCTATCTCATTTAAATCATCAAGATTTTCAATAAGAGCCATGTCCTTAGGACTTAAAAGATATCCGTTACCGACGTTTTTACCGTTTTCAAGGAGTATATACGGAAGTCTGCATGGCTGAGCGCACCTGCCGCGATTACCGCTTCTTCCACCGAGTATACTCGACATCAGGCACTGACCTGAATAACACATACATATCGCGCCATGCACAAACACTTCAATTTCTGCTTTTGCGTGTTTTATGATATATTCGATTTCTTTTTTTGAAAGTTCCCGCGCAAGTACCACACGGGAAAATCCAACATCTTCAAGATATTTTACTCCTTCAAGACTTGTCACAGTCATCTGAGTGCTGGCATGGAGAGTCATATCAGGTAAAATTTTCTTTATAATCTCCGCCGCGCCTATATCCTGCACAATAAAAGCGTCAACACCGGTACTGCCAAGTTCTTTCACATATTCTGAAAAGGCAGGGATTTCCTTCTCTTTTATAAGCGTATTCAATGTTACGTGCACATCTACGCCGTACAGATGACAGTACTCTGTCTGTTTTTTTATTTCCTCAATCGCAAAATTTTCAGCGCTGTGTCTTGCCCCGAACATATTTCCGCCCAGATACACTGCGTCCGCCCCCGACTGGACGGCGGCTCGCAAAGCGGCGGCACTCCCCGCCGGAGCTAAAAGTTCCATACTCATCAGCCTTTCTCTATCATATCAGCCTTTATGCCTTCCTATTTCGTCTTCTATTTTCTTTTCAAGAGACTTTATATGTCCTTCAAGAAACTTGATTTTGCTGTTCGCATCGTCAAGTTCATTCTGGACAGAAAGAACCTCAGCTTTCATTGCGGTTTCATCTATAGAAATCTGATCGCTGTTTGCCATGTCAAGCTCTTTATTAAGCTCCTGGATTTTACGCTGTAATCTATGATTTTTCTCCTCAAGCTCTTTAATTCTTTCCTTTTCTTCTTTCTTAGAATCGATTGATTTGTAATATTCATCGCAGATATTAAGAGCTGCAAGAACAATAGGTCTTTCGCCCATTATGTTTTGACCTTCACGAAGCACATTTTCTACCTTCTCATTCACATGAGCGCACAGTTTTTCCAAATATTCCACGCTTTCCTCCGCGACAACAGTATATCGTCTGGAGTTAATAGTAAACGATATCTTATTTACCTCCATCCATTTCATCTCCGTTTCATACATAAATATATATATATATTCTACCATAAAAAACTGTAAAAAGACAGAGTTTTTTGTTATTTCTTAAAATTTTTATCAAAAAAAGAGCGCCTAAGCGCTCTTTTTATATCAATTACTGATTATTTTACAGAATCATCCTTCTTGTAAGATTCGTTATAGTCATCTATAACACCCTGACCGCCCTGTGCCAGCCATCTTTCAACCTGAGCATCCCACTCAGCTTCTGAAATCTGACCAACGATGAACTTGGTGTTAGCTTCAGCCATGATAGCATCAAGCTGAGGACCCTTTGTTGAGTATGTCTCTGAGATATAAGGCTCAACAGGGTTAGCAATTACATATTCCTTGTTCTCTGTGTAAACCTGGTCAATCTTTGCAGCAACATCAACGGTGTACTTTGTTGTCCAACCGTTAGAAACGATATTTGTTGCGAACTGGTTAAGGTCATTGTATTCCTTAACAAGAGCCTCGTCTGTATTCTTTACAGCATACTGACCGTCTTCGAGTGTGTAGTGAATACCCTCGATACCATAGTTCATGAGGTTCTGAGCCTCAGCGTCATTAGCCTTATCCATTACTGTAAGAACAAGGTCAAGATCCTCTTCAGATGAAACTGATGCCTTCGGGAATACGAAGTATCCGTCATAACCTGTTGTCGGCAATGTTCTCGGCTCTGTAGCCGCATCCTTCTTAACATAACCGAATACGTCTACAACTGCGCTCGGATTAAGTTCAGCTATATTACCAGCAACACGTCTTGCTCTGTCTGCAACGTCGATGATAACACCTGCCTGACTTGTAAGGAACTGCTCATTCCACTTATCTGATGAATATGTAGCCATATCCTTGTTGATATAACCTGCGTCATACCATTCCTTCATAAGCTTAAGTGTATCTTTGAATTCATCAAACATGAATGCAGGCTTAAGCTCGCCGTTTTCATCGAGACCCCAGCCGTTCGGAGCACCCATCCAGATTGCGAGGTTGTTCAGCGGACCGTCAAGATAGTCTGTAACGATCATACCGTATGTATCATTTGCACCGTTACCGTCCGGATCACCCTCTGTAAATTGCTTAAGAACATTTCCAAACTCCTCAATAGTTGTCGGAATCTGAAGTCCTAACTTGTCAAGCCAGTCTTTTCTGATTGTAACACCGGCTCTTCCGAGCTCTCTTGAACGATACACGCCGTAAACATGACCGTCAATTGAAATGTTGTGGTTAACAACGTCACTTGTCTGAGAAAGATTAGGATACTTCGGATCCTTAATAATATCTGTCAAATCCCAGAAAGTATCGTCTCTTGAAGCCTGGATAACAGATGAGCTTCTTGCACCAACAAGCATGATGTGCGGATATTCACCGGCAGCCATAGCTGTAGTAACCTTCTCGTCATAGCTTGTGTTCGGAACCCATGAGAAATGAAGTGTCGCACCCAGATAATCATTAAGAGCCTGAACAACAGGGCTGTCATCAGCTGCTGAGTCAGCATTGAATGACTTTGTCTGAACTGTCAACTCAGGATTTTCATGGTCTATTGACGATGCGCCTGAACCGCCGCAACTTGCAAGAGCTCCGGCAAGCATTGCAGCTGACATTGTAACAGCCGCAACTTTTTTCCAAGTTTGTGTCATTTTATTTTCCTCCTTAAAGATAAATGTTTTGTCTTAAATTAAGCGGTTAACCGCAATAATTCACTAAATAATCAACCCTTAACCGCGCCGACCATAACGCCTGCCGCGAAGTGCTTCTGCAGGAACGGATATACGCAGAGGATAGGAACAGTACCGATAACGATAACTGCCATCTTCAGAGTATCTTCCGGCGGAAGTTCATCCATACTGGTTGAGTTGTCCTGTGTCTGCATTACGAGGTTACGGAGCACCAGCTGGAACGGATACTTCTTTGAATCGTTCAGATACATCAAAGCACCGAAGTAGTTGTTCCAGTGACCAACGGCATACATAAGACCGAATGTTGCAAGAATAGGCATTGAAAGCGGAAGAGCTATCTTCCAGAATATTCCTATTTCTGTACATCCATCTATAGATGCTGCTTCTTCAAGTTCATTAGGAAGATCAATAAAGAAGTTTCTTGTAATCATCATATTATAAGCGCTTATAGCACCCGGCAAAATAAGAGCTCCATATGTATCATACAGTCCCAATCCCTTAACAACGAGGAACAGAGGAATCATACCGCCGCCGAATACCATAGTAAGCAATACCATGTTAAGGAGCGGCTTTTTACCGATAAGATTAGGTCTTGAAAGACCGTAAGCCATTGTTGTTGTACAGAATAAGTTAATTAATGTACCTATAGCTGTTACAGCAAGTGAAATCAACAGCGAACGCAATACTGTCGGTCCCATTCCCTTCGGGCTGAACACCTGTTTATACGCGTCTAATGTCGGATTCTCCGGAATGAAGAATATAGGTCTTGTCTGAATTTCGCTTTCCTTTGCGAATGATGCAGCGATAACGTATATGAAAGGTACTACCATGATGATAGCCAGCAAAGTAACTACTAAATAAATTACAATATCACCGATGAAATCGCCGACGCTTCTTCTTTTAATACTTATCATGATTATTCTTCCTCCCTTCTTAGTATAATCCTGACTGACCGGCCTTCTTAGCAAGGCGGTTAGCTGTCTGGATACAGATAATACTGATTATAGACTTAAACAAACTGATAGCGGTCGTATAACCATAGTTACCCTCAACTC
Organism: Oscillospiraceae bacterium; assembly: GCA_022509025.1. Taxonomy (GTDB): domain Bacteria; phylum Bacillota; class Clostridia; order UBA1381; family UBA1381; genus Hominilimicola. Next base: position 241 of record JAFLUB010000061.1, on the reverse strand, counting down.
TACCATACTGATAAACGTATGTATCAAACGTTTCAGAGTTCTGTCTGTTCAATGTGTTCTGCATAAGGATAATCTGCTCGAAACCTGTGTCAAGCACGCTTCCCATACGCAGGATAAACATTGTAACAATTGTACCCATGATTGCGGGCAATGTTATGTAAATAAGCTGCTGGAAACGGTTTGCGCCGTCCACGATAGCTGCCTCGTACTGCTCTACATCGACACCTGCAAGAGCTGCAAG
>JAFLUB010000060.1 GCA_022509025.1 Oscillospiraceae bacterium | reverse complement strand
GTATGTAACCTTACCCTTGTCTCCCTTTTGCAGAGCTTCCTGAAGCATTGTTTTATAGTCATTATATCTGTATCCCATCACAACATCATCTATAGCGTCGCGCATAATGTTAATAATCCATTTCTTCGCTTCTTCCATGCCGCCGTCAAGATATATAGCGGCAATAATCGCCTCGAATGCGTCAGAAATAATAGACGGTCTTTCTCGTCCGCCTGTCATTTCCTCGCCTTTGCCTAAAAACACCAGCGAACTCAGGAAAATCTTCTTTGAAACCTCGTAAAGCGACTGTTCGCATACAAGAGTCGCTCTGTATTTAGATAAACGACCCTCGTCCACATCAGGCAAGAGTCTGAATATATAATCACTTATTGCAAGACTCAGAACAGAATCGCCTAAAAATTCAAGACGTTCATTGCTTCCGCTGCTGTCTTTGCTTTCATTTGCATATGAACTATGTGTCAGCGCCTTATTGAGAAGATCTTTGTTTTTAAATACATAACCTATTTTTTCTTCTATATTATTCATTTTTCTATCCCTTCTTCTTATACACACTGGTCTAAAAAGCAAAAAATATCTGCCTTTTAGAGCAATGTACATAAAATAAATATTTCTCTGTTATATGAATAGCAGAGAATGCCTGCAAAAAGGCATTCTCTGATTCATTAATTACTAATCCTCGTATTTCTTTACCAGAATCGTTGCGTTATGTCCTCCGAAGCCGAGTGAGTTTGAGATTGCAACCTTAACGTCTGCATTTCTGCCCTCATTCGGAACAATATCCAGATCGCAATCAGGGTCGGGATTCTGATAATTTATCGTCGGCGGAATATATCCCTCGCTTACAGCTTTAGCGCATATTATAGCCTCGACACCGCCTGCCGCGCCCAAAAGATGTCCTGTCATCGACTTTGTCGAGCTTACAGCTACATTCTTTGCCGCTTCACCGAAAACGCTCTTTATGGCCTCGGTTTCAAACTTATCGTTATACGGTGTGGAAGTACCGTGCGCATTTATATATGTCACGTCCTCCGGTTTCAAACCCGCGTCTTCAATAGCAAGCTTCATTGCCATCGCTCCGCCTTCACCGCCCGGAACAGGACTTGTTATATGATAAGCGTCATCTGTCGCGCCATAGCCTGCCAGTTCACAGTAAATATGCGCCCCTCTGTTTTTAGCGTGTTCTAATTCCTCAAGAACTACAAAACCCGCGCCTTCGCCTAACACAAAACCGTCGCGCTCCGCGTCAAACGGTCTTGACGCTGTTTTCGGGTCGTCATTTCTTCTTGACATTGCCTTCATACTACAAAATCCGGCGAATGCAAGCGGACTTACAGCAGCCTCAGCGCCACCTGCTATGATTACATCATTATGTCCGTGCTGGATGTGCCTTAAAGCGTCGCCTATCGCATTTGTACTGGACGCGCACGCTGTAACTACGTTTTCATTTATACCCTTTGTGCCGAATTTTATAGCAATCTGAGCGGCTCCGATATTGGCAATCATCATCGGGATAAAGAACGGGCTTACACGTCCCGGTCCTCTTTCCATAAGAGTCTTATGCTGGTCCTCAAGAGTACCAATGCCGCCTATACCGCTGCCGGTGACAACTCCGACTCTCCACGGATCTTCCTTTTCCATGTCAAGTCCCGCGTCTTTAACCGCTTCACTCGCAGCTACAAGCGCAAGCTGCGTAAAACGATCCATTTTGCGCGCTTCTTTTTTATCAATATACTCGGCAGGGTCAAAATCCTTTACCTCGCCTGCTATCTGTGTTTTATATTCGGAAGCGTCAAAAAGCGTAACCTTATCAACACCGCATTTTCCTGACTTTATTCCGTTCCAGAAAGTCTCCACATTATTTCCGATAGGGGTCAGCGCACCCAATCCGGTTACAACAACTCTCCTCATATGCTTTGCCTCCTGTATCTATCTTTATATATTAACAAAATATTTTCCTTCTGAAAAGTTTCGCGCCTTGCATCAAATCTGATTTGGTGCAAGGCTCTAAACCATTATCTTAAGCATGACTCTTGATATATTCAACCGCGTCGCCTACTGTGCTTATCTTCTCAGCGTCCTCATCAGGGATTTCAAGATCAAACTCTGTTTCAAGACCCATTATAAGCTCAACAACGTCCAAAGAATCCGCTCCCAAATCGTCAATGAATGAAGCCTCAAGCGTTACCTCATCAGCATCTACGCTAAGCTGGTCAACAATGACGTTCTTTACTCTTTCAAATTCCTCCATTATCCTTGTACACCCCCTTTCGGTAATGATGTATATAAATCATATTGAATTATATAGCCCTATTATATTACATTACAAGTCCGCCGTCAACATTTATTACCTGTCCTGTCACATATTGTGACATGTCCGAAGCAAGGAATGCAACCACGTCAGCAATATTCTCTGTTTCACCGAATTTTCCAAGAGGAATTGCGTCAAAATACTTCTGCTTAACCTCATCCGGAAGTACATCTGTCATAGCAGAGCTGATAAAGCCCGGCGCAACTGCGTTACATCTGATACCTCTTGTGGCAAACTCCTTTGCCGTAGTCTTTGTAAGACCTATAAGACCCGCTTTTGAAGCGACATAGTTAGCCTGTCCGGGATTACCCATAACGCCCACGATTGAAGCGATATTGACAATAGCGCCGCTTCTCTGCTTCATCATCGGTCTTGCGACAGCCTTTATACAATTAAATGCGCCTTTAAGGTTGATATCCATTACAAGGTCCCAATCGTCCTCTGACATTCTTATCATAAGACCATCTCTTGTAATACCGGCATTATTAACGAATATGTCAATCTTTCCGAACTTATCAAGTGTTTCACTTATAAGTCTGTCAACATCGTCCTTGCTTCTCACATCGCCTTTTACAACGATGCTTTCCACGCCCATAGCCTTGATTTCTTCGCAGGTTTCATCTGCGTAATCAGAGGACGGAATATCGTTTATAACGATATTTGCGCCGTATGACGCAAGCTTTAAAGCAATCGCCTTGCCTATACCTCTGCCTGAGCCTGTTATTATAGCAGTTTTTCCTTTTAACATTTTATTTTCCTCCACTTTATCAATTATCACGCGGTTCTTTACGAATTAAGACCTTCTATAGTCTTTTCCAATGATGCCATGTCCTCTACGTTAAACACATTAACTTCTCTTGACACCTTCTTTATAAATCCGCTAAGCGCCTTACCCGGTCCTACTTCAACGAACGTGTCAACCCCGTCGGCTATCATCCTTCTGATTGTTTCCTCCCATTTAACGGATGATGAAACCTGTTTTACTAAAAGCGGTTTTATATCTTCCTTTGACGGAACATAGTCTGCCGTTACATTCGTTATAACAGGTATATTCATATCGCTTACCGCTACATTTTCGAGTTCTTTATTAAGCTTTTCACCCGCGCCGATAAGCATACTGCAATGGAACGGAGCCGAAACAGGAAGCTTCATAGCTCTCTTTGCGCCCTTTTCCTTTGCCAGTTCACAGCATTTATCCACTGCCGCGACTTCGCCTGATACGACTATCTGACCCGGGCAGTTAAAGTTTGCCGGTGAACATACGCCTATCTTTGCCGCTTCCTCGCAGCAGGCAATAACATCATCAGCACTTAATGCTATTATCGCCGCCATAGCGCCTTTGCCTACAGGAACCTCCTCCTGCATATACTTACCGCGCTTTTTAACAAGTCTCACTCCGTCTGCAAAATCCATTGAGCCTGACGCAATATGCGCTGTATATTCTCCAAGACTAAGACCTGCTACAACATCAGGCTTTATGCCTTTTTCTTCAAGCACTCTCAGTGCCGCAACACTCATAGTCACGATTGCGGGCTGAGTGTTTTCCGTAATCATAAGAGTATCGCTGTCGCCGTTCCATATCATATCCTTTATATCAAAGCCGACAGCCTCGCTTGCTTCCTCAAACGCTTTCATTGCCACCGGGAAATTTTCGGCAAGCTCCTTGCCCATTCCGACTGCCTGCGCGCCCTGTCCGGCGAATACAAATGCTAATTTACCCATTCTTTTATTCTCCTTATCATCTGAGTTTTGAATTGATTTCTTCTATAACTGGAGCCATGCCGTCAAAATAGCTCTTTATAATATCAGCGCACGGCGCAATCTCTTTCACCATAGCCGCTGACTGACCTGCCATCAGAGAGCCTGTCTGAACATCGCCCTCTTCAAACGCGCGTCTTAAACCGCCTATACCGAGAGCTTCGATTTCCTCGAATGATGCGCCCTCTTTTTCAAGCTTGTCATACTCGCGCGTAAGCTTATTCTTAAGCGCTCTTACAGGCGCGCCTGTGCTTCTGCCGGTAACAACAGCGTCTCTGTCCTTCGCCTTAATAACCGCCTGCTTATAATTCTCGTGCGCGATACACTCGGTTGAGCAGATAAAGCGCGTACCTACCTGTATGCCGTCCGCGCCAAGCGCGAATGCCGCTACCGCTCCGCGGCTGTCGGCAATACCGCCCGCCGCAACAACAGGGATTGAAACAGCATCTGCTACCTGGGGCACAAGCACCATTGTGGTAAGCTCGCCTATATGTCCTCCGGCTTCCGTACCCTCAGCTATTACAGCGTCTGCTCCGCTCTTTTCCATCTTCACAGCCATAGCCACGCTTGCGATTACAGGCATAACCTTTATACCCGCTTCCTTAAGCGCGGGTATGTATTTCGCGGGATTTCCCGCGCCTGTTGCAACAGCCGCAGGCTTTTCCTCTATAATAACCTGCATAACCTCATCAACAAACGGGGACATCATCATTACATTAACACCGAACGGCTTATCTGTAAGAGTTTTCGCTTTCTGTATCTGTGCCCTCACAACATCAGCAGGAGCGTTACCGGCCGCGATAAGACCTATGCCGCCGCCGTTTGAAACAGCCGCAGCAAGCTCCGCTGTGGCAACCCATGCCATACCGCCCTGAATAATCGGATACTCGATTCCAAGCAATTCGCTTAATCTTGTTTTCATAACTTTATATCCTTTCTGCATAAAGCATTTATTTATTTTACCATTCAAGGAGTGCCGCGCCCCATGTGAGTCCGCCTCCGAAGCCTACAAGCACAACCTTGTCACCCTTCTTTATTCTGCCTGCCTCAACCGCCTCATTAAACGCTACCGGTATGCATGACGCGGAGGTGTTTCCGTATTTTTCAAGCGTCAGGAATACTTTGTCCTCCGTTATTCCCATTCTCTTTATCGCGCTGTCTACTATTCTGTAATTTGCCTGGTGTGGTATAACAAGAGCTATATCATCCCATGTAAGACCGGCTTTATCAATAACTTTCTGACTTGCGTCTGCCATTGCCTTGACTGCAAATTTCATTACCGCCTGTCCCGCCATCCAGACTGTATCTTTTCTGTGCGCAACTCTCTTTTCTATTTCTTCTTCATCATTTCTATACGCAAGGCTTGTGATTGACATAGCGCCGGTTCCGTCCGCGCCCATGTCGGTGGTCATGATACCCGTTTCCTCGCTTGCGCTTACAACTGCGGCACCTGCCGCATCGCCGAACAGCACACAGGTCGCTCTGTCCTCATAGTCTGTTGCCTTGCTTAATACATCCGCGCAGACAATCAGAATATTCTTATATGTTCCTGTCTGAATAAACTGCTTTGCTATAATAAGTCCTGCCACAAACCCTGAGCATGCTGCGTTATAATCAAAAGCAGCCGCGTTTACCGCGCCCAGATTACGCTGTACCACACAAGCGCATGAAGGCGTGAAGTAATCCGGAGTAACGGTTGCAAGAATGATAAGGTCAATATCCTCAGGCGTGAGACCCGCATTCTCAATAGCTTTTCTGCCCGCAATCGTCGCCATATCCGTTGTATATTCATTGTCCGCGGAAATATGTCTTTCCTTAACGCCTGTACGTCTTACAATCCACTCGTCGCTTGTATCAACAATACTTTCCATATACGCGTTATCATAAACCTTTTCGGGAACATATCCGCCTAATCCGATTATCTTTGCATTAATCATTTACTTTTTCCTCCATGACGTTTATATTATTTTCTATTTCATTAATCATGTTTGTTTCCACAAACTTCTTCGCCTGACGTATCGCGGAAAATACCGCTTTCGCGTCAGATGAACCGTGTCCCTTTATCACAGGCTTCTTCGTACCGAGAAGCGGCGCGCCGCCGTATTCCCTGTAATCCATTGCCTCCCGGAACTCATTAAGTCCTTTCATTACGAACAGCGCTCCGAGTTTTGTCAGAAATCCTTTTGTGAAAATACCTTTCACCTTGTCGCTTACAACGTGTCCCATACCTTCAACAGTTTTCAAAATCACATTCCCAACAAATCCGTCACAGGTGATAACATCGGCATTACCTTCCATAACGTCGCGACCTTCGATATTTCCTATAAAATTAACAGGAGCACTTTTCAAAAACGGATATGTTGCCTTTGTAAGCTCATCGCCTTTTCCCTCTTCCTCGCCGTTCGACATAAGCCCGACTGTAGGATTTTCAATAGACAGCACATTTTTCATATAAATGCTGCCCATAATCGCGAACTGTACAAGATTTTCCGGCTTACAATTCGTGTTCGCACCGGCGTCTATCAGCATTTTCGGTCCTTTAGCGCTCGGCAGAAGAGTTGCAAGAGCCGGACGCATTACTCCCTTTATTCTTCCTACAATAAGCAGTCCCGACGCTAAAAGCGCGCCTGTATTGCCCATTGAAAGCATTGCGTCGCCCTCGTTATTCTTAAGCATATTCGCCGCAACAACCACAGACGCGTTTTTCTTTGAACGCACTGCCTTTGCCGGTTCCTCGTGATTTGTTATTACTTCGTCCGCATGAACTATGCTTATCCTGTCTTTATTATATGAGTACTGGGACAGTTCCTTTTCCACATCGTCCGTCTTACCGACAAGTATTATCTCAACTCCCAGCTCGTCCGCCGCTTTTACCGCGGCCTTTACCGGTGCCTCAGGAGCGTGGTCACCGCCCATAGCATCAACTATAATCTTCATTTACTCCTCCGAAATATCTCTGTCCGCCACTTTCAGACTGAACTTACCTCTGAAAACCTCGTTCATGTTCGCTTTTATAACCACGCGCACAACAAACACATTTTCATCAAATCTCATAACCTCAGATTTCGCAATAAGCCTCTCGCCTGCGTACGCCTCGTGCATATATTTCACATTCGCAATTTTTACAAGCGCCGCCTTTGCGTCTATAACGCTCAGGGCAAGATTTTCGGCAAAAGCGTAAATATACTGTCCTTTTACAATGTCAGTGCCGTCAAACACCATCGTATTATCAGTTTCAAGAACGGATATTCCGTCATGGAATAAGTTCAGGTCAAGCACATCTCCCGCGCCGACCGTTGTCTGACCCATTCCCTCTACGGCAGCTGACTTTACTCTTTCCCTGTATTCCGCTATGCCGAGCTCTGCTCTGTCGAAACGGATTGTCGAAACGCTCACATTACACTTTTTTGCTAGTTCCTCGTCTTTTAAAAACGGGTTTTGTTTTATCTGGGTGAGTAAAAATTCGTGACGCTGTTTTTTCATAACAGTTCTCGTCATAAAGAGCGCTCCTTTCCGTTATTTTGACAATTTGTTAATTATTATTAGTAGCTGGTACTAATTTATCAGCTTCACTGATTATATACCATAGTTTTCTCTATTGCAATATTTTATTTTAAATTTTGTAAAACATTGTTAATATTAACAAAATATACATATTCTGATACATGTGTTTTTCTGCAATAAACACAAAATATGGTGTCAAGATACAGATTTATAACCTGCTCTCAACACCATATTGTACAAATAGTATTCCGTTTTATTCGTTAACCACGCCGCCGCGCTTCTTGTAATCCTCTATCGCTGAGCGGATAGCCTCTTCGGCAAGAACTGAGCAATGAATCTTTTCTGTCGGGAGTCCGTCCAGAGCTTCCATAACAGCCTTATTTGTAAGCGCGAGCGCCTCGTCAACTGTCTTTCCCTTTACCATTTCCGTAGCCATTGAGCTTGTTGCTATAGCCGCGCCGCAGCCAAAAGTCTTAAACTTCACGTCCTTTATGATATTATCCTCAATATCCATATATATCTTCATTATATCTCCGCATTTTGCGTTTCCAACCTCTCCAACGGCGTTCGCATTTTCAATTTCGCCGACATTTCTCGGATTTGCAAAATGGTCCATAACCTTTTCACTGTACATAAATCCTTACTTCCTTTCTATATATTACTTTTCCACGCCCTCATACAACGGCGACATTTCTCTTAGTCTTTGTATAATAGGAGGCAACACCTCTATAACATAATCCACTTCTTCCTGAGTTGTATCCTCTCCCACGCTCAGTCTCAGCGAACCGTGCGCTATCTCATGCGGCAGCCCTATCGCTAAAAGCACATGCGACGGGTCAAGCGAGCCTGACGCGCAGGCGCTTCCGCTCGATGCCGCGACATTTTTCATATCAAGCATCATAAGTATTGATTCGCCTTCAACATATTGGAATGAGAAATTCACATTATTGCAAAGTCTTCCTTCGTCTTCGGGTCCGTTCAGACGGCAATACGGAATATTCTTTTTTATTCCATCTATTAGAGCATCGCGCATTTTTTTGCAGTGCGCCATATTTTTATCAAGATTTTCCACAGCTATCTCAAGAGCTTTAGCCATACCTGCGATACCCGCAAGGTTTTCTGTAGCCGCTCTTTTACCTCTTTCCTGGCCTCCGCCGTGGATAAGATTATCTATTCTTACGCCGTTTCTGATATACAGCGCGCCCACGCCCTTGGGGCCGTGAAATTTATGTCCCGACAGTGACAGCATATCAACGCCAAGTTCCTTAACGTCAACCTTTATATGACCTATCGCCTGTACCGCGTCAGTATGGAATATTACCTTATGCTTTTTAGCTACTTCGGCAATTTCCTTTATCGGCTCAACTGTTCCAATCTCATTATTTGCCATCATTATACTGATGAGGATTGTCTGATCCGTGATAGCCTCTTCAACAGCCTCAGGACTTACAAAGCCGTATTCATCAACGTCAAGATAAGTAACCTCAAAACCATGCTTTTTTTCGAGATATTCGCAGGCATTTAATATTGCGTGATGCTCAATCTTTGTCGTGATAATATGGTTACCCTTTTTCTTGTTCGCAAACGCGATACCCTTTATCGCCCAGTTATCCGCCTCGCAGCCTGAGCCTGTGAAGTAAACTTCATTCACATATTCAGCACCGATGCTCTTTGCCACGCTCTCACGAAGCTTATATAGCGCCTGCTCAGCGTCTCTGCCTACACGGTAGAACTTTGACGAGGCATTGCCGTATATATCCGTATAATACGGAAGCATTGCGTCAAGCGCCTCTTTCTTAAGAGCCGTTGTCGCATTGTTGTCCATATATACTGAATTCATAAAATCATCTCCTGTATATACTTTAAAATTGAACACTTGAATAAGTGTTCAGATATATTTTACTTTATATTTCCTACTTTGTCAATATGTTTTATGTTTTTATTCTGCACAAATTTTATATTACTATGCTCCTATATGGTTGAAATATCTATATTTATACGGTATAATATAGATAATAGCGAGGTGATTTGATGATTACCGGTATTATATCGGAATATAATATTTTCCATAATGGTCATAAATATCAGATTGATGAGGTAAAAAAGCAATCAGACTATGTGGTTGCCGTAATGAGTGGCAGCTTTGTTCAGCGCGGAGATGTAGCAATCACAGATAAATGGTCACGCGCTAAAGCCGCCCTTCTTTGCGGTGCGGATCTTGTTTTAGAGCTTCCCGCGTGCTACGCCCTGAACGCGGCGAAAAACTTTGCCGAGGGCGGAATAAACACCTTAAATGCTCTGGGAATTATTGATTCTGTCGCTTTCGGCTCTGAATGCGGGGATATTGATTCTCTTATAAATGCGGCGCGTATTATGGAAAATGAGAATACCGATATATCAGACAGCATTCAATCTTTTATGTCAGACGGTATGAGTTATCCTTCCGCGCTTTCTAAAGCATATGAAGATAAAATAGAGAACGGTATACTGAAGCTTCCGAATAATATTCTTGCGATAGAATATATACGCGCTCTTATGAGAACAAACAGTTCCATACGTCCGTTGACTATAAAGCGCGCCAACACACAGCATGACGACAATGAAATACACAATGATTTCACCTCAGCCTCAAAGATACGCGCAATGATTGCAGCCGGCGAGGATATAAGCGCGCTTATCCCCTACAATTTATCTGATACATGCACCTCTCTGCCTTATTGCGTTTCGCGGCTTGACAGCGCTATTATTTCAAAGCTGCGTTTATCCGGCGCGGAGAAAATCAGCAGTATAAGCGAAGTGACGGAAGGGCTTGAAAATAGGATTATTCAGTCTGCAACAGAAACCGACAGTTTTTCTGCGCTTTGCGAAAGGATTAAGAGTAAAAGATATACCATGAGTAAAATACGCAGGATTATTCTTGCCGCTCTGCTTGATTTCACAAAGGATATTTATAATCCTATGCCTGAATATATACGGGTACTCGGTATGAACAAAAACGGCATGGAAATCCTCAGAAAGGCAAAAAGGCACTGTTCACTGCCTGTTATCACAAAGGCAGCGGATTTCAAAGAAAAGAGTCCGCAATTCGAGCTTGACATACGCGCCACAGATATTGCGGCGCTGTGCAGTCCCGACAGACAAAAACGCAGCGGAGGTCTGGACTTTAAAACCTCACCTATAATATTAAATTAAAGGAGACGGAAAATGAAAAAACTGATTCTTTTACTTACGCTGGTATTCAGTGTGACATTATTCTCGGGCTGCGCCGTCACGGACAATGCAGCGCCTATAGACAAACGCGCAGTGTCGCTTGAACAATTTGATAAAAGTGATATTTCAGACGAGGCTCTTAAATATGCTGAGGAAATTATCACTGAGGACGGCGTTTACACCACTCCGGCAACAGTTGCGGCATATCTGCACACATTTAATAAGCTGCCGGGGAATTTTATCACAAAAAAAGAAGCTCAGCAGCTTGGTTGGGACAGCAGCAAAGGTAATCTTGACGATGTCGCGCCCGGTATGTCCATAGGCGGCGACACGTTCGGGAACTACGAAAAACAGCTGCCGGAAGGAAAACGCTACCGTGAATGCGATGTGAATTACACAAGTGGCAAACGCGGCGCGGAACGTATTGTTTACAGCACTGATGGTGATGTGTATTACACGGGCGACCACTATAGTACATTTACGCAGTTATATTGATAAGGGTGATATTATGAAAATCATTTTAGACGGGAAAAAAATAGATAGTGTGGATACATTCCACAATGAGATAGAAAAAATATCGTCGATTGACGGGTACGGACGAAATCTTGACGCGCTTTTTGATGCGCTTACCGAAATGCGCGACATTAGTGTGGAAATAAAAAATCCTGACGCTCTCCGTGAACACCTCGGCAATTATGCGGACAGTATAATTGCCGTATTTGAAGATGCCGCTGAGGATAATGAGTTTCTGACGGTAGAATTTGAATAGGTCAGATCAAAAGCATTGAAAAAATGTTATATAGTAATGGTGTATATACTTATTAGGAGGATATATAACGTGAAAAATCACGTTAATCATATTTAATTGCCCATGCGAGTATTTTCTCTCATGCTTCGAAAATCGCACATGGGCA
>JAFLUB010000006.1 GCA_022509025.1 Oscillospiraceae bacterium | reverse complement strand
CACCGTACTTAAGTGTATCACAATTTATGGGATATATCAAGAGTAAAAGTGCGCTAATGATATTTGATAGGCACGCGCATCTAAAATACAAATATGGGAAAAGAAATTTTTGGGCAAGAGGGTATTTTGTGGATACAGTAGGGAAGAATGAAAAGATAATCAAAGAATACATAAGGAATCAACTGCAGGAAGATTACATATCAGATCAAATATCAATAGAAGAATACATTGACCCATTCACAGGAGAGAAGAAAGAGAAATAAAGAGGACAGCCATCGGTAGATGGCCGCCCGTGATAGTAATGCGATGTCAAATTTTCAATACCGCCTTTAGGGGGTAAGCAAGTGCTGCCCCTTCTAGGGGCTGAGCAAACCACCAGTTCACTGGTGGTTATGATTTTTTTTACAATTAATACTTCTGTCTTTCAACATATGAAGTATGAAGCAGATGATGCGATTTCTCGCCGCCCGGCGTTTCGAAATACTCATCATAGAGCATCTTTATAACCGGACTCTCATGTGATTTTCTCAGCTCCATACTGCTGTCAAGGTCATATAACGCCTTTGCGCGGAGTGACTTCAAGTCGACATAGTTTCTCACGCTGTCGCTCTGGCAGGGCTGACCGCCGCCGTTGATACATCCGCCCGGGCAAGCCATAACCTCAATAAAGGTGTAGTCTTTCTCGCCTGACTTAACCGCTTCAAGTACCTTTCTCGCATTCGCAAGTCCCGAAGCAACCGCAACCTTAACGGTAGTGCCGTTAACGGTGTACTCAGCTTCCTTAACGCCCTCTGTACCGCGTACCTCGGTAAACTCGGTAGCTGTGAAGTTCGGGTCAAGAATTGTAGCCGCTGTTCTCAAAGCAGCTTCCATAACGCCGCCTGTCGCGCCGAAGATAGCGCCGCCGCCCGAAGCAATCTCAAACGGATTATCAAATTCCTCGTCGGCAAGGTCAACAAAGCGCAGACCCGCTCCCTTTATCATCTTTGCAAGCTCGCGGGTTGTGAGCGATACGTCAACGTCCTGGAAATCACCGGTCTTATTAACCTGTTCGCGTCCTACCTCAAACTTCTTAGCTGTACACGGAATAACGCTGACAACAAAGATGTCCTTCGGGTCAATGTTGTTCTTCTCCGCATAGTATGACTTCAATACCGCGCCGAACATTGACTGCGGTGATTTACAGGTTGAAAGGTTCGGGATAAACTCCGGATACTGATGCTCCACAAACTTAACCCAACCGGGGCAGCAGCTTGTCATCATCGGGAGTGTTTCGCCGTTCTGAACTCTCTTTATAAACTCATTAGCCTCCTCAATGATTGTAAGGTCGGCTGTAACGTCCATATTAAATACCTTGTCAACACCGAGACGTCTTATGGCATTTACCATTTTGCCTTCAACGTTTGTGCCGACAGGCATATTAAAGCTTTCGCCGAGAGTAGCTCTTATTGACGGAGCCGTGAACACAAGCACGTGCTTCTCGGGATCGGCTATTGCGTCCCATACATCGTCGATATTGCTCTTTTCATTGAGCGCGCCTACCGGACATGCCACGATACACTGTCCGCAGCCTACGCATACAGACTCGTCAAGGCTCTTTTCAAAAGCGCAGTCAATATGTGTTTTATAGCCTCTGTCAATTTCGCCTATCGCGCCGATGCTCTGAATCTTAGTGCATGCAGCAGTACAGCGGCGACAGAGAATACACTTGTTATTGTCACGTACAACATATGGTGATAAATCGTCTATGTCGTACTGAATTTCTTCCTCTGAGAAACGGTCCTCATCAACCTCGTAGTCAAAAGCCATCTTCTGAAGCTCACAGTTGTTACCTCTTACGCAGGAGAGGCACTTCTTGTGGTGACTTGAAAGAATAAGCTCAATTGTCATCTTGCGCGAGGTTCTTATAGCGGGAGTATTTGTTAATACCTCCATACCTTCCTCAACCGGATATACGCATGAAGCCACAAGTCCTGGACGGCCTTTTACCTCAACCACACATACTCGGCATGAACCGATACAGTTTAAATCTTTTAAATAGCACAGCGATGGAATTTCTATATCCAGCTCCTTGGCTGCCTGGAGAATGGTATAACCTTCAGGCACTGTTACGCTTCTGCCGTTAATTTTTAATGTTACCATTTAACCTTCCTCCTTATTTCTTCACTATCGCGTTAAACTTACAGTTATTCATACACAATCCGCACTTGATACACTTATCCTTGTCGATAACGTGAGGATTCTTAACTGTGCCTGAAATTGCGTCAACCGGGCAATTTCTCTTACAGAGTGAACAGCCTATACACTCTTCGGGAACAATCTCATAATACAGTAAATCCTTACATATACCTGCGGGACATCTCTTTTCCTCAACGTGAGCCTTGTATTCGTCCATGAAGTAGCGCATTGTGGAAACTACAGGGTTGGACGCTGTCTGACCGAGAGCGCACAGTGAGGTTGACTTCATGTGAGCGCAAAGCTCATTGATTTTATCAATATCCTCAGGACTGCCTTTGCCTGATGTTATCTTTTCAATAAGCTGATAAAGTCTTCTTGTTCCGATACGGCACGGCGTACACTTTCCGCACGACTCGTCAACCGTGAACTCAAGGAAGAACTTCGCTATATCAACCATACAGTTGTCCTCGTCCATTACGATAAGTCCACCCGAACCCATCATTGAACCGAGAGCAATAAGGTTTTCATAATCAATAGGAACGTCAATATGCTCCGCCGGAATACATCCGCCTGAAGGTCCGCCAGTCTGAGCTGCCTTGAACTTCTTGCCGTTGGGAACGCCGCCGCCGATTTCCTCAACGATTTCACGGAGAGTTGTTCCCATCGGAATTTCAACAAGACCAACGTTTGTAATCTTACCGCCAAGAGCGAATACCTTTGTACCCTTTGATGTTTCCGTACCCATGCTTGCAAACCAGTCCGCACCTCTTGTGATAATCTGCGGAATATTTGCGTAGGTTTCAACGTTATTGAGGATAGTCGGCTTGCCGAACAGTCCCTTGACTGCCGGGAACGGCGGACGCGGACGCGGCTCGCCTCTGTTACCCTCAATTGAAGTCATGAGCGCGGTTTCCTCACCGCAGACAAATGCGCCTGCTCCGAGTCTTAATTCTACACTGAAATTAAAACCTGTACCAAATATATTTTCACCGAGTACGCCAAGCTTTTCAGCCTGCTCAATTGCTATCATAAGCCTCTGAACCGCTACAGGATACTCTGCTCTGACATAGATAAAACCTTTGTCAGCGCCGATTGTGTAGCCTGCGATTGCCATAGCTTCAAGTATGCTGTGCGGGTCGCCCTCAAGGATACTTCTGTCCATGAACGCGCCGGGGTCGCCCTCGTCAGCATTACAGCATACATACTTCTGGTCGCTTTCCGATGCTTTAGCGAATGCCCACTTTCTGCCTGTAGGGAATCCGCCGCCGCCTCTGCCGCGTAGTCCTGAATCGAGAAGCGTCTGGATAACGTCATCCGGAGTCATCTCGGTAAGAACCTTGGCGAGCGCACCGTAACCGCCTGTTGCTATGTATTCCTCAATATCCTCAGGGTCGATAACACCGCAGTTTCTTAAAGCTACTCTTAACTGCTTCTTATAGAAGTCTGTTTCGTCAAGTGACTTAATGCTTCCGTCCTCGCATACTGTCTGCTCATAAAGAAGATGCTTAACCGCGTTACCCTTTACAAGATGCTCCTCAACGATTTCCGGGATAGTCTCCGCCTTAACAGAGCTATAGAAGCTGCCTTCCGGGTATACTATCATGATAGGACCCAAAGCGCACAGACCGAAACAGCCTGTTGTTACTAATTTAACATCATTTTCGAGACCGTGCTTGGCAATCTCAGTCTTAAGAGCCGCAACAACGCTCTTACAGCCTGACGATGTACAACCTGTACCGCCGCACACAAGTACCTGATACTTATAACCCGACTCATTCGGGGTGTTGTCGTCGCGGTGATGGCGGACGGCAACAATTTTTTCTTTTTTCTTTTTAATATTTTCTAATTCCTGAATTGTTAACATCGTTTTACCCCCTCCTAAACTAATCGCGATACTTATCTAAAATACCGTCAAGCTCGTCTACTGTAAGTCTGCCGTAAACATCCTCGTCAACGAGCATTACGGGCGCAAGGCCGCACGCTCCCACGCATCTTGTGGAATCAAGAGAGAAAAGACCATCCGGTGTGCATTCGCCGCACTTGATTCCGAGTCTTGTCTCAAGTCCCTCTAAAAGCTTATCAGCGCCCTTTACATAGCATGCTGTTCCCAAGCATACGCTTATTCTGTGCTTTCCCTTGGGGTTTAAGGAAAACTGTGAATAGAACGTTGCCACACCATAGACCTCGCTCAATGGCATATTAAGTTCAGCCGCTATCATTGTCTGAACCTCAATAGGAAGATATCCGTATATCTCCTGAGCCTTCTGAAGCACGGGCATAAGCGCCCCGGGCTTAGACTTTTCAATGTTAATGAACTCTTTTAATTCGTCCTCCTGAGCCTTTGTTCCCTTGAAGGGGATAGCCGGTTCTTTGTACATCAATTACGCCTCCTTGTCTGTTTTACATACACTAATATCATATCATGATTTCTGATTATTTTAAATGGTAAAATTGTATAATTCGAATCGTACTTTTTGCGTAGTTTGTACAAATTGAAGAAATGTGAGTGTTTATCGGCATATCTGTTTAACATTTTTTCAATAAAAATTAAAAGAAAGAAAAAATTTTGTATTTATAAAAAATACGCCATTTATTTATTAAAGATAATTTAATGAAGAATCACATCATTTGTTTCTATACAAAAATTGTTAATATTTTTCCTTGTTAATTCTTGAAATAACGGTTGAAATATGATAGAATTAATGAGATATAAAACTTGGGAGGTAACGATTTCATGAGATTAGTAACACGTTCCGATTTTGACGGATTGGCTTGCGGAGCCTTATTATTAGAAGCAGGTATAATTGATTCCTGGACATTTGCTCATCCGAAGGATTTACAGGACGGATTAGTTCCGATTGACGAGAATGACTGTCTTGCAAATGTGCCGTATGTAGAGGGCTGCGGACTTTGGTTTGACCATCATTCCAGCGAGCATGAGCGTCAGCAGTTAGCTGGTAAATATAAAGGTGAAAGCCGTATCACTCCATCCTGTGCCAGAATCATTTATGAATATTATGGCGGTAAAGAGCGATTCGGTCATTTTGATGATATGATGGAGGCGGTAGACAAGGTAGACTCGGGTAACCTTACTATTGACGAAGTGCAGAATCCTACAGGCTGGATTTTAGTAGGCTTCTTAATGGACCCCAGAACGGGTCTTGGAAGATGGCGTAACTTCACTATTCCGAATTACAAGCTGATGGAAGTGCTGATGCAGGCATGCCGCACTATGAACACAGAGGAAATTTTAAATCTTCCGGATGTTAAGGAAAGAATTGAGATATATCAGGAGCAGACTGAGAAATTCAAGGAAATGGTTACTGCGCATACGCGCATAGAGAAGGATGTTATTATTACAGACCTGAGAGGTGTAGACCCGATTTATACAGGTAACCGTTTCATGATTTACAGTATGTATCCGGAGCAGAATATTTCTGCGTGGATAGTAAACGGTAAAGGCGGCAAAGGCTGTTCCGCGGCGGTAGGATACAGTATTCTGAACCGTACTTCCAATGTGAATGTAGGAAGCCTGATGTTAAAATACGGCGGCGGCGGTCATAAGGCTGTCGGAACATGCCAGTTTACCGACGAGAATATGGATACGGATCTTCCGAAGATGTTAGATGAACTGATTAACGGCGTAAAGTAATTAAAAGCGGTATTTATTTTCCTGCGAATATTGGAGTAATATGAAACTGATAGGTAATAAGAAATTTTACGGTATGGCAATGCGTATTGCCATACCGATTATTATTCAAAACGGAATAACGAACCTTGTCGGAATGTTAGACAACATTATGATAGGGCAGACAGGCACAGAGCAGATGACAGGCGTTGCGATTGTTAATCAGCTCATGTTTGTGTTCAATATTTTCATTTTCGGAATAATTTCTGGAGCCGGAATTTTCGGGGCGCAGTATTACGGCAAGGGTGATCATGAAGGAGTCAGGAACACGTTTCGGTTTAAGATTATTTCCTGCTTTATCATTATGACCGCGGGGATTATATTATTTTTAAAATGCGGAAGCGGACTGATTTCGATTTATCTGCATGACGGAGGCAGCGCGGGAGATACATATGCGGCATTGGGATACGGACTCACATATATAAAGATAATGGTAATCGGTATGATTCCGTTCACTGTTTCCCAGATATATTCAAGCACACTGCGTGAAACAGGTGAAACCGTTATGCCCATGACTGCGGGAGTTTGCGCCGTAGTGGTAAATACAGTGCTTAACTACATACTTATTTTCGGTAAATTCGGCGCGCCCAGGCTGGGAGTCAGCGGAGCCGCCATTGCGACTGTGATATCACGATTCAGCGAATGCGCGCTGATTATAGTATGGACCCATATAAAGAGAGAAAAATATCAATTTATACGCGGAGTTTATAAAACCTTGAAGATTCCTGCGTCTCTTGCTAAGCAGATTATTATAAAAGGTTCGCCGCTTATGGTAAATGAAGCGCTGTGGTCTATGGGAATGGCAGTTATGATGCAGTGCTATTCTATCAGAGGCATGGACATTGTTGCGGCAATGAATATATCAACTACCGTGTCAAATGTTTTTAATGTTATATTTATAGCTATGGGAAGCGCTATTGCTATTATAATAGGTCAGCTTCTCGGCGCGGGTAAAATGGAACAGGCGAGAGACGATGCCGCGAAGCTAATCTTCTTCTCTGTTGTATGCAGCGCTGTGGCGGGAGCTGTTATGCTTATACTTTCACCGCTGTTCCCGAAGATATACAATACAACGGATGATGTGCGCGCTTTAGCGGTTAAATTTATAACTGTCGCGGCTATATTCATGCCGGCATATTCATTTACAAACGCATCGTATTTTACACTGCGTTCGGGCGGAAAGACGATTATAACCTTTTTGTTTGACAGTATGTTTGTGTGGGTGGTTAGTATACCGCTCGCAATGTGCCTTGCAAGGCTCACATCATTGAATATTGTGCTTATTTACTTTATATGTCAGTCAGCTGAGATTATAAAATGCGTTATAGGATTTATACTTGTGAAAAAAGGAATATGGATTACTAATATCACAGTAAACAATGCATAAGTAATAACGTGAGAAATTGGCGGCGCATCTCACCCTTTGCAGTGAACCCCGCGTACATATACGCTGGCGTTCCTCAAAAGGATAATCTGCTTGCTACTTTTCCCCGTTAAAATTTTTGCCGTTGCATGGCGGCTGAATGGAGGATTAATGTGAAAATAGGTATTGTGGACGTGGGCGGAGGATTCCGCGGCATATATGCCTGCGGAGTGTTGGATTATTGTCTGGATAATAATATAAAATTCGATTTAGGTATAGGTGTATCGGCGGGAAGCGCGAATCTTGCCTCATATCTATCCGGTCAAAGAGGACGTAATTATACCTTTTACACTGAATACGGTATGAGGAAACAATATGCCGGCATATGGAATTTCATAAAAGAAAAATCATTCATCGGTCTGGATTATATATACAGCACGTTGAGTAACAGCGATGGTGAAAATCCGCTTGATTATGCTGCTATGCGTGATAATTCTATGGATTTCCTTGTTGTCGCGACAGATGCTGTGACGGGAGAAGCGAAATATTTTGATAAAAGCGATATAAGACAGGATAGTTATGACGTATTCAAAGCATCTTCATCTATCCCGTTCATATGCAAACCCTATACAGTAAACGGACGACCATATTATGACGGCGTGGTGAGCGACCCCGTGCCTGTGGACAAGGCTTTTAATATGGGCTGCGACCGTGTTGTTGTGCTGCTCAGCAGACCGGAGAATTACAAGCGGAGTTCAAAGCAGGACGAGCAATATGCGAAGCTTGTCCGAAGAAAATACCCGGAGGCGGCAAAAAAAATGTGCTTAAGAGCGCAGCGTTATAATGAGAGTGTTGAAAAAACAAAAGAATATGCGAAACAGGGGAGGGCGCTGATTGTTGCGCCGGACGATACATGCGGTGTCGGCACTTTATCGCGTGATAAAGACGCATTAATAAGCCTTTATGAAAAAGGATATAAGGACGGACAAAAGATAGAACGTTTTATAAAATAGGTTATAGCGGAGAGAAAGAAGTTTTAAATATGAAATCAACAGAAGGTTTGCCCAAATCCCGTCGCGAAATCGTTTTGCAATTTGCGGCGGATAACTATAAGACCAATCCTGAATATTTATGGGCGTCAGCTCCTGAGTATGCGGTGCTTCGCCATCAGGATAATAAAAAGTGGTATGCTATAATTATGAATGTGCCCAGAGAAAGACTTGGTCTTTCGGGAAAAGAATATATCGACATTTTAGATATTAAGGCTGATCCTGTTATGGTCGGTTCTCTGCTGATGGAAAATGGTATTTTACCTGCTTATCATATGAATAAAGGAAATTGGATTACAGTTCTTTTAGACGGAACTGTAGATGATGGAATGATATTCTTTCTGCTTGACAGAAGCTTTGAGCTTACTGCGAGCAAAAAGAAACTAAAAACAATGAACCGTTCTGAAAAACAGGAATGGATTGTTCCTGCCAATCCTAAATATTATGATATCGAAAAGGCTTTTAAAGAAAATGAAATTATCATGTGGAAGCAAAGTAACAATATTGCTGTAGGTGATATTGTCTACTTATATGTGGCCGCGCCATATTCCGCAATCCGTTATAAATGCGAGGCCGTCGAAACAGACATTCCTTATAAGTATGAGGACGAAAATGTGAGTATGCGGCATGTTATGAAAATCAAGCTTCTACATAAATTTGATGAAGGACAGCTTACTTTCAATGAATTGAAAGAATACGGCATTCGCGCCATACGCGGACCGCGAAGTGTTCCGCAAAGCTTACAGAATAAAATTAAAGAACTATGCAAAGAGAAGTAATTTGCTTAGTTGCGATTTGAAAATATAAATATCTCAATGCAAAATTTTACGGGGCTGTCTTTGATAAACAGCCCCGTATATTTATTTTCTTGTTTTATTTATTTGCTTACTCTTCTCGCAGATATGACCTTAATAAGCAGCAATGTTGCAATCATAAGTACAACGGCTATCGGTAGAACAATCCATGCATTCTGGACAAAAGCCGCAATGATATATGCCACGAACGATACAGCTGCCACTGTGAGCGCATATGGAAGCTGTGTGGAAACATGGTTGATATGATTACACTGCGCGCCTGTGGACGCCATAATTGTGGTGTCGGAAATAGGTGAAACATGGTCGCCGCAAACAGCTCCTGCCATACAAGCCGATACTACTATAATGAGCAGTTCGCTTGACGTCGGGAATACTGCAACCACAATCGGCAGAAGAATTCCGAAAGTACCCCACGAAGTACCGGTTGCAAATGCAAGACCAAGCGCTACAAGGAACACGATTGCCGGCAGGAAGAGCTGAAGTCCTTTGGCGCTGTTTTCCATCAATTCCGCAACAAACACGTCCGCGCCCAACAAGGAGGTTACTGCGCTAAGAGTCCATGCCAATGTAAGAATTAAAATTGCCGGAACCATAGCATGGAAGCCCTTTACCAGACACTGTGAAAATTCCTTGAACGTAATTACACGGCGAATCATATAAAGCAGGAAAGTGAATACAAGAGCGATGAAGGAACCCAGAACAAGTCCTACTGACGCGTCACAATCTGCAAATGCTTGTATAAAATTAGCCTCTCCGCTAAAGAAACCGCCCGTGTAAACCATGCCGCATATACAGGATATAATCAGTACTATAACCGGCAGAATAAGGTCGATGACTTTACCCTTGCCGGAGCTTTTCTCCTCTGTTGCGTCACCAAACGGATGATCATTTGTGCTGAATAAATCGCCCTTTTCAGCGTTTAGCTCATTCTTTTTCATTGAACCGTAATCAAATCTTAGAACAGCCATAGTGATAATCATCACCAGTGTCAGAAGCGCGTAAAAGTTATATGGGATAGCGCGGACAAACAAAGTAAGACCGTCATATCCGTCAACCATTCCGGTTACTGCCGCCGCCCATGACGATATCGGAGCGATGATACAAACCGGAGCAGCTGTAGCGTCAATAATATAAGCAAGCTTAGCTCTTGAAATCTTGAATTTATCTGTTACGGGACGCATTACGCTGCCGACTGTCAGACAGTTGAAATAATCGTCAACGAAAATTAACACACCTAATGCAAATGTCGAGAGAATTGCGCCGCGTTTGGACTTAATCCTCTTTGCCGCCCATTGTCCGTAAGCCGCGCTTCCGCCGGATTTATTCATCATAGCAACCAGTATTCCCAGAATTACCAGGAAAATCAAAATGCCGACATTCCACGGGTCTGAGAGCTTGGATACCATTGCGTCTGTAAAAATTGCGTTAATAGTACCCTCAAAACTGAAGTTTGAATACAGAAGTCCGCCGGTGACAATACCGATGAAAAGCGAGAAATAGACTTCTTTGGTGATTAGCGCCAGCACGATAGCGATAAGCGGCGGCAGAAGCGCCCAGGCGCTCTGAGCAAACCATGATGCACCATCTTCACCGGCAGCCATGCAAACTGTAGGAACTGCTAAAAATAACAGAACCAGTGTGATAATTACTGAAAGTTTCTTTTTCAATGTTAAATCTCCTCCTGAATAGTATATTGTATAAAAAGTATATCATTTTTTATCAGAATATGTCAATTATAATTTGACAAATTTCGAGACTTTATTAGAAAAACAGCTGAATTTTAAATTTTTTTGTTTTTTTGTATTGTGTTTATGATGCAAATTTTGTATAATAGACGGGAAAATGTTTTGAGTAAGGGGGATATTTATGAAAAAACATACATTGAAAGGCAATATGATTCTCATGCTCACCGCTATAATCTGGGGAATATCCTTTGTGTCCCAGCGAGTAGGAATGGAATATATCAAACCGAATACATTTAACGGCCTGCGTACTATTCTGGGCGCGCTTGTTCTTTTGCCTGTCATTGCAGTCCGTGAAAAAACGGGTAAGAGTAAGCCATGTGACAGAAAAAAGCTTATTTCAGGCGGTATTATATGCGGCTGCCTGTTGTGTCTGGCAAGCACTTTGCAGACGTGGGGTATGGTATATACCACCTCGGGAAAAAGCGGGTTTATTACCGCGATGTATATGATTTTTGTGGCTATAATCGGACTGTTTGCCGGTAAAAAATTAAGACCGCTCACCGTTCTTGGTATTATAGGCGGTGTTGCGGGAATGTATCTGCTGTCTATGAGCGGCTCGGAGCTTTCAGTGAATAAAGGTGATGTTATAACACTTGTTTGCGCGGTAGTATTTGCGTTCCATATTATGGTGATTGACAGTTTGTCAGGTGAGGTGGACGGTGTGAAGCTCGCATGTCTGCAGTTCTTTGTATGCGGAACGATTAATGTTATTCTGATGTTTTTATTTGATCATCCGGACTGGAGTCTGGTGCGCCCGTGTGTAACCGCTATTCTGTATTCCGGTATTATGAGCTGCGGTGTTGCATACACGTTGCAGATTATCGGTCAGCAGTATACGGAGCCTGTGCCCGCGTCAATTATTATGAGTCTGGAATCTGTTTTCGCTGCGCTGGCGGGATGGGTTATACTCAGTGAGGCTCTGACACCGTTGGAAATATTCGGATGTGTTCTCATGTTTGCCGCTATAGTTGTTGTGCAGCTTCCTCAGGATAAACCGCAGAAAAAAAGCATCGAATCTGATGGCGTAGAATTATAGTAGGTGCTTGTATTTAATATGTTTACTACTAAATTTTAAAAGGCTTCGGAATGTTAATCCCGAAGCCTTTTAGAATTTTAAAAATTTTTGTTTTTAGCCTAACTCAGTGAGATTTTCCGCAGACACCATATTGATTCCGGCTTTTTCCAGTACCTCGATTGCTTTTTGTTCATCATCAACGTGCATTACAATATAAGCGCTCTTTCCGATTTCGGTAATGCAAGCGTAAACGTAGTCAATATTTACATTCGCCGCTGAAAGACACTCAGTAACAGCGCCGAAACCACCGGGGCGGTCATTTAACGCAATGCACATTACCCTTGTAACAGTGGACATAAAGCCCTTTTCGCGCATGACAGCCTGAGCCTTGTCGCAGTCGCTCACAATCATACGCACAATTCCGAAATCCTTTGTATCCGCAATAGACATTGCGCGGATATCAATACCCGCCTCCTTAAGTGTGCCGGTTACCTGCACGAGCTGTCCGGGCTTGTTTTCCATGAAAATAGAAAGCTGCTGTGCCATCATAGTAATCACCATATCCTTTCTGAGTTTTAATTATCAGTGTAATCATATCCAAGCTTAAATGCTGTCTTATTCATCTCAACAAACTGCGGCTTTACCGTCTGTTCCAAAGCTGAAATCCACTTGTCGTAGTCAATATGAAAATGCTTGGCAAGCTGTCCCATCAGCACGATATTTACCGCTTTTGCCGAACCTGCCTGTATTGCAGGAGTGAGCGCGTCAATCGCCTCGATATGTACCCCCTTGGTCTTTAACTCATCTAAAATATCCACGGGGTATTCCGCCGCGCCCGTAATGACGGGCATAGGGTCTATTCTCTGTGTATTAGTTATGATTATGCCGTCTTTTTTTAACAGATGCGCGTAACGCGCCGCTTCGAGTTTCTCGAACGAAATCAGATAATCCGCCTCTCCGCTCTGCACAACGGGGGAGTATACCTTGTCTCCGTAGCGGACATAGGTGATTACAGAACCGCCGCGCTGGCTCATGCCGTGAACTTCGGATACCTTTATATCATATCCCTCGTTTGCAAGCACTCTGCCTAAAAGCTTACTTGCAAGAAGTGAACCCTGACCGCCTACACCGGCTATTACAATTCCTTTTGTTTCCATATTATCACCCCTTAATCCTGGATTGCGTCAAACGGACACATCTGCTTGCAGACTCCGCAGCCGACGCAAAGAGTAGTATCAATTTCCGCCTTGCCGTTTTCATTGATATGAATAGCGGGGCAGCCGAACTTCATGCAGCGTTTACAGCTGCGGCACTTGTCATTGTCAACCTTAACAGGCGGCTTTGCTTTTACGGATTTCAGCAGTACGCACGGTCTGCGTGAAATAATAACGGAAGGTTCCGCCGCGTTAAGTTCTTCCATAACCGCCTTTTCGCACTCTTCAAGGTCATAAGGGTCAACAACTGTTACTCTATTTATTCCAAGCGCATGGCAAAGCGCTTCAAGATCAACCTTTGTGGCGGGATCGCCTTTTATATTATAGCCCGTGGTGGGGTTATGCTGATGTCCTGTCATTCCTGTGATAGAATTATCAAGAATGATAACAGTTGAATTTGAGTCGTTATATGCTATATTACAAAGCCCTGTCATTCCTGAATGCATAAACGTGGAATCACCGATAACACAAACTGTTTTCTGTTCAGAATCTCCTTTTGTGGCTTTATTAAAGCCGTGCAGTCCCGAAACAGAAGCGCCCATACAGAGATTGGCGTCCATAGCGTTGAGCGGCGGAGCCGAACCTAACGTGTAGCAACCGATATCGCCAAGGACTGTAAGCTTGTTCTTAGATAGAACATAGAACATTCCTCTGTGCGGACAACCTGAACACATCACAGGCGGACGCACCGGAAGCGCGGTATCTGACGTAACAGTTTCATTTTCCGGCAGACCGAAAACGGCTGCAATACTTTTCTGAGAATATTCTCCCAGAGGTGTGAAGAGTTCCTTGCCAATCACCTCAACGCCGATATTGCGGCAATGCGATTCAATCACTCCGTCAAGTTCTTCAACCACATACAGCTTGTCAACTTTTCCGGCAAACTCAATTATTTTTTTCACGGGGAGCGGGTGAACCATTCCGAGTTTAAGAATACTTACCTTATCTCCAAACACCTCTTTGCAGTACTGATAGCATGCGCCTGAAGTGATTATTCCGATTTCCGTACCGCCAAGCTCTGTGCGGTTTACGGGAGAAGTCTCGGCGTATTCCGTAAGCTTTTTAAGACGTTCTTCAACCAGCGGATGCTTTGCTATCGCATTGGCAGGAGACATCAGATTTTTGGCGGGATTTTTTTCGTACGGCTTGCGTTCTCTGTTTATTCTGTCCTCCTGCTCAACAACGCTCTGCGCATGTGCGATACGTGTGCAGACACGGAGCATACACGGCACATCGTATTGCTCGGAAATCTCAAATGCAAGCTTTGCAAACTCCTTACATTCCGCCGAGTCTGACGGCTCTAACATCGGTATTTTCGCGCCCACAGCGTAATGACGGGAATCCTGCTCGTTCTGAGAGGAGTGCATACCCGGGTCGTCCGCCACGCATACAACCAGACCGCCATTGACACCTGTATATGACAGCGTGAACAGCGGATCCGCCGCAACGTTAAGTCCGACGTGCTTCATAGCGCAGGCGGAACGAACTCCGCCCAGTGACGCGCCATATGCCGTTTCAAGAGCGACCTTTTCATTAGGTGCCCATTCACAGTAAATATCATCGTAATTCGCCGCGAACTCCGTAATCTCGGTACTGGGTGTTCCGGGATAACTGGAAACCACTTCGCAGCCCGCTTCATACAGGCCTCTTGCGACCGCGGCATTTCCTATCATTAATTCTTTCATATATTAAACTCCATTCTGCCGCCGTGCGGCACAAATTTTAAAGTGAAAAAGGAGCGGATTATGCTTCGTCTGTTCTGTTGTCTATAATCCTCTTTGCCTTACCCTCGTATCTCTGTATTGAGCGCGGAGCCACAAGCGTCACCTTTGCCTGAATTCCGAGAACGGTTTTCAGTTTGTCCACAGCCTCTTTCTGGAGACGTTCAAGGTCTGAGAAAGATTCTAATAGACGCTCATCGTTTATTTCAATGCGAACCTCTAAATAGTCGGTATAGTTTTTACGGGTAAGGATTAGTTCATAGTGCGGTGAAATACCTTCAATATTTGCCATAACATCCTCAATCTGGGACGGGAACACATTCACGCCGCGGATTTTAAGCATATCATCGCTTCTGCCCTGAACCTTTTCCATACGCGCATGTGTTCTGCCGCATTTACACGTATCATAGTGGATACGAGTGATATCCTTTGTACGGTAGCGAAGCATCGGGATTCCTTCCTTGGTGAGGGTAGTGATAACAAGCTCACCTTTTTCGCCGTGGGGGAGTACATCGCCGGTTTCGCTGTTGATAATTTCCGGAAGGAAATGATCCTCAGCAAAATGCAGTCCGCATCTGTATTCGCATTCGCCTGAAACTCCGGGACCCATAAGCTCGCTCATGCCGTAATTGTCTGTAGAGAACAGTCCGAACCCCTGTTCAATTTTATCCCTAAGAGCCGGAGTACAGCCTTCTGAGCCGAACAGACCAATCCTGAGCTTTAGCTCGTCATTAGAGATTCCGCACTCGTGCGCGACCTCGCTCATATACATTGCGTATGACGGGGTGCTTATAAGCACTGTCGTGCCGAAATCTTTCAGTATCATCGCCTGTTTCTTTGTGTTTCCGGAAGAAATCGGAATCACCGCGCAGCCGAGCTTTTCAAGACCGTAGTGTAGTCCCAAAGCTCCGGTAAACAGTCCGTAACCGAACGAAATCTGTGCCACATCGTTGTCGTTAACACCGACAGCAGCGCACAAACGCGCAACGCAGTCACTCCATATGTTTATGTCGTTTCGTGTATAGCCGACAACGGTAGGCTTTCCCGTAGTACCGGAAGAAGCGTGGATACGCACGATTTTCTTCATCGGTACGGCAAACAAACCGTAGGGGTAATTATCACGAATATCCGCCTTTGTGGTGTATGGTATGTATTGAATATCTGACAGAGTCTTAATTTTGTCAGCCGTTACACCTGCCTCTGTAAGACGTTTGTTATAGAATGGTACGTTATCAATACAGTATTTCACCTGTGCTTTTAGCCGCGCAAGCTGCAAAGCTTCAATCTCTGAACGCGGCATTGTTTCTATGTCTTTTTGGAAAAACATGGTCAGACTCCTTTTATAAATAAATTAAAATTCTATAAGTATTATATCATTATTCATGTGCAAGTGTCAAGTATTGACGATTCAGACTACCGACAAATTGCCGGACGAAATGCCAAGACTTAGCACTTTTTAACTTGACTTGTATATCTGAATCTGCTATAATTATTCTATCGTAGGAGAGTGAATTATGGAATATATAGATTTTCACGTTCACGCGTTTGCGGATAAAATAGCGGAGCGCACAATAGCTGCACTTGCGGATACTGTACAGATATCGCCTGCAACGGACGGAACCCTCCCCGGTACGAAGGAAAAAATGCGGCAATGGGGAGTGGATGGTTTTGTGCTGCTGACAATCGCGACCAAGCCATCGCAGCATGAGGTCTGCAATAACTGGGCGGCTTCATGCAAATCTGAGAATGTATTTCCGTTCGGAAGCGTTCATCCTGATGGTGATGATGTGTTTAGTGAGCTTGAGCGTATTAAGGCGCTGGGACTGTACGGAATAAAGCTGCACCCGGATTATCAGGGATTCTTTGCGGACGAGGAACGCATGATACCGATATACCGAAAGTGCGGAGAATTGGGACTTCCCGTTATATTGCATGCAGGATTTGACGCTGCAAGCCCGGATTGTATTCACTGTACTCCCAGGATGGCTAAGAAGGCGCTGGAAGCTGCTCCCGATACTACTTTTATTCTGGCGCATCTGGGCGGCTTCGATATGTGGGGCGATGTTGAACGGATACTGGCAGGTAATTACCATAACTTATATATGGATACTGCCATGACCGGAACCCATACGGACAAAGAACAGCTTGGGCGTATAATCAAAAAACACGGCGCGGACAGAATCCTGCTTGCCAGCGATTGTCCGTGGGATGGGACAGATATAACCATTCAAAAAATAAAGCGTCTCGGTCTTAGTGCTGAGGAAGAGCGCCTGATATTTTCCGGGAACGCGGAAAAACTGTTAAATTTGAACATAAATTAACAAGCATAAATAAATAAAAAACAAATTAAAGGAGAAATGTAAAATGGTAAAATGGTTGATTTTGGTATTGTACCTGCTGGTAATGGTGGGTATCGGAGTGTACTGCAACAAAAAGACAAAGAGCGTGAGTGATTTCGTTCTCGGCGGACGAAGTATAGGACCGTGGTTCTCGGCGTTCGCGTTCGGAACATCGTATTTCTCAGCGGTAGTATTTATCGGATATGCGGGACAGTTCGGATGGAAGTATGGAATTTCCGCTTTCTGGATAGGTATCGGTAACGCTATTATAGGCTCGCTGCTTGCATGGCTTGTTCTCGGTAAACGCACAAGAACTATGACCAAGCATCTGAATGTAACCACAATGCCGGAATATTTTGAAAAGCGTTATAACTCAAAAGCACTGAAAATTGTTGCATCGCTTATTGTATTCCTGTTTTTGATTCCGTATACAGCGTCCGTATATAACGGACTGTCACGTCTGTTTGAATCATCACTTGGTATTCCGTATATTTATTGTATTGTTATAATGGCTGTATTCACTGCTATTTACGTTATTGCCGGCGGATTCCACGCAACTGCGCTAAATGACTTTGTGCAGGGTATGATTATGCTTGTGGGCATTGCGGCAGTTGTTATTACTGTAGTTAACAAGGCGGGCGGATTCGGTACTGCTATGCAGAACCTCAGCGCTATTCCTGATGACGCAGGTAATACAGGAACTCTCAATACGATATTCGGTCCGAATCCTGCAGACTTGTTGGGAGTTGTGATTCTTACATCGCTGGGTACATGGGGACTTCCTCAGATGATAGGTAAGTTCTATTCTATCTCTGATGATGCCGCTATCAAGCGAGGAACACTGATTTCCACTGTGTTTGCCTTGATAGTATCAGGCGGATGTTATTTCATCGGCGGATTCGGCAGACTGTTTGCGACGATAGATCCTGCTGATACCGGAAAAGCTCTTATAAACGTTATCAACGGCAAGCTTGAATATGACGCGATTGTTCCGTCAATGCTGGAAACCGCGCTTCCTGAGATATTATTGGGACTTATCGTTGTGCTTGTGTTGGCAGCGTCAATGTCTACACTGTCATCACTTGTTATGACCTCAAGCTCTACGCTGACGCTTGACCTTATAAAGCCGGCTGTTAAAGCTAAGGGAAAGGATTTTGACGAGAAGAAGCAGGTTCTGATAATCAGAATTTTCATCGCGGTATTCTTGCTTATATCAGTACTTATGGCGGCAAAGAAGAACGCGTATATTACAACTCTTATGAGTATTTCATGGGGAGCGTTGTCAGGCTCGTTCCTTGCGCCGTTTATGCTGGGATTGTTCTCTAAGAAAATCACCCCGGCTGCCGTGGCTTCATGCTTCGGTTTTGCAGTAATCTTCACTATTGCGCACACATGTCTGTTCCTTATGGGTTGGTTCCCTGAGCTTACAAAGGCGGCGGCAAGCCTGCCAATTCCGTTCACTATTACATCACCTTTGAACGCGGGCGCATTCTGTATGATATTCTCACTGATACTCTGCCCGATAGTGAGCCGGTTCACTAAGGTTAAAGACAAGGAGAAGGTAGAGGAGATATTCACCTGCTATAAATAATTAGATAATGTTATAAACAAATCCGGCATGGCGCTTAACTGTGACCATGCCGTTTTTGCAATTTTACAATGTATTTATGAAATAAAAATACAAAAAAGTATTGCAAATTAAAAGGAAAAATAATACAATAGAGAAAACGGTACACATAAAGAGATGAAAGGGCTAACGTGATAAATCACGTTGTCGGATTTAATTGCCCGTGCGAGTATTTTCTTGAGTTGCTTCGAAAATCGCACATGGGCATAATATCCATTTAACGCCTTATCTGCCCGCGATAGGGACGTTAGATTTTCATTACTACTTGTGGGCAGAAAGGCTATGGATATTATATTATGAAAAACTTGGCAGATTACGTAACAAACATACCGGATTTTCCGGAACCGGGAATTATATTCCGGGATATTACCTCTGTATTGCAGGATAAGGAAGGATTGAAGTTAGCGATAGACACGCTGATTGAATTATCGTCTGATTTGGATTTTGACGTTATAGCAGGAACTGAATCAAGAGGATTTCTTCTTGGAATGCCGCTTGCGTACGCTTTGGGTAAGGGCTTTGTCCTGATAAGGAAAAAAGGCAAGCTGCCGCGTGAAACTGTATCAAAGGAGTATTCTCTTGAATACGGAACGGCTGAAATAGAGATGCACAAGGACGCTATTAATAAAGGGGATAAGGTGCTGCTTGTTGACGACTTAATCGCGACAGGCGGAACGATAAAAGCATCTGCGGAGCTAATCGAGCAGCTCGGCGGAAGCGTTGCCGGTCTTTTATTCCTTGTAGAGCTTATTGACCTTAAGGGAAGAGATGTTTTAGAAGGATATGAGGTACGGTCGGCATTGCAATTCCATGAAAACTAACGAAAACTAACGAAAACTAACGAAAACAATAAGAAGCCGACCCGTCGGCGCAATCAAAAATTGCGGGCGGGTACCCCGGAACCTTGCTGTTGCACAGTAAGCGGCGCATCTTACCCTTTTTCGGAATCACACGTATCAACATACGACTGCGTTCCTCAAAAAGGCAACCTGCTTGCTTCTTGTTTCCGTTACGAATAAGCGGTGCAACTTACCATAAAATATAGGAGGAAAGCTATGAATGAGGTATTAGAAACGATTGCAAAAAGAAGCTCCACGAGAGGATATACAGATGAAAAGCTCAAAAAGGATGAAATAGACGCGCTTATAAATGCGGCTTTGCAATCGCCGACTGCGCGCAATATGCAGGAAGTGCATATCACCGTAGTGGACGGCGACGCACCAATACTGAAGGAAATTGACACTGAGCGCAAGATGATTATGCTTGCTGATGCGCCGGACGAAGAAACCAAGGCGAAAATAGAGAGTAATCCGAACAACTTCTATTACAGCGCGCCGACAGTGTTTATTTTAAGCGTTGATAAGGATTTTCACTGGAATAAGGTTGACGCGGGAATAGCGGTTCAGAGTATGTCTTTGGCGGCACAGTCGATGGGACTTGGCAGCCTGATAATAGGCATAATTGATAAAGCTATGAAAGGCGAAAAGAAAGCGTATTTTGAAAAAGAGCTTAAATTCCCTGAAAATTACGAGTTCGCAATTGCAATTGCTGTCGGACACAGCAGCGTGACAAAAGAACCTCATGAGTATAATATTGAAACCTCGGTAAGCTACTATTAATAAATATAAAAATGGCTGTGACAAAATGATATAATGTCACAGCCATTTTGCAGTTAAAATTATTTGAATGCCCATAATTTATTCATAAGGAAATTAATCGGCACAACGATAAACATAATAATAATCGGCGCAATCGTGTCCGGGATACCGATAAGTGTTATAAACACATACAAAAGTATTGTCTTTACGCCAAGTCCGGTAATAGCGTATGAGGAAAAGGTCTTTAAAAATGCGCGTATTCCGGAGCGTTCCTGTCCTTCCTTTTTCTTAAACACATACTTGTTGTTCCAATAAAACGCATTTGAGACACTTACGCATAAACCAACAACATTTGATGGGATATATGCCTTATCTCCGAACAAATTAAAGTGATTGAATATTCCCAAAGCTATCAGATAGGAAAAATAATCAACAAAAGTGTTTGATACGCCCACAATACCAAACTTTACAAACTGCATAAACGCTGCCCATTTATCCTCCGGAATAGATATATTAAATATTCCAAGTACAGCCGAGGTGATTTTATATAGAACATTGCTGAACATATGCCACAGCTTTTTGATTATGTTAATCATATTAACTGCATTTTTTCGCTTAGATGCAACAAACAGTATGCCTATAAGTGTAACAATGGACACTATCAGTGACGGCATAAATCCAGGTACAGTATACCTCAGCTTAACAGTATGCTCACCCTCACCGGCACGTACAGCAATAAATGCATTCTGCGCTGAAAGTATTTCCGTCTTTTTGCCATCCACATATGCTGTCCAGCCTTTTTCGTATGGGATAGTGGTAAACAGTATTTCATTTGAGTCTAAATTGATTGTACCCTCAAGCCATGTATTTCCGTAATTTGTAATATTGAGAGTATGTCCATTATTCTTTTGCATACATGCTTTGCCAAAGCCGTCTGTATCAATAGAGAAAACTTGAGTTTCTTTCAGTGATGTTGAAGATGCAAGCTTTACGTGTACTTTATCACCGCGGTTGTATTTTCCCAAACAATAGATTTTTTTGTCATTGGTATCATACTGATAATTAACCGATGCACCGTTTACAGTCAGTTCAATATTTCCTTCATATTTCTGGCGCAAATCCCAGTAGTAAGTGCCATTTTCAGGAGCGACAAATTCAAGCTCGTCGTTTGACGATGATAAGCTATTAAATTGAACCTGATGAACAAAGGAATCGCCAAGCAAAGACTTAGCAAAAAGTCCCTGATTTTCAGAAGCCGATGAGCCATAAGCGGGTTCATTAAGAGCTTCCTCATTTGCGGCAAATCCAAATGGAAGAGCATATGGATTTTCATAAATACTATAGTTATCAATGCTGTTTATTTCTGTGTAGTCATCATTTAACAGGCTTTCTGATGCGACATATTTCACACCAAGAAGACTGTCGGTAAGAATAGTTGAACCCATATATCTTATAAGAACGTATTCCTGAAGCATACCCATTCTGGCGTTAAGGCGGAGCATATTGTTGTTATAGGTCGAACTGTAATGCGTCATACCGTTATAGCCGAATGTCATAGCGTCATTATCCGTTCTGGAAAAGGTCTTTTCTTCGCGATAGAGACCATCATCATATTCTTTTAAAAAGTCAACCATACCGCTTATGCTTTTGACTTTTTGGGAGTATTCACTGCGGGACTTGTACTCGTACTCACCATTCAGACCTGAGATGGTGTAATAGCCGTTCAGAACAAGCTCACTGCATGTAATTAATATAAGACCGGCATAAACATAAGATTTTATTTTTTGAGTTCCGGATTGCAGAATAAACAGTCCGGCAATATATACAGCTACGAAAATAAAGCTTACTATAGCAAGTGTACGGTTAGTAAGCACGTCGCGTTTAAAAATCCACACATATAAAAGGAGCAATACATAAGCTGCTATTCCGGCAAAAGTAAAGTTTCTTTTTTCTTTGTTCATGGCTGTAAAGCCTGAGAATGCCGTCATCACCGAGAAGAAACAGAATGTGTACGCATATCTGTATGGATACCAGTTAGGATACTGGAAAATATGCCATGCCATATCCACTCTTTTTATGAAGAAGCTTGTAAAGAATATAATAAACATTATAAGTGTTGCAATCTTCGCTTTGGGTTTAATTTTTGGATTAAAGAAAAATACACCAAGCGACACTCCGCAAAGCATACCGCAGAATATATTGGGATTACCGTTGTTTCTTATACTGTCATACTGACCTATAAATAATCGGCGCGGAATATTCGATATATCAATATTCCAGAAACCGTCTGCGACGTATGACCCGGACGCCATTTTGCCGTTGAAAATATCAAGAAATGTAGGGTAAAGCACAACCATAGCAAGTAATACACCCACAATGCCCAAGGCAGCAATCTTTGCTATTTTGATAAGAAAGTCCTTTATGTTTTTCTCGTTGTCTCCTGAAAAATAACGGTAGAAAAAGTATAGAACAACAAAGAATGTGCTCATATACGCTGTGTAATAATTTGAAAACAGCGTCATGGCGTATGCAAACAGAAACAGCCAGCCCGATTTATTATTAAGAATTTTTTCAACGCCTATAATAATAATCGGAAGCCATATAGCACCGTCAAGCCACATAATGCACATTGCGTAATGCATAGAATACGTCATAAGAGCGTACGCGCATGAAAAGAGCACAACAGACAAATCTGACTTTTTAAAAACATGTCTTAAAAAGATTGCGAATGTGAGACCGCTGCAGCCGATTTTCAGCATTGTGATAAGCGCGATTGCATCCGGCATTGCAGAGGTCGGGAAAAACAGAGCGAGAAGGAAAAATGGACTTGAAAGATAGTATGCAAAAAGTCCGAAAACATTGCCGCCCATTTCTTTTGTGAAGGAATAAAAAATACTGTCACCACCGGTAAGCACGCGGTGATAAAACGCAAAGAAGTCGGCGTACTGTCCGCTCAAATCCATTACAAGAGCAGTCCTGTCACCGAACGGGAATACTCCGAATATAGCGTATATTATACCCATGCACATAAACGGCAGCCCGAAAGACAGCGCGTATATAAGAGCTTTGTTTTTATCCTTAATTTTTGGTATTGTACTATTCATCTTTTTCACACCCTAATTTTACTATTTTAGTATTTTTTCACTCCTAAGGAGCGCAATCAGTTTTTCTCTGTAAACTACCGCCAGCAGCGCTAATAAGGTTAAAAGCGAAATTGCGATTGAAATCCTGAACCCGGGAGCGTGGTATTTCAGCTTTACATGATGATATCCTTCTCCTGTATCAACTGCGAGGAATGTGTTCTGGGCGCAGATAATTTCCGCTTTTTTGCCATCAACATACGCGGTCCAGCCGCTTTCGTACGGGATAGTGGTAAATAACAGCTCGTTTTTGTCAAGCTTCACGTCTCCCTCAAACCATGTATATCCGTAATTGGTGATATTAAGCTGCTTTTCGGCTGGGATTCCTTCAACGCCTTTTTTTAGCGCGTTAGTATCAATCATAGCAACCTTGATGTCCAGTGACAAATCATAATCATCAAGATTTATTTTAACATTATCTCCGCGGTTTAATTTGCCGAGATAATAAATTCTTTTTTCCGAACCAAAGTCAAACCTGTAATCCTTATTCTCTCCATTTATTTCAACAATAGGCTTGTTTGTGTAAAGCTTACCAAAATCTATATAATACGAACCTGTTTCCGGAACTGTAAACCCGGTCACTTTTCCGTCCTTCTCCGTTTGAGAATCCGTGATGTTTTTATAAACTTTTCTACCAAGCAATAATTCGGACAGTTTGTTCTGATTATCAAATGTTGTGGCTTCATCC
Source organism: Oscillospiraceae bacterium (assembly GCA_022509025.1). Classification (GTDB taxonomy): domain Bacteria; phylum Bacillota; class Clostridia; order UBA1381; family UBA1381; genus Hominilimicola. Next base: position 47,675 of record JAFLUB010000006.1, on the reverse strand, counting down.
GGTAAATCACCTGACACACTGTCAGGCGCGGCATAGCCGATGTTAAGCGCGTAAGGATTCCTGTATACTGAATAATTTTCTCCTTTATGCAGCAGTTCATAATCATCATTTATTTCCTTATTTGAGTCTGATATAATGTAACGAATTCCAAGAAGGCTGTCTGTCAGCATCGTTGAACCGTGATACTTGGCGGAAATCAATACGCGGCGCATGCCAACCCGGTCAACAAAATCAAATATATTCTGATTGAATGTCGAACTAAAGCTTGTTGTTCCACGTATTCCTGTGCTGATATTATCATTGTCAGAACGCAAATAGGTTTTTTCAGCCCGGTAAAAACCGTTGTCATAATTATTAATATAATCCATTGCATTCTGTGTTTTGCTAACCGTCTCTACATATCCGGACTGCGAGTAGGCACCATAGCCAAATCCTGACATCATTAAATATCCGTTTATTATCAGTTCAGAGCAAACGAGTAAAATCATTATTCTGTAAATATAAGGCATGATTTTTTTTACTTTGAAACGGATTATAAATATACTTGCTATATATGCTGCCGCAAATACAAAGCTTAGGTATGCCCACTTTGTATTCTTTATAACGTCCTTGTCAAATATGAGTACAGCGGCAAGCATAGATGTATATAATACCACTCCTGCTATCATCCATGAGAGTCTTGACTTTTTCAATTTCACGAAACCACTATATGCAATGAATACAGAGAAGAAGCAGAATACATACGCGTATCTGTACGGGAATGCGATCGGCCACTTAAATACATGCCATGCCATGTCAACTCTTTTGATGAAAAAGCTGACAATTAAAACTGCAAAAACGCAAAACGATGCAATCCTTTTTCTTGCTTTGATTTCAGGATTAAGAAAATACATTCCGGTCAAAATACCACATATTACGCCACAAAAAATACCTGGAGAACCGTCATTATGTATACTATCATACTGCCCTATAAACAGACGTCGGGGAATTTCAAATATCTTTTGATTCCAGAATCCTTTAGGAATATTAAATTCATATGTCAGCTTTCCGTCAATCATGCTCATGAATGTCGGAACAAGTATAACGGCGGCAAGTAACGTGCACACTATAGCAGCTACCGCCATAATTAAAGTCTTTCGGGAAAAATCTTTGAAACTTTTTTCGCCATCTTCGGATACATACCTGTAAATAAAATATATCACTGAAAACAGCGCCGTCATATAAGCGGTATAATAATTAGAGAATAAGGTAATCGCGAATGCGATAATAAACAGTAGCGGTGATTTGTTTTTCAGTACTCTTTCAATACCGAGCAGCACTATAGGCAGCCAAATAACCGTGTCCAGCCACATAACGCATAATGAATAAAATAACGAATATGTTGACAGGGCATAACAGCATGAAAACAAGACAACCGACCAATCGCATTTTTTGAAAACGTGTCTCAGAAATATAGCAAATGTCAGCCCGCTTGCCCCAACCTTCAGCAAGGTCATAAGTACCACACAAGCAGGCATGGTTTCCTGCGAAAAGAATAAGGTCAAAATGGAAAAGGGACTTGACAAGTAATACGCAAATAAACCAAATGTATTTCCACCCATTTCCTTTGTAAATGAGTAAAACAGACTGTCCTGACCTGTTAACACTCTATGGAGAAACACATAGAACTCATTATATTGGTTATTAAGATCCATTATGAGCACGGTCCGATTGCCAAAAGGATATACATTCAGAGCTATATATATTATACTCAGACATAAAAACGGCAACACAAAGGAAAGCGCGTATATAGCTGCTGTTTTCTTATGCTTTATTGACGGTATCTTTTTCCGAATCACTCTGAACTTTGAAGCGGCAAACTCTGTCGCGGGTTTTGTTTTTGAAGCTATAAACCTACCGGCAGGCTTCATTTTCTCTCTGAGTTTTCTGATAACCGAAGGCTTAAACAAATACAGCAGAATACACATTAGTGTTAAGAATGAGATAATATCGGAGATATGCTGTACTGCCGTTCCTGTATATCGTACTTTAACAGTTCCTGAGTTTGCGTTTTCGATATTAACTCTTACGAATCCGCGCTGTGATTCTGTAATCTTATACTTTGCTCTTGTTACAGTGTCAATAGCAGAATAGCCCTTGTAATAGAGCAAAGGTACCTCTATTGAGGCATCTCTATGAGTGTTTCCTGTGAATGAAAATTCTATTCTTCCGTGTTCGTCATCTGTAAAGTCTGATATAGTAATCTCACTGTTATGCGGTATTGCCTTCTTGTCAATAGAGCGCAGATAACCGTTGAAATCGTTTTCGGCGGTCTGGGTGAGATTATAGGGAAGATATTCGTAGCCCGTGCCAATCTGATCGCTTGTAAGCTCATAGTTACTTTTCATATTTGGTATTTCTTTAAGAATTATTTTGTAACTCGATGCTGAAACTATAGCAAGTGGTATTATCAGCATAATAAGTAAAATCCAGTTTGTCAGCTTGCTTTTAAGCGTGTGCGCCGCATATGCTCCGAAAATGCTCATGAAAAATGTGCAGAATAGGAGCGTTCTCCACGGCAGACGCATAAAATCAAACAGTTTATGTGTATATGTCAGAGGAATTATTTTTCCGGAAATAATAAGTACTATTGCGATTGATAAAATCAGCAGAGCAATAGGGGCAGTTTTTTTTAATTTTTTGAAATTTACTAACCAAATCGCAAGCAGCGTCACAACCATAAATCCGAAGCTTCCCGGAAACCATACGCCGTTGGCAATTTCCGGATATCTATCCGGCATCAGCTTCCAGAATCCGTGCGGCGCGATCCAGCTTAGCCACGGTAGTCCGTAATACGCAGAATTCCAATTTGTCCCTGCGGTTGCATAAAATTTTGATGATGCCATCTGTTCCAACATAGGAAAAATGAAGAACGCGCTCAAAGCGCAAGTTAGCAGAGCCAGGAGAATAAAATCACCAAGAATGCTTTTTTGCTTTATCCAATTTTTTCGATATATAATCATAAAAACAGCCATAAAAACAGTTATGACAACAGTTGAGATTAAATGTGACAGTATCATACCTGACATTCCGAAAACAAGAAATAATCGGTGTTTTTTCGGCATTTCAGGCTTGATTACAGTGCAGTAAAAACCGTATGCAGCATATGGACAGAAAGCAAAAGCGTAGGCTTCGCCTATTGCGCTTCTTGTAAAAACATCTATCGCAAAATATGATGAAAAAGCATACAGGCAGGCCGCTATAATAGCTGTTTGGGTACTTTTTGAAACTTGCTTTGCAGCGAAATACATACCCAAAAAGCAGATTACATAAAGCGAAAGGAGCATTATCCTGTAAGCGTATACTGCGTTCATTCCGAGAAGTATTAGAAACGCAAACGGATACAGGAAAATATCCCCGTAAAACATCGGACTTGCATAGCCGTATCCGTATTCGTTTGTGCTGAACACTCGTATCGGAAACGCGCCCAAGCCTTTAAAGCGTATTTCCTCCGCAATGGAGGCAATACGTTGAATATGGTAAGGGTAATCGTGTCCTTTGAAGTTAATTGACAAGAGCGTCGCGGCAATAGCGGCTGAAAATATAATCAATATTATGCAAAAAATCTTATTTTCTCTATAGTACTTTTTTAAATCGTTCATTTTTCTTCAATTCCTATTATTTTTTCGTGACAGCGAAAAAACGGTCATACTGTGTTATATCATATTTATCGGTATCAAAAAATTCCGCGTCACTGCCGAGAATAACATATGCGGCATTTTGGTTCTTGGAGTTATCCACAATCTCTTGAGTCATGCTTACATAACTGAATCTCTCTGAATACGGAAGCAGCTCCTCGCCGTTATTTTCATTTTTCTTACCCTGGAAATATTCAGCGTCGGTTTTATCGTAGAAAAGAGTAAGTATTTCGCTTACCGGACCGGAGCCTTTCGACTGAGAGTCAGCCGTAACATATATTCTTTCCGCTCCCGATTCCTCAGCTTTGGCGAGCGCATCACCGAAACCATAGTAGAACTGACCTTTTATCATGTCCGCATATGAACCGAAATAAGTCGTTATAAGCATAATTCCCAGTATCGCGTATATTCCGATGTTAACCCAATGAGCATGCTTAATTTCTTTTGCCACAAAGTATATTCCCGCAACAACGAACATCATAATTCCGTAATAGACTATGTTTATTCTGTTTACGTTTACATAATTCGTGAGAAGACCTGCCCATATACCGGCAAGTAGTGCGAACACGACCAGAGCTTTTGCACCGTCAGTCTTTTTTCTGTATATCTCGACACATCCCGCAACCATAAACGGAATACTGCACAGGAACATGGTTCCGAAACCTGCAATATCATTCCATGGCAAATCCTTTTTCTGAAGAATAGTTGTGTTAAGCATACTGCGGAAGTTTGCAGCAAACTGTTTTAAGGGTTCATCTGAAAATAGAAGAATGTCAGAGGAACGTACACTGTCAGGGAAATATGGTATAGTAACGAATGGAAGTTTAATTGTATCCCATTTAAAGAAATTCACCGTCATTGTAAGCAAAAACGGCCATGCGATAAGGAGATATACTCCGGCGCATATAAGCGCTTCCTTAATGGAAATCCGCTTTTTTATGAAGTAATAGACGCACACCGCCAGTAAAAATACCGGTATGGTGTATATAGTAATACCATAGCAATACATGCACAAAGCGAAAAACACCATGGAAACATATATCATTTTTCTGCGCTTTGTAAGTCCGAGATTAAGGAAATACAAACCACCCATGAAGAAATGGGGGAGAAGGTTACAGTCGAGAGCCCAGCGGCTCTGAACAAGATGCCACGGGTTGAGCGCGACAAAAGCGGCGGCTATAAGCCCTGCCTTTTTGCCGAATATATCCCTGATAAATAAATAGAAAAATGCACCGCCAGCAAGGCTCATAATAAGCTGTGGCAGACGCGCCGTAATTGGGCTAAGTCCGAATATACTTACAAAGAATGCAATCATATACGATAAAAGCGAACTCATTTGGCTGTATCCCCATGCGTAAAGATGGGCGGGAAGCCATGTTCCGAAGCGGTCCGTGCCATACTCCACCAATGCTTTTCCATCTACAGCCGCCATCGCGCCGTCCTGATTAAAACCGCCGGGTACGGAACCGAATTTCCATACTCGTATTATAATACCGATCAGAGCTATCACGGCAAGTATGATGTAATAAACTTTATCGTCAAAATCAAAAAATGACGTTTTTAATTCTTTTGCGGTTGTCTCCGGGGCAGTAGCCGTATTCTTGTTCATGCCGGCAGTCCCCTTTTTTTTCGAACCTTTTTTTGATGAAACTGCAGATGTGTTTACAGCAGCTTTTTTTAATATAAACTCATTGTGAAAGTATTTTATGACTGCCGCGGCAACCATAACTGATACCGCAATGAAAAAAATATTATTTATTATCTTCAGACTGTTCTCCATTATTGTTTTCCTCCTTACCGATTACCCGACGTATAATATATCTCGGTCTGTTCTTGACTTCCTCGTAAATCTTTTTTATATACACTCCGACTACTCCGAGACCGAAAAGACAAACCGCGCTTGTCAGCAGTTGCAGAATAATGACGGTTGTAAATCCGCCCAAGGCATAGCCGCGTATTTTCATATATAGCGTCTGAATTGCCATAATAACAGTAAATAAAAAGAATAGACTGCCGAACATTATAACAGCATAAAGCGGAGCGGCTGTGTATGAAGTTACCGCGTCAATGGCAAAATTTATCAGCGCTTTAAGCGACCATTTTGACTCTCCGATCTCGCGGTCAGCAACATCAAATTCGTATTTGATTCTTTTAAAGCCGACCCAGGATGACATACCGCGGAAAAATGTCTGCCGTTCAGGCATTGCTTTCCATGCGTCAATCGCAACGCGGTCAAGCAAACGGAAATCAGATGCGTTTCTGAGGTCTATGCCGGCAAGCTTTTTAAGAAGCGTGTAAAATGTTCCGGCGCATAATTTATACATAAGGCCTTCCTTCTGACGCTGTTTCTTAACGCCTTCAACGACCTCCCAGCCCTGTTCCCAGAGCCGGAACATATCGGGAATAACTTCCGGCGGAAACTGCATGTCCGAATCAAGACATACGGCGCAGTCACCCTCAGCCATATCAAGTCCCGCGCACAGCGCGCTCTCTTTTCCGAAATTACGCGAAAACGCTATGCCGCGCACATTCTCATACTTGTCCACTATATCTGAAATTTCGTTCCATGCGGAATTTTTCGAGCCATCGTCAACAAGAATTATTTCGTAGTTAATGTCTGCCGATTTTAACACGTTTATAACACGGGCTATGTTAGGTTCTATACCCGTTTCGTTATATATCGGGATTACTACTGAAAGAACCTTCAATATAACAGCACTTCCTTTCGATAATATTGCATACTTAAAAATAATTATAACATAAAAAGAATGTTATTTCAATAAAAAACAGCAAGTTTTTTAACACTATCCGGTGTTGGATGTGTTTTGATTTTAAGCATGGATTGATTCTGTTATTCGGTTCTCGGCGGTATAATAAAAAAAATAATTGACATGTGGTATATTTTGTCGTATAATTAATTTGTCATAAAGGGGAGTAGTTCACGCTGTAAGCGTTGAATGGGTCGTCAATACACGGAGAAATCCCGTCCATTCAGTAAGTAACAAGACTTTTATTGTGCGTTTTTGTGCAGTAAAAGTCTTTTTTTAAACATAGAATGAATTTTACTTCTATGACGTTGGAAGAATAAAAACAGGAGGGTTAACGTGAAAATCACGTTAATCGGATTTAATTGCCCGTGCGATTTTTTTCTCGCGTTGCTTCGAAAAACGCACATGGGCAAAATCCATTTAACGCCTTATCTGCCCACGATAGGGATGTTAATATTTTTCATTACTATTTGTGGGCAGAAAGGCTATGGATATTTTACAATGAACACAATACTTATGATTATATTTCTTATAGGAGGATTTATTCTGCTTGTCAAGGGCGCGGATGTATTTGTAGACGGTGCGTGCGGTTTGTCGGACAAGCTGAAAATTCCGGCATATCTTGTGGGTCTTACAGTTGTAGCGTTAGGAACAAGTCTTCCTGAGGCGGCGGTGAGCGTGACCGCGTCTCTTCAGGGCAGTAATGAAATAGCGATTGGAAACGTGATAGGCTCAAATATGTTTAATACGCTTGTCGTTTTGGGAGCAAGCGCGCTGTTTGCACCGGTCGCAGTAAAGAAAAATATTCTAAAGCGTGATTTCCCTTTCTGTATCGCCATTACGGTTGTAATGCTTGCGCTTCTTCTTACCATGAACGGCGGACAGATTGCGCTGACAAGATTTGACGGTGCCATGCTGCTTTTGATATTTGCGGTGTTTATGACGGTTTCAATTATTTCCGGCAAACGCGAAGCTTCGTGTATACCTGACGCGGGAGACGATGCAGAGAATAAAATGCCCATGTGGAAATGTATTTTATTCATCATTGCCGGTGTTGCGGGGGTTATCATAGGTGGTGAGCTTACCGTTAAAGGCGCGCAGGAACTTGCGCTGAAGGCGGGACTGAGCGAGAAGGTTGTAGCGCTTACCGTTGTCGCGATAGGAACATCGCTTCCGGAGCTTGTAACGTCAATCGTCGCAGCGCGCAAAAAGCAGAATGACATTGCCGTGGGAAATGTTATGGGCTCAAATGTTTTCAACGTACTGTTTATACTCGGTATTTCATCTACGATAAGCAATATTAATACGGATATGAACACTGTTTTCGACGCGCTTATATTGACAGGCGTTTTGGCTGTTACCTATATATTTGCCCTGATTAATAAAAAAATAAATCGCGGAGCGGGAATCGTTATGATAGTCATGTATCTTGGCTTTACAGCGTATCTTTTAATAAGATAGAAACTTGCTCACAGCGTGAGATGGAAAATTGAGAATGAAGGGGATAGTTATATGGGAATTCTGGAATTATTTATTTTAGCGGTGGGTTTATCAATGGACGCTTTTGCGGTATCGGTCTGTAAGGGACTTTCACTCGGGAAAATAGAAGTAAAGCATATGTTGAAAGCGGGAGCGTGGTTTGGTGGATTTCAGGCGCTGATGCCGCTTATCGGATACCTTTTAGGCAGCCGCTTTTCGGAGCTTGTCTCAAAATTCGACCATTGGATTGCGTTTATTCTTCTTGCCTTAATCGGCGCAAACATGATAAAGGAGGCGCTTGGAAACGAGGAAGAGGGCGTAGACAGTCTTATGGACATTAAAACAATGTTTCTGCTTGCTGTCGCAACCAGTATAGACGCGCTCGCTATAGGCGTTACATTCGCATTCCTTGACGTGGCAATTATTCCCGCTATTTCGTTTATAGGCATTGTCACATTTGTTCTAAGCGCAGCGGGAGTAAAAATAGGAAGCGTGTTCGGATATAAATATAAATCCAAAGCGGAAATATGCGGCGGCGTGATTCTTGTCCTGCTTGGAATTAAGATATTGCTGGAAGGAATAGGGATATTTTAAGGAGTATTCAATTTGAAAAAATATTTTGTAATTTACGGAATATGTGGTATAGCGTTTGTATTGTCGCTTGCCGCGTTAGTGCTGAATAGACATTTGAGAATTCCTATGACGGTGTTCGGCGGCTCTGAAAATGTAGCGCTTCGTCCGACTCTCGCGGGAGATATAGCACTTATTGTTCTCGGTATTTTCGCATTAGTCGTAATTATCGGACTGATTATTTACGGAATATATAGATTAGTACATAGAAACAAATAAAAACAGGGCTGTGAACAACCCGATTTTTAAAATCGTTTTGTCACAGCCCCTTTTTACTTTGTTATACACAAATTATGCTTCTTTATCCCATATCTCCTGGAAGAAGTTTGCGTAATCGGTTCTTTCCTGCTTGATGCAGTCGATAGCCGAACGCGGATGAACATTCAGAAGTCCCGTGATAAGATACGGAATATCGTATCCCCAAACAAGACCTTCCTTCTTTAGCTTAACCATTTCATCCTGGATGAATTTAAATATCGGGTCAATTCTGTACTTCGGATTTTTAAGGAAGCCTATCAGCGCTTCTATAGCGCAGTTACCGGCGCCTCTGCCCATGCCGCTCATTGTTGCGTCAAGCATACTCACGCCTCTTGCGGTAGCTTCAATAGTATTAGCAAACGCCATCTGCTGATTGTTATGCGCATGAATACCAATTTTCTTGCCGTACTTTTCTCCGACTTCCAGATACATCTCCGACAGCTCGCGAATCTGCTCCGGGTACATTGAGCCGTAGCTGTCAACAATATAAATCATGTCGGTTCCACTCTGGCCGATAAGCTCAAGAGCCTGCTTGATATCTCTGTCACTTGACGTGGATATCGCCATGATATTGATACTTGTTTCATAGCCCTTAGCCTTGCAGTACTCCGCCATATCTATAGCGGCGGGGATAGTGTTTATGTACGTTGCAACGCGTACCAAATCAATAACACTGTCCTGCTTGTCCAGAATATCGTGCTCCAAATCAGTTCTGCCGACATCCGCCATAACGGATATCTTCAGATTTGTATCGTTTTCTCCGACGATGCTTCTCAAATCTTCCTCATCGCAGAATTTCCACTTACCGAATTTGTCGACATCGAAAATCTCCTTTGATGCCTTATAGCCAAATTCCATGTAATCTACTCCCGCTTTCACATTCGCCTTATAGAGCTTCTTAACGAACTCATCAGTGAAGTAAAAGCTGTTTACCAGTCCGCCGTCGCGGATTGTTGCGTCTACGACCTTTATATCAGGTCTGTAAGACAATAATGTTCCTTGTTGTGGTGCCATTATTTTTTTCCTCCTACCATACTACATTATTTTCTGCCTCGCGCAAAAAACATTTATATTCTAACAGAATTTTTACTTAAAATCAATAGTAAAAATAAATTTTATATATTTTGTACTATACAATTGAATATTTAGTGAATATATGTTAAAATTACAGTAATATTACAAAATATTTTAATGAAGGGGAGATGACCATGATGAAAAGAATTTTGGCTTTGACGGCGGCGATAACGGTAGCGGCATCGTGCATGCCTGTCATGGCAAAGTATGACGCGTTTACGGACGGAGACGGTATGACACTCGGACATTATACCGATGAATTTAACGCTTCGGACAGAGCTGAGACGCAGCGGCTTTATGAAAGCCGTCCGAAAAATGACAGACGGTTTGAGTATCTTACGCGCGGACTGACCGCCGTGCCGGGAGAGGGCGGAACGCTTGTCAGCTGGCGTTTCTTAGGCACGGACTCAAATGACTTATGCTATAATTTGTACCGCAACGGCGAAAAACTCAATAATGAGCCGATTAATGCGTCAAGCTATTTTGACATAGGCGCACCGTCCGGAGCTGAATATGCCCTGGCGGAGGTTCAGGACGGTAAGGAGAACGGTGTAAAAACCGAGACAACCGCATGGAACAATGCGTACATATCATTTAAAATTACAGCGCGCGAGGGCTATAATATAGACGATGCGACAGTCGGCGACCTTGACGGTGACGGTGAGTATGAAATCCTTCTGCGCCGTATTCCGAGCATGGACACAAAAACGAGAACCACATATCCGCTGATTGAGGCGTATAAACTTGACGGCACCCATATGTGGACGATAGATATCGGACCGAATGAGATTAACGAGCATGATATAAATATGCTTGTCTACGACTTCAACGGCGATGGTAAGTCCGAGCTTGTCATGCGTTCATTTGAGGGCACAGTTGACGGCGCAGGAAATGAGATAGGCGACACAAACGGAGATAAAATAACAGACTATACCAAGGACGAGGCCAACCTTGCAATCTTCCAGGATAGACAATATGTAGTTTCAACACCTGAATTTTTATCGGTATATGACGGTGAAACAGGCGCGGAAATAGACAGAACTGATTTACTTCCCGCAAAAGAACCCCTTTCAGGCTGGTCGTATAATTACTCTGACACGGGACGTCTTACTAAGCGCGCAAGTCATTTTCTGTTTGGACTCGCATATCTTGACGGCGTAACTCCCGGTATCGTTATGGTGCGCGGCGCCTGGGATAATGTCGGCGCGGCGGCATGGCATATGGAGGATAACAAATTCGTTGTTGACTGGGAATACATGGCTCCGAATAAGGAGGATGCGGACAGTATTTACGGCGCATGGAATCATAATATGGCTGTTGCCGATGTTGATTTTGATGGTAAAGATGAAATTTTATCGGGTCCGGCGGCAATCGACCATGACGGAACTCCGATGTATGCGACAAAGGCTATAGACAATGACGGTAAAGAGCAGAAGCTGCTCCACGGCGACGCGTTCGACGTGGCAAAAATGGACCCGGATTTCGGCGGTTATCTCGTATGGGCGTGTCATGAGAATCATCCTCTTATGGCTAACACTGACCTGCATGACGCAAGAACAGGTCAGGTAGCATGGGGTTATGGTAAGTTCAAGGATACCGGCAGAAGCCGTTCGGGAGATATTGACCCGACTTATAGAGGTCACGAGGTATGGGCCTCCACTGCTCAGATACCGTCAAGCTTCACGGGTGAAACGATAATAGACGAATGGGATAAAACAGATTACAGAAATCCTGACGGTACTGTTGCTCTGACTGGCTCTTTCCCCATTAACTTCAAGGTTTACTGGGACGGGGATTTGCTGAGCGAATTCCTTGACGGAATCACAGTTTCAAAGTGGAACTGGGAGGATAAGACGATAGATATTCTCATGGAAGCGACAGGCTGCGCGTCTAATAGCGGAACAAAAGCTGTACCGTGCGTTGCGGCTGACCTGTTCGGCGACTGGCGCGACGAGATAATATGGAAAACGACGGACGAAAAGGAAATCAGAATTTACTCTACGGCTATTCCGACGTCATATAAAATTCCGACGCTTATGCACGACTCGTATTACAGAGCGTCAATCGCGATGCAGAACAATCATTACAATCAGCCTGCAAACGTAAGCTACTATCTCGGTGCGGAGACAACGCAGGTGCCCGTGTTTGAGGGCTATGTTATAAAGGACGGCGAGAAGCTTACAAATCCAGACCTTACCGGTGAACATCAGGCATATTATATAGGCGCGGTAAAACCCGGCACATTCAGTATGAAGCTTATGATTGATTGTCCGAATGCAATTGTAGGTAACGATATAGCTCGAATCGACCCGGAGGACGAAAATGTTGCGCCTATGATAGTCGGCGACAGAACTCTCGTTCCCGTGCGCTTTATCGCGGAGAACCTCGGTATGAGGGTAGACTGGAACGGCGATACGCGCGAGGTGGGTTTCGAGGGTAACGGCTACAATGTAAAGATGACACTTGATAAGGCTGAATATACCGTAAATGATAAACCTTACACACTCGATGTTCCGGCGGCGGCAATCAATGACAGAACGATGATTCCGCTCCGCGCAATGGCGGAAGCTGTCGGAATGAAGGTTGAATGGGACGGTGAAAGAAAGCTTATCTATCTTGGTAAGCACGCGTTCTATGACGCGGATCAGTCCGACAGATACGTTGAGGGCATGAAAACAGGCGTAATACCTGAGCCTGTCCAAGAGGCAACTCCTGAGCCTACGGAAAACCCGCTGCTTACCGCTTCGTACACGGAATACACGGATAAAAACGGCAAGAGCTGGAACATATACATAGACGAGGATTTTGAAAGCTACAACATAGGCGATGCCGCAGGATGGGAAGGAACAAAGCCGGCTCCGCTTGACAGCATAGGTGTTATTGCGGGCAAGAGCAGTAAGGTGATGGGTATTTCCGGTTCTTCAAAGGGTAACAGAAACGCTGTTTACACCGCGCCGTTTGAAATAGACGGAACAGCCCTGGTTGAATTTGACTGGATGCCGGGCGTGTGCGAGGGCGGAGCCTCATATGGTGAGATACGTCTCGCGGACGGTAACGGTAAAGTATTCTTAGGTATCCGCACTGTAAACGGTCAGGGACTTCAGTATTCAACGGGCGGCGGTATCTCAAACACCGGTCTTGAAACGGCTGAATGGAAGGATACGGGTTCAACTGATCTCGAAGCGGTATACCATATCACAGCCGAGGCTGATTTTGCGGCGAAGAAATGCAGCCTGTCTATTAATGATAAAAAGATTGGCGAAGTTGAATTTTCTGCGCCTGAAAACTTCAATGCAATCGAGGTTCTTGCAGTGAGACAGGAAAAGAATTTCACATGGGCAACTGAGATAGATAACCTGAAAGCGGGAAAACTGAACTGAGTAAAGAGAGACATAATATAAATTTTTCTTGACAATATCCGCATGTAAAGGTATAATATATGTTGGTAATAATCGGAAAAAACAAATTTTGAAAGGAAAGATGGAAAATGAAAAAATTACTTACAGTAGTATTATCTGCAGGAATACTTGCGGGAATGCTTGCAGGCTGCGGCACTGCTCCGAAGAATGACAATGCTGATACAAACGCTTCGGATAAGAAATGGGTTATTGCTACTGACACTGTGTTCAAGCCGTTTGAATACACAGACAATAGTGGTAACTTCGTAGGTATCGACGTTGATATCGTTGCCGCAATCGCTGAAGACCAGGGCTTCGAGTATGAAATGAACAGTCTCGGTTGGGACGCTGCAATCGCGGCTTGTCAGGCAGGTCAGGCAGATGGTATGATTGCCGGCGCTTCAATTACAGACGAGCGTAAGGAAAGCGGCTGGATTTTCTCAGACGGATATTATGATGCTACACAGTGTATGACAGTTAAGGCTGACTCAACTATCGCAGGTTTTGCTGATTTAGCAGGTCAGACTGTAGCAGTAAAGACAGGTACACAGGGTGCTGCATATGCTGAGAGTCTTAAGGATGCAAACGGCTTCAACATTACATATTTTGAGGATTCGCCGACAATGTATCAGGCAGTTGCAGGCGGTCAGGCAGTAGCTTGCTTCGAGGACACACCGATTATGGCATCTTCAATAAAGGACGGCGGTCTTGATTTAAAGATTGTTGAGGGTACAGAAAACGAGGGTAATCCTTACGGTTTCGCAATCTTCAATGCTGACAATCAGGAACTTATCGATATGTTCAATGCAGGTCTTGCAAACATAAAGGCTAACGGTAAATACGATGAGATTATAGCAAAGTATCTTGGATAATTGCATAATATAAATCAAAAACCAATGACGGGCGCCTATATACGGCGCCCGTATTTTGGAATGGGGTAACGCGAAAAATAAACGGCGCACCTCACCCTTTTTCGGAACTTGAAGTATCAGCATACGTCAGCGTCCCTCAAAAGGGGAATCTGCTTGTTTCTTTTCCACGTTACAAAATGCGAAAATAAACGTCGCATTACAATTAGTTCCGCCTAATGGCGGTTGGATGGAGGATTAAGATGGTTCAAATTATAACCGATTACGGAACACTGCTTCTTAAAGCAATGGGACAAACCCTTATTCTCGCTTTATGGGGATTGTTCTTCGCGTGTATTCTCGGTTTGATTTTCGGAATACTGAGCGTAGTCAAGAGTAAAATATGTAATGCGATATCGGCGATATTTGTCAATGTTATTCGCGGTGTTCCAATGATAGTTCTTGCGTTCTTCGTATTTTTCGGAGTTCCGTATCTGTTTAACACAATATTACATATAGGAAAAAATATAGTTCTTACCGGGTTGCAGGCAGGTACGATATGTCTTGCCCTGAACTGCGGCGCGTATATGGCGGAAATTATCCGCGGCGGTATCCAGGCGGTAGACAAGGGTCAGATGGAGGCTTCGAGAAGTCTCGGACTTCCGTATTGGCGCGCAATGCAGCGCGTTATACTTCCGCAGGCTGTTAAAATAATGATACCCAGTATCATAAACCAATTTATAATCACTTTGAAGGATACATCGATTTTGTCGGTTATAGGTTTCCCGGAGCTTGTTAATACCGCGAAAAATGTTCAGGCGAACACGTTTAAATCCTTCCAGACATGGGCGATTGTGGCGGTTATGTATTTAGTTGTAATAACGCTGCTGTCACAGCTATCGAAAGCAGTGGAGAGGAGGCTTGACCATGACCGTGAGAAGTAAAGATGTAAAAATCCACGTTTCACATCTCAAAAAGAATTTCGGCAAGCTGGAGGTTTTAAAGGATATCTCGACAGATATCTATGAGGGTGAGGTTGTTTGTATAATCGGACCTTCGGGAAGCGGAAAATCAACTTTCCTGCGCTGCCTGAACCGTCTCGAGGATATTACGGCGGGCGAGGTCGTGGTAGACGGATATAAAATTACCGATAAGAAAATCAATATAAACAAGGTTCGTGAAAATGTCGGAATGGTTTTCCAGCACTTCAATCTTTTCAATAATCTGAATGTGTTAAAAAACCTTACTCTTGCGCCTGTGGATTTGAAAAAAGCTTCAAAGGAAGAAGCGAAACAGCAGGCGGTTCATATGCTTGAAAAGGTAGGGCTTTCGGATAAAGTTTCTGCGTATCCAAGCCAGCTTTCAGGCGGTCAGAAGCAGCGTGTCGCAATTGCAAGAGCGCTCTGCATGAATCCCGATATAATGCTCTTTGACGAGCCTACATCCGCACTCGACCCTGAAATGGTCGGCGAGGTTTTAAACGTTATGAAGCAGCTTGCCGCTGACGGAATGACGATGGTAATTGTAACCCATGAGATGGGCTTCGCAAGAGAGGTTGCCGACCGTGTCATATTCATGGACGGCGGATATATAGTTGAGGAAGGAACTCCCGAGGAGGTTATCAAAAATCCAAAGGAACCGAGAACGATTGACTTCCTTAATAAGGTGCTTTAATAAATACCGTGTCAGAACTGATTGGTTTTGGCGCGGTTTGTTTTATTGAACCAAGATCGAAATTTGCCGCCAAGATAAAATTTTATGTGGAAATTTTCTTGTATATGTGATACAATTATATAATCAGTAAAATAAGATGGGGTAATGAAATTGGAAAGATACAAGGAAATCGAACGAAGTATAATTAAAACCTATAGAAAATCAATATGGAAACGGTTCATAGCAGGAATAAACAAATACAAAATGATTAACGAAGGCGATAAAATCGCGGTGTGTATTTCAGGCGGTAAGGACTCGATGCTTCTGGCGAAATGCGTGCAGGAGATACAGCGTCATGGTGTTGTTAAATTTGATGCGGAATATCTTGTGATGGACCCGGGTTATAACCCGGAGAATCGCAAAAGAATAATAGATAACGCGAAGCTTTTAAATATACCCATTCATATATTTGAAACGCAGATATTTGACTCTGTTGTGAATGTTGGCGACCACCCGTGTTATCTGTGCGCGAGAATGCGGCGCGGCTATCTCTATAAAGAGGCGCAGAAACTCGGCTGTAATAAGATTGCGCTCGGACACCATTTTGACGATGTGATAGAAACTATACTTATGGGTATGCTGTACGGCGCGCAAATTCAGACTATGATGCCCAAATTGCACAGCACGAACCACCCCGGAATGGAATTGATACGTCCGCTGTACATGGTAAAGGAAAAGGATATTATCGCGTGGGCGAGAAGGAACGAATTGCAGTTTATACAGTGCGCCTGCCGTTTTACGGAGAATATTGCTGACAGCGAGGACGGAGTCGGACATTCAAAACGTCAGGAAATGAAAGAGCTTATAAAAAAATTCCGTCAGACAAGCCCGTATATTGATAAGAATATTTTCAACAGTGTGCAGAACGTGAACCTGACAACAATCATAGGCTATCACGATAATGAGCGGGAATACAATTTTCTGGACGATTACGATGAAAGGGGTAAAAAATGCTGAATCAATTTTCAAGAACACAGCTCCTTTTAGGCGCGGAGGGGATGGAAAAGCTCAGAAACGCGCGGGTTGCCGTGTTCGGTATAGGCGGCGTGGGTGGATATACAGTCGAGGCGCTTGTGAGGAGCGGCATAGGAACAATAGATATATTCGATAATGACACGGTTTGCCTTACGAATCTGAACAGACAGATTATTGCGACAAGGGAAACAGTCGGGAAATATAAAGTTGATGTTATGAAAGAACGCGCGCTGTCTATTAATCCGGACATTATAATAAATGCGCATAATTGCTTTTATATGCCGGATAACGCGGACGAATATGATTTTTCGGAATATGATTACGTTGTGGACGCGATAGATACCGTGACCGCGAAAATTGAGCTTGTCATGCGCGCAAAGGCGGCAAATGTGCCTATAATAAGCTGCATGGGCGCGGGGAATAAGCTTGACGCGTGGCGGTTTGAGGTGGCTGATATTTATAAAACCTCTGTTTGTCCTCTTGCGAGAACAATGAGGTATGAACTAAGAAAACGCGGCGTGAAAAAGCTGAAGGTTGTCTATTCACAGGAAAAGCCGATACGTCCGGTTGAGGCAACCGAAGAGGAAAGCGCCAAGCGCGATATCCCGGGCAGCACAGCGTTTGTGCCGGCTGCGGCGGGACTTATAGCAGCGGGCGAGGTAATAAAGGATATTGCATTGGGAGAACGTATATAAATGTAAGAAATTATATAAAAGGGGTGTTTTTATGAAAAAACTTATTTCTGTATTAGCGGTGATTTCTATGCTTGTATGCTGTGCTGTCACAGTCAGCGCGGCGGACAAGACATACACATTTTCAGGAGTGAACATTGCGAAACCGGCAGGAACGGAGGACGTGGAAAACGTCAAGCTTACAAACGACATAACCGTTACAACGGGCGGCTTAATGAACTGGAAAGCCGCGGCGGTGACGGACATAGGTCACAATAACGATTGTGGATTTTATCCTATAGGCGGTAATTTTAATCCTAAGGGTTCATATATTTACCTCGCTGTGGGAAACAGCAATGACGGCAGTCTGTACACATTAAATCTGCCCAAGATAGAAAAAGGCTCTGAGGTTACGCTGACGTTCGCAAAGCCGGTTGTAACAAATAACGGCAGTACGCGCCGTAATGAAAACGACCCGTACGCGTATTTTAAGATTGCAGACAGATATATGTCCATTAACGGCGGCGAGTTTGACAAGTGGCAGACTGCATCGGTAGTCACAGGCGAGGATACGGACAAAATTGAATTTTACTGCGACCAGTGGGGCGCGGTTGCGATACAGAAAATTGAGGTGAAGAGCGGCAAAAATACTGAGCTTCACCCTCTCACGGTGAAAACTACCCAGTATGCAAATCTTACGATAAACGGTATCAGATTCTATGCCGATGAAAACGGTGTTTTAACCGGACCGTCATTTGAAAAGGGCGAGAAAATAACGGTTACGGCTAAGAAGGACGGTTATAAGGACGCTGAAACTACCGTTACCGTAGGCAATGGCAACGTTACGGCGGAGGTTTATCCCGAATGTGAGGAGAACGCGGTTTATTATGAGTCAGACTTTGGTTCTCTGAAGGGTACGCTTGAGCTTGACAGCTATAATCTGAATGTAGAAGCAAAGCCCATAACACGCTTTTTCGGCGAGGTGAGTTTTAAGGAAAACGGCACGATGACGCTGACAGGTGATAAAGGGAATATACTCACGATTTCCAAAAAGGCGGACGGCATTTACGCGGGAGATACTTTTATTACCGCTAAAGACAATATGAAGTTTGAGTTGTTCCTCGACAAAGATGGGGGATTTGTAACGCTTTGCCAGAATAACATAATGTACTTGATAGATAACATAAGCCTTGACTTCAATTCTCTTTCAGGATTGACGGGCAATGACGCCATAATGGATTATCTTGGTGTGTCGTACCCTGATTTGGCTAACATCACGATTAACGCACCTGACACAGTTTCATATATCTCTGATTACGATGGCTATGATAATTATATATTACATGATATTGATTTTGAATATCTCAGACCGGGTTCGTACTACATAGAAGATGTGGGAAGCATTTCAAACCTTATTGATATTCCAAATGTCGGCTCGTTCAATATGAAAGAAATCGGCAACTCATCGTCAGTTCTTCATTCGGATTCAGACACAGTCCGTATTGAGGTGGAGTATGAGGGCAATAAGGTATATAAAGATGTAAAACTTGACAGAAAGCCAAAACTTGGCGAAATCGTACACACCGGACGCACACTTAATCTTTATGAGAGCAAATGGTTCAATCTTGATAGCGTGAAGGACGAGTACGGAAACACTATCTTTGCACCCGAAACCTTTTTAAGAGATTTTAAATCCTCAGATGAGAGTGTAATCAAAATTGATGAGAACGGCACGATGACTGCCGTTGGTATAGGTAAGGCTGTAATAACTGCGAATCTATATACCGGAGTTGATAACCCAATAAGCGCCCAGTACACTGTTGACTGTTACTCAATAGAGGGTACAACAGGCAGCGATGGCATCGCATATGAACCAAACGATTTCTCAGAAAATAAATACATAACAGATTATAAGATGCTTGTCCTTGGCGATGATGATGAATATATCAGTATAACTGATATTCCCGCTGCGGCAGCGAAGAAAGACGGAGTTGTTATAACATCGACCTATCTTGCAAGCGGCGAACTCAGGTCTTCGAAGCGAAAGAATGTCAAAGCCGGAGATAAGATTGAGATTTCAACCGAGAAAAAAACAGTATACTTCTATGCGGATGGCAAACTTGAGAAGATAACAGAGCCTGACACTACAATGGAAGGTTTCAAAATAAATATCAAACCAAACACAGGTTACAGGATTTCTCCTGTTTATACTTTTACCGATTTAGGTGATGTCAGCGAAGGTAAGACGCTTGGCGCAATGTTTGAGGAAGAATATTACGATATAACCTTCAAAAAGGCTGAAACATGGCGCGGCGATATTCTTGTAAACGGATATATGGTCGGCAATAATGTAGACCAGGCGGACGCGGACAGAAAGGTTACAGACGGCGCGCTTTATACTGCGGAACGAATTTTTGTTGGCGACGGTGAGATAACTGTTTCTATGACAGACGGTTCAACGATGCTTGATTATGTCAGGGTTGAAAAAACTTCCGATTTATCGTCGAGAATATTTGTTATCGGTGATTCGCTTGCATGCGCGTACTACGGTGATTTTGACCGTGAAGTCGGCGGCGGACGCTCGGGCTGGGGTCAGCAGCTTAGTGACTTTGTAAATCTTCCGATTACCAATCTTGCTAACAGCGGTCAGTATGCAAAGGGACTTTATGATACCGCGTTCCCGGGTGTAATCAAATATGGTGCTATGAACGATATTGTGCTTATAGAATGCGGATATAACGATAGAAGCTATTCCACGCGCGAGGAAATGACGGAAACTGTTAAAGCGATGGTTACTGAGTGCCGCGACAAGGGTATGATACCAATTCTTGTGACTCCGAACGCGTCAAAGCACGACTATAAGGAGTCTGTATCATGGAGCAGTTATCTTCGTGACGCTGCGGCGGATATGAATTGTGACATAATAGACCTCTCAAAAATGAGCTATGACTTCCTCTATTCGCTTTACGGTGATGATAAGGATGATGTTGTAACAAAGAATTATAACCTTACTGAGGTCGGCGGCGATACGCTCCATTCGTCATACGCGGGCGCGTATGTGTGGGCGTCAATGGTAGCTCAGGGACTGAAGGATTTGGGATATGATTTGCGATATGATAATCTGATAAATACTGATTTCAAATACACATTCACAGATACCGTGGGCAATGAAATAACGGCACAGGTAAAATAAGTATTTGTATAATTATACCTGCTGTCAAAAAAACAGTAGATATTGACTTTTGCGTTAAGAGGTAGTATAATATATAGTTAGTTTTAAATATATAATGAATATTTATACATCAAGGAGGAGTAACCTTATTATGGAAACAAGAAAAAACAGTAGTTTTGAAAAAATACTCTCACTTGTGTTATGTGTGAGTATGATGCTTTCGGCTGTTCTGCCGTTATCCGCGCTGGCGGTCGATAATAACGCGACACCGCGCGCGGGTGATGTAAAATTTACATCAAGTAACGGTAAAGCCGGAAGCGATGACATAGTAGGCTGGATGGCCGCGTCGCTTAAAGCGAACGGCACGGAAGCCGTTATAGATCAATACAACTATGTACAGGGCGAAAACGGCTCGCCAAGAGATATTACAATCCCATCGTATCTCGTAGACGAGAGCGGAAAACAATATCCGGTTGTGGAAATCGCGCCTGACGCGTTTTCGGGCTGCGAGCTTAACACAATCAGCTTTGTTTCGGATGCTGAATATCAGCTGAAAAAGATGGGCGCAAGAGCGTTCGCATCAAACTATTTCACGGAAATAAGCGGTCTGCCTTCGTCAATCACTGAGCTTGGCACCGGCTGCTTCCGCGGAAACAATTCAGGTTTAACAAAAGTTGATTTAAGCAGTTTGACGATAACGTCACTTCCTGACGACTGCTTCCGCGACTGCGACGATTTAACGAATGTTACGCTTCCGTCAAATGTTGAAAAGCTTGGTCAAAGCGTATTTTACGGAAACAGCTCGCTTAGCTATATATCAATTCCGGCAAGTGTGAACAGTATAGGTGTTAACGCATTCCGTAACTGTAAGACTGATATCGTTATAGACTGCGGAAAGACTCTTCCGAGCGCTCTTTCAGGCGCGCCGTGGGGAGCTATTAACGGATTTATTCTGTGGGATAAAACCCATGGCTATGACAATGATTCTCCGTTTGTTGTAGGCTCGGATGGTTTGATTTACGGTCTGAAAACCGCTAAGGAATACAATAAGGGCGCGAAGGATCCCGAAGATTTTGATTATAAGACAGATAAAAATGACTACAGATACTATGCGTACATGCAGGATCCAAAACCGACTCGTGACCCTGAAGCGAGCCCTGCCGCCGTGTATAATGTTATCGAAAAGGGCGTAGAAGGTGATGATGTTTTTTCAATAACAAACGGAAGTTTAAACACAACCGATGAAGTTGTTAATACCACTATTACCTATAAGGAAAAAGAGTATAAGGGCAGTCCTTTAAAAATAGAAAGTAAGAAGCCTATAACTTTTAATGCTGACAAGAATGGTTTTATCGTTCTTGTGTTTGGCACTGATGTCGGTACATATATAAAAGTTAATGACACAAGAGTAGATATTCAAGCAGCCGACGAGGGTGGAGCAAGAGTAGTAGAATACTACGTCGAGCAAGGTGAAAATAAAATTGAACAAGGCAGCGGTCAGGCTCTGTTGTATCTGATGGAGCTGTATTATATAGATGATTCAGATGCTTCCGCTCCGGGCGAAACGCCGACTCCGGGATATAAGTATATTGATTTTGCAGATGGCACATCGGGTGACAAAGCAAAGGAATCTGACATAAGAGTTTCTATAACGATACCCGAATCAGTTTATAATACCGAGGGTGAAGAAATCAAAATCACAGGTATCGCAGACGGAGCGTTTGGTTCCCGTCCGATGAATCAGGTATTGTATTCAGTTGATTTCAGCAATCTTGAGGACAGCGGAATGACTAAAATCCCTGACGGCGCATTCTGGCAGTGTCAGCGCCTGACGGCGGTTACAAATATACCGTCCACAGTTACTTCTATAAATAAAAATGCGTTCAGACAGTGTCAGGCTCTGACAGAGATAACGCTTCCGCCGGAGCTTAAATCTATCGGTTACTGGGCGTTCAGACAGTGTACACGTCTGGAGACTGTTACATTTGACGCAACAGGACATGAAGAAGATAACGAAGACTCGCCTATCGCCAATATTGACAGCGGAGCATTCTCACGTTGCCCGAGACTCAGAAATATTTATATGTTAGGTAAGTCTTATGGAGGTATTAACGGTGTAGAAGATGCTGACGAGTCAATATACGAATCAGATAAGGAATCTCATCCGTTCAGCGCAGGCTATGCCGATATACATTATAAGGACGGTATTGAGGATGCATTGACAGTTCAAGCTGTTGATGATTCTGAAACAGAAGATGTTGATGAAAGCTATTGGTGGTTCAACCGTATCACCGGCGATGTTGTGTTCTATAACGGACCAATCGGAAACACAATTGACCTTGAAATTCCCAAAACTCTCACATGGGCAGAAAAAGATGAGCCCCATTTACCGCATACAGTTAAAATCACCGGTGTAGGTCAGCAGGACGACAATATGGAGTTGTTCTATTGGAACACAAACTGGCATTACTATACCGAAAGCTCCAGCGATAAAGTTGTCGGTCAGGAGAAGGGAATAAATAAGCTTATTCTTCATGACAAAATTGAACGCATAAATGACTCTGTATTTTACCGCGCAGATGTCAAATCTGTTAATTTTGAAGAAGCGACGAGTCTTGAAGAAATCGCTTACCGTGCTTTCGGCTGCGACTCAGGTGACAACTTTAATATCGGCAATGTTGTATTCCCCGACAGCTTAAAGGTGATTGAGGGTCTGGCTTTCGCGAACAGAGGGTTCACTCAGAAAGATACAGTTGAAATATCTGTAGGAGGAGATACTAAACAGGCAGGAGTACTGAAAATACCGAAGGCTATGAAAAGTGTTGCGGCTGACGCGTTCAGTAACGCAACCGGCGTAGGCAAGGTTATTATCGAGCAGTATTACTATAAAGATGATGACGACGAGTATATCCATTCACCGTCTAATGTATCATCATATACACCGTTCGGCTTTAGTGGAAAAGAATACGGCACTGATTACAATGTAGTAACAGAATATATGGACAGTGATATGCCGGTATATACAGACTATATACTGGATGCCGGACCGAGAGTTCAGACAAAGGGTATCGTCGGTAAACCTGCAACTGACAAAACAAATACCGCTGTTATCAACCTCGGCGTTATCATGCCGAATGACGCGGCTAATATAATTGAGGTTAATTATGAACCCAATTCAACAAATTCAGACAATTCTGATATTAACACTGATTGGTGGGCTCCGAAGGCTACACCGAATGTAGTAGCTACGCAGGATAAAACTCAACCGGGCACTTATGTCGGCTCTATTCAATATCAGATTGACTTAAATAGTATTTTAGATAACGGCATTGCAACATTTAAGGTTAAATATGTGCCTCTCGGAAAAGGTCTCAATGATGCTAAGACTGAATACTATGATGTACCGATAACTATATTCCATACTCAGGACTATGACGCTAACGGCGGTACAAATGCGCCGGCAGAGATGGAAGGAAACGGTGAAAGCGGCAAGGGTAACATATTTGTTGAGACCTACAACGCTCCGGTTTCAGGCCCCGGTACAATGAAAAAGGATAAAGCGGTATTCGGCGGCTGGTATGTCGTTGAGCATGAAGATGAAGACATTCCTGTGGCTCCGTCTGATATAGTAAATGTTATAGCAACCGCTGAAGATTACGCTGAACTTTCAGATGATGATAACTTTATCGCATCTGAGGAATTAGATGATTACAAGCTCGCAATGGGCAAAAAGAGCAGAACCTTGTTCGCGGTATGGCTGATTGATGAAAATGAGAATGATGTTCCCGACTATGAAGAGGGTACGCTGAAAATCACAAAGACTGTAACAGGTGATAATGCGCCTGCTAATGCTGAATTTACTTTCACAGTAACACTGAAGGATGCGGATGAAAACAATATCAACACAAGCAAGTTGATTATAAGTCAGGACGATAAGGATAAGGTTGACACTACGAATGGTATAAAGGTAACATTAAAGGGCGGAGAAAGCGCGTCAATCAGCGCGATTCCTGCCGGAACGAAATATACTGTAACGGAAACGGAAAATCCTGATTACAAGTCAACTCCGACAAACGCTTCAGGTGAAATTGAAGGCGGTAAGACTGCAACGGCAGCATTTTCAAACGAATATGCTCCTGCAACAGCAACACCTGTAGCGACTGCAACAGCGACACCTGCAGCGACTGCAACAGCAACACCTGCAGCGACTGCAACAGCGACACCTGCAGCGACTGCAACAGCGACACCTGCAGCGACTGCAACAGCGACACCTGCAGCGACTGCAACAGCAACACCTGCAGCGACTGCAACAGCAACAGCGACACCAACGGCAACACCTACTGCAACGCCAACGGCGACACCGACCGCAACACCTAAGAATTCTCTGAAGTTTGATCCAAACCTTCCGAGTGATGCAGATAAAGACGGATTTGACGGTGTAATGCCGGACAATTGGGAGGATATTGTACCGGGCACGGGAGATATAATCCAAAACACTCATCCAACTCTGAAGGATCATAATTTCAAAGGCTGGTCTACTAATCCTAAGGCTGATCCTAACAGCAAAGATTTGATTCAGCCCGGGGATGAGTACATTCCTGACGGAGATGATACGCTTTATGCAATATGGGGGGAAAAGGATACAAATAAAAAGCATTCTTCCGGAGGCGGCAGCTCAACAACGAGCGTAAAAGTTGAAAAACAGTGGATAGGTGATGATGACGCGGAAGAAGCGCGTCCTGATTCCGTAACGGTTAACGTTATGAACGGAGACAAGGTTGTAGCAACGCATAAACTGAACAAATCAAACAACTGGAAATATACATTCACAGGCCTTGCAAAGACCTCCGGCGGTAAAACTGTCACTTATACGGTTTCGGAGGAACCTGTTGACGGATATACTCCGAATTACGTCAAGAGCGCAACCGGATATATTATAGAAAACAAGTATACAGGCAAAGATGGTGATAAACCTGATGGAGATAAATCTGACGGAGACAGGTCGGACGGTAATAATATACCCGACCTGAACCATGACGACCACTACGCGTATATTATCGGTTATCCTGAAGGAGATGTTCGTCCTAACGGTCAGATAACACGCGCTGAGGTTGCAACGATATTCTTCCGTCTGCTGACTGATGATTCAAGAAATAAATATTGGAGACAATCCAATAGCTTCAGCGACGTGAATAACGGAGATTGGTACAATAACGCTATTTCGACTATGTCCAATGCAGGTATCGTAAGCGGTTATCTTGACGGTAGCTTCGATCCGAATAAGTCAATAACCCGTGCAGAGTTCGCGGCAATTGCGGCGAGATTTGACGGCGGCACATATGAAGGTGAGGATCAATTTACAGATATCGGGGATCACTGGGCAAAAGAATATATTAACCGGGCGGCGGCACGCGGCTGGATTCATGGCTATGAGGACGGAACTTTCAAACCGACTCAGCCTATAACGCGCGCCGAGGCAATGACGCTTGTTAATAATGTGCTCGACCGTATACCTGCCGGTATAGAAGCGTTATCGGATGATATGATTACATGGAGCGATAACCTTAATACAAACGCATGGTATTATATCGCAGTCCAGGAAGCAACAAATTCTCATTATTGGGAGTATAAAGATGAAAATGAAACATGGACCGGTATAGGCGAGGTGCGTGACTGGGCATCGCTTGAACAGTAAAAATAATTTTTGAAAGTGATAAAAAAATCAGAGATAACAATTTTCTGTTATCTCTGATTTTTTAGTCCTGTTGTCTGTCAATGCTGCCTGATGCAGCTTACATCAGATATTTACTCAACACCCTATCCTTAATTGCCGAAACGTCAGTTTCAGCAATTTTTTTCCTGAGCGGCAATATCAGCGAAGGAATAACTGAAAGCTCATCAATCCCGATTGCTAAAAACAACTCCGTAAGCTCCACGTCCGCGGCAAGCTCCCCGCATATGCCTACCCATGCGCCGTTTTTATGCGCGTTTTCCGTAACTGTATTTATAAGCCTCAGAATAGCTATGTGGCGATCGTTGCGGAAAGAATCAATGTCAGGATTCTGCCGGTCAGCGGCAAGAGTATACTGTGTCAGATCGTTTGTGCCTATCGAGAAAAAATCAAGATGCTTTGAAAGTATATCACTTATCAACGCGGCGGCAGGGGTTTCTATCATGCATCCCAGCTCCACGTTTTTTGCGTATGAAATACCCTCGCTTGCAAGCTCACCTTTAACCTCTTTGATGATTTCAAGAACCTTTAAAACCTCCCATTCGGAAACAATCATAGGGAACATGATTGATAGATGCCCGAATACTGACGCGCGGTAAAGCGCGCGAAGCTGTGTTTTGAAGATATCAGGATGCTGCAGGCAAAATCTTATAGCTCTCAATCCGAGAGCGGGATTTTCTTCTCTGGGCAGGTGAAAATAGTTCGCCTGCTTATCCGCGCCTATGTCGAGAGTACGTATAATAACGCGCTTGTTTTCCATTTTGGAAAGAACTTCTTTATATACTCCGAACTGCACATCTTCTGAAGGATAGTTTCTGCTCTCAAGATATAAAAATTCGCTTCTGAAAAGTCCGATACCTTCGGCATCATTTTTGAGAACACTTGCAACGTCAATGACGTTTCCGATGTTTGCGCAAAGTTCAATGCGCTGTCCGTCCTTTGTAACGCTTTTTTCACCGCGAAGTTTTTCTAAAAGCGCAGTCTGTTTTTCAATCTCACGCTTTTTTGCCGTCATTTTAGCGATAGTTTTCTCGTCAGGCTCGATATATATTGTGCCCGTGAATCCGTCCACGATAGCTGCCTTTCCGTCAAAATCTGTTCTGAGAGAACCTTCCGCGCCTATCATTGCGGGAATATTCATCATTCTTGCAAGAATTGCGGTGTGCGAGTTCGTGGAGCCGCCCTCTGTTACGAATGCGAGAATTTTTTCTTTATCAAACTGTACCGTTTCGCTTGGAGCGAGGTCATCAGCAATAATGATGCTCGGCTCGTCTGACACAATAGCATTTTTGTTCTTTCCTGAAAGTATTTGTATAAGCCGTTCGGACACATCCTTGACATCCGCGCTTCTTTCACGCATATAAGAATCGTCCATTGACCGGAACAACTGAACAAAGCTGTCACAGGTCTGACCTACCGCCGTTTCCGCATTTAAAAGCTGGTCTGTGATTATATTCCTGACGGATTCAATATAGTCAAGGTCATCAAGCATCATCTGGTGTATCCGGAAAATCATCGCATTCGCTTCTCCGACTTCCGCGATGGCTTTGTTATACAGAATATCAAGCTCCTCAATAGCTTTTTTGCGAGCATTTTCAAACCGTAAGATTTCGTCCTCGCTGCTTTCTATGTGGCGTCTTTTTATTGTGCTTTCTTCGCGGCTGAAAACAAAAACAGGACCGAATGCGACCCCCGCGCATACTGGTTTTCCTGTAACGGTAATCATAGTTAAAAACCTCCCTTCGGAACGAGAATAACGTGATAAATCACATTATTACATTTAATTGCCCGTACGATTTTTCTCGCAGGCTTCGAAAACGCACATGGGCATAATCACCATTTCACGCCTTATCTGCCAATGATTACGCTCGTCAGAAATTTTTTCTTGCTGTTTGTGGACAGAAAGGTTATGGTGATTATTATGTAATGTTAATATTCTCATAACTCCATATATATATTATACAATATTTTTTACAAAAAGAAAAGCGTTTTAAAGAACTTTGTTGTATATTTTTTACAGTGAAATTTGTTTATTTTGTATAACAACATTTGGGAAAAATGTATTGAAGATATGCGTGATTTATGGTAAAATATAATTGGAATTTTATAATTATGCCGCATAGCGGCAGAAAGGCTATGGATATTTTTTATGGATAAAAAAGAATTTGCGCTAAAAAAACATGAGGAATGGGGCGGTAAGATAGAGGTGGTTTCAAGAGCGTCTGTGACAAATCGTGAAGAACTTTCCGTTGCATACACTCCCGGAGTTGCCCAGCCGTGCCTTGAAATATCAAAAGACGTCAATTTGTCGTATAAATATACACGCCGCTCAAATCTGGTGGCAGTTATAACAGATGGAACGGCGGTGCTGGGACTCGGTGATATAGGACCTGAGGCGGGTATGCCGGTAATGGAGGGGAAATGCGCGCTGTTTAAGACTTTCGCGGACGTAGATGCTTTCCCATTATGCGTGCGTTCAAAGGACGTGGACGAGATAGTGAACACCGTGAAGCTTATTGCAGGTTCATTTGGCGGAATAAACCTTGAGGACATTTCAGCTCCGCGCTGTATAGAGATTGAAAGACGATTAAAAGAGGAATGTGACATTCCGGTGTTCCATGACGACCAGCACGGAACGGCGGTTGTTGTGCTTGCGTCTGTGCTCAGCGCGCTTAAAGTCGTTAATAAGGACATAACGAAAATCAAGGCAGTAGTAAACGGCGCGGGTTCAGCCGGTATGGCAATAACGAGACTGCTTGTTTCAAGAGGTCTAAAAAACGTTATTATGTGTGATAAATACGGTTCACTTTACAGAGGTAATCCTGAGATGAACAGTGAACAGGCAAAGCTGGCAGAGCTTACCAATCCTGAAAATCTTGATGTGAAGCTTCAGGAGGCGGTTGAGGGAGCAGACCTTTTCATAGGTGTATCGGCCCCGGGTGTTCTCACGGAAGAAATGGTTAAGAAAATGGCGGATAATCCTATTGTGTTTGCGATGGCGAACCCCGTGCCCGAAATCATGCCTGACATAGCGAAAAAGGCGGGAGTTAAAGTAATCGGCACAGGCAGAAGCGATTTCCCGAATCAGATTAACAACGTGCTTGCGTTTCCCGGTATTTTCCGCGGCGCGCTTGATGTGAGAGCAAGTGATATCAACGATGAAATGAAGATAGCAGCAGCGGAAGCAATCGCCGGAATAATCAGTGACGATGAACTTAACGAGGAATACATAATACCGGATGCGTTTGATAAACGCGTGGCGGAAAATGTGGCGAAAGCGGTAGCAAAAGCAGCACGCGAAACAGGCGTGGCGGGAATAGAATAACACTGAGGCAAGGATATTGTCGTTCAGTCATATTATATTATAATAACAGGAGATGAGTAAAATGGGTTTTTCAGTAAAGCTGCACTGGCTTGAGGGACGAACTAAAGGCGGCTATGTGACATGGGGAGTACCATGGAAAAAGGGTGAGCTGCTGCGTGACAGCGGCATAAGTCCCGTACAGGATATTTTTATGGAAACAGAGCCTATTGCGTTCTGGGAGGACGGAAGTATCAAATGGACTTCGCACACTGCTAAGATTGACTGTGATGAAATCGAACTTGAGAATCAGGCATATGCGGTTCATCATGGCAATGATGTCAGGGAAACGGACGGTGAGATAAGCGTTAACAACGACTTATTCCAGGCAGTTTTTCCGAAGTCGGGAACGGTACTTATGAAAACGCCTTATGCGGATGCGTCACTAAAAGTTTTGAAGGAGACAAGAAAAACGGAAGGAGACGCGCAGGTTATAAAAACTGTGCCGTACATAGGTGAAATAGATACCGCAGAGGTTGAACATAACGGCTCTGTAAGAACGGTAATAAAAGTGACAGGCACGCATAAAAATGCTGACGGTGAGGGATTTCTTCGTTACATAGTAAGATTTACGGTTTTACATGAGGAACACTCAATAAAGATAACGCATACATTTTTATATGACGGAAACGAAGCGGTTGACTTTATCAAGGGCGCGGGAGTTGTGTTTGCGCGTAAAATGGAAGGAAAACTGTATAACCGCCGTATAAAGATTACGGGTGATTGCGGTGTAATGCATGAGGCGATGCAGATACTGAATTTGTGGCGCCCGCGTCTCGGTCCGTCAATAGGCATACAGCCTGTGCATTCAAGACAGCTTGCAGGGGAAACGATTACTCTGGACGGTCTCACGGATTTAAGAAACGGAAATCCTGTGACAGATGAGCAAATAGATAACGTAACAAAATGGAACAGCTACAGATTGTGTCAGATTGCTCCTGACAGCTTTGAAGTGAAAAAGAGCACAGGTCATGAGGAATGCGCATATATCAAGTCAAACTGGGGCAAACGCTCCAAAGGACTTGTATACATAGGTGATGAAAAGAGCGGAATATCGGTATGTATCCGTGATTTCTGGCAGAAGTATCCTACGTCAATTCATGCTGATAAATTATGCTCTGACAAAGCAGAACTGACGGCATGGATTGTTCCGCCGGATGCTCCGGCTCAGGATATGCGCCACTATGACGTGATATCGCATGATCAGACGTATTATGAGGGCTTCCCTGAAACAGGTTCGTCGGCATACGGAATCGCTAATACCAATGAAATGACGCTTTATATGTACGACAGCGTACCATCTGATGATGATATTATGAATCAGGCGGATAGAGTTCAAAAGCCTCCGGTGCTTGTGGCAGACCCGGCGTATTATCAATCGACAAAGACGCTTGGCGAATGGAGTCTTCCGGAAAGAGACACACCTCTCAAAGCATGGCTCGAGGAGGAAATGGATAAAGCGTTTGAATTTTATAAAAACGAGGTGGAGCAAAGACACTGGTACGGCCTTTGGGATTACGGCGACGTAATGCACACCTATGATGCTCAGCGTCACTGCTGGAAATACGACCTGGGCGGATACGCGTGGCAGAATACGGAGCTTGTTCCGACGCTCTGGCTGTGGTATGCGTTTATGCGCAGCGGAAGAGAGGACATTTTCACTATGGCTGAGGCTATGAGCCGTCACTGTGCCGATGTGGATATATATCATTTCGGAGACTTAAAGGGACTTGGCAGCCGTCATAATGTTATACACTGGGGAGATTCGTGTAAAGAACCGCGTATAGCTATGGCAGGTCATCACCGGGCGCTGTATTATCTGCTTGGCGGCGACTTCCGTATGGGAGACGTGCTTGACGATGTTAAGGATGCCGACTATGCAACGCTTAAGATGGATCCGCTCCGCTATTCCTATATTGGTGAGGAAACTAAGCTTCCGACGCACGCGCGCAGCGGTCCTGACTGGTCAACGTATTGTTCTAACTGGTATACTGCGTGGGAGCGCACCGGCGACACGCGTTGGCGCGATAAGATTATGACCGGTCTTAACGATATAAAGAAATCACCGATGCGTTTGATTTCAGGCTCTAATTACGAATATGACCCCTATACGGGACACATGGGATACATAGGCGAAAGAGCGGCAGGAGGTTCACACCTTGCGGTCTGCATGGGCGGTCCGCAGACGTGGATGGAACTTGCCGACTGTATGGATGAAGAACTTAAAGATATGCTTGCACAATACGGAGAATTCTATTATCTTTCGCCGGAGGATAAGATTAAAGCATCAAACGGAATAATCAATCCCGACGGCTTTGAATATCCATATATGTCGGCGGCGCTTTCAGCGTATGCTGCGCGTGAAAGACAGGATGAGGAACTGGCATATAAGGTATGGCAGGTGCTTGTACATTCTCTTGCGGGAAAGGATAAAAAAGACAATTTCGACACGGCTGTTGTTAAGGGATATTTCAATAACGACGCTCTGGATGAAATGTTCTGGATTTCAACGAATTTCGTTGCTCAGTGGTGCCTGAATGTCATATTTGCGCTTGAACTCACAAAGGGTCATATTCCACAAAAAATCGAAGACTGCGAATGGGCAGATTGGGTAAAATAAAAAAGAAAAAAATTGGTAATATACTTGACACATTTCGTGTTGAGTGTTATAATTATTATATAATATGTAACAATATACACAATTTTAAGAACTTAAAAAGGAGAGGATTCAAAATGAGAATGAGAAAAGTACTTTCATCATTGCTGGCTTGTTCTATAGTAGCAGCAGCTATTCCGGTATTCGCTCAGATTCCAGAAACAGTTGTGCCTACTATTGACAACGCTGCAGTCGTAGTACAGGAAGGCGTAAACGCTCATCAGTCAATGCGCATTGAGGGTGATGTATACGCAGGCGAGGGTGTTAAATTTGACAATGCAACACATGATTACCTCGACGGCGACATCATTGCGCCGAAGGCAGTAGACTATCAGGACGAGTATTCAGCTATTTTGAATACTGAAACGAACAGAAAAGGTGTAGACAAGGTTGAGTCAGACATGGGACAGTATCTTGACCAGTATTTCTCGGGTCAGTATCTCGTAGACAACTCAACAAAGCCGGTTGCTCCTTCATATGCGGGCGTAAACTTTAAAAAGGAAAGCAACAGCTGGTTCAGCGTAAACGGCTGGAGCGGTTTCCCGGTAGACGGAAACGGATATGCTTATTACACCATATCACAGAGCACGGAATTTGAGAGCCTCAATGTTCAGGGCGCTAAGCTTGTAATTGATGCTTCTGCAGGTCCTATATACGTAAAGGTTAATCAGTCGTTAAGCACATCGTCTGCAAATAACGCTAACAACGTAAACGTAGCGGGATATATTGAAATAAAGGGTGACAATCCCGTATACCTGATTGCACCTCCAGCAGGCGATATATTCTTAAACGTAGTTCCCGTAGGTAATCCCGCAGACAAGAAGTTTGATTTTGCCAACGGAAACGTAACATGGATTGTTACTGACGGCGGTTGGTCATCAGCTATAGGTTCTACAGATACCAACGCTAAAGTAGCAGCAAATATTTTCAGCGAGACCGGTAAGGATAGCATCACATTCAATGCTCCTATAAGAGGCGACATTGTTACAAATGCTAAGAATGTGACATTCGGCAATACATCTACATTAGACGGAGATATCTATTCATACGGAACAGGCACCTTCAGCTTCGACGGTAAGATTGTAGGTGACATTGTTACAAAGGCTACAAAAGTAGAATTAAAGAACAGCGGTCAGTACAATGACGATAGAATCACAGGTAACATCAATGCTATAAATGCAAAAGAGTATAGTGTTGGATGCCAGATGAGAGGTAATACTGTTACAAGCGCTGAGACATTTGTAATTACAGGCGGTGCTAATACAGAGTATGTTGCGAACATCAAGGGAACAGTTTATGCTCCGAAAGCAGATGTAAAGATTCATGCCACATCAGACAACGGTATCAGACGCGGTCAGTTAATCGCTAAATCACTTGATATATTCGGTGAGGGCGCTGTTATCTGGGGTCACGCAAAGAATCCTGATGACGAAGTTACACCTGCACCGGCAGAGCCGACAGAAGAGCCTGTAGTAACACCGGAGCCGACACTTGAGCCGCTTCCGTCAGATGAGCCTATCGAGCTTTCAGGCGGTTATGCTTACATCTTCGGTGACGAGCCGGTAGACCTTGAGGGTCATCAGACAGATTGGGTTAACATGGCTCCAGATCGTAAGGTAAGCCGTGAAGAGGTTTCTGCGATGATCATGAGAATGATTGATCAGGAATATGACACAACGGGACTCAAGTATGAGTTGTCAGAGAAGGTTGCAATTTATTCAGGTCTTTGGTACGCGCGCGGTCTTGCTTACATGGATAGCAAGAATGCATTCGAGGGTATGAACCCTGTATGGTTAGGCCCTGTGTCAAGAGGCGAGGTTGCTAAGTTAATCGTATTAGGTTTGAACCTTGACGCTGAAAAGGCAGTTGATACAGGTATGGCTGACGTTGCAGACAACATGTATAAGACATACATCAATATCGTATACGGATATGGCTACATGAACGGTAGAGGCGACGGCACATTCGGTGCTGCTGACTACATGACAAGAGCGGAGTTCTGCGTATTGTTCAACAACATCATCGGACGTACAGGCATGGGTCTTACGACTGCTGACGGTACTGAAGTAACAGCTGAAACATACAGCATCATGGACTTAGGTGATAGCGCTGACTGGATTGTAGACGCAATGCTTAAGGCTACAAGCGCATATGACAATGCCGGAAATGTAGATCTTGAACTCAGACAGCACAATATCAGAAACATCTTAGATAACTATAGCGGTCAGACAGAGAGATAAATTTTAATAACTGAAATTGAAACCTCCGACTTAGGTCGGAGGTTTTTTCTATCTCCCCATCTATAATTATGTATAAAAATAAGTGATTATTTAAAAATGCTCTTGTATAATATTGACATATTATTGCAGTTATGATAGAATTAATATATTAAAATATAAAAGAAAAGAGGAGACGGAAATGGGGAAAACATATAAATTTTTAGCATTCGACTTTGGCGCATCCTCGGGACGTGCTATGCTTGCCACATTTGACGGCGAAAAGATTACACTGGAGGAAAAACACCGTTTTTCAAACGACCCTGTTAATATTAATGGTGACTTGCACTGGGACGTGTTAAGGCTGTTTTTTGAAATAAAACAGGGAATTTTAAAGTGTGCTAATTCCGGCGACCGTGATATCGATTGCATAGGAATTGATACATGGGCGGTTGACTATGGTCTGCTTGATGAAAACGATAAGCTTCTGGGTAATCCATACCACTATCGTGATACAAGAACTGAGGGTATGTATGACGAAGCGTTTAAGCTTGTACCTAAGAAAGATATATTTAAGGAAACAGGTATTGCGTTTAACTGGTTTAATACTGTTTATCAGCTTCTTGCGGCAAAACTTTCGGGAGACAGTGCGCTCAAGAATGCAAAGACAATGCTGATGATGCCCGACCTCTTTAATTTCTTCCTGACAGGCGAGAAGAAAACTGAATATACAAATGCGTCAACAACACAGTTCTATAACAGTGAAAGATATGAATGGTCATATGATTTGCTGAATAAAATGGGTATCCCGACAGATATTCTTACAGACGTTATTTTCCCCGGTGAAATTGTAGGCAAAATAAAGCCAGAACTTGCTGAGGAGCTTGGAATTGAGCAGATTCCGGTTGTGGCTGTTGCCTCGCATGATACCGGCAGCGCAGTTGCGTCCGTTCCGGTTGTTGACCAGAAGGATTTCATTTATATATCATCAGGTACATGGTCGCTTATGGGTGTCGAACTCGACAAGCCGAACACTTCGGACGGCGCATTTGAGTATAACTTTACCAATGAAGGCGGAGTTAATAAAACAATCCGCTTCCTGAAAAATATAATGGGTCTGTGGCTTATTCAGGAGTCAAGACGTCAGTGGGACAGAGAAGGCGAACTTTTAAGCTTCGATGAACTTGAAAGACAGGCAAACGCGGCTGAGCCGTTTGCAAGCCTTATAGACCCTGATTATCCCGCTTTCCAGACACCTGGTAATATGCCGAAGCGCATTAAGGAATACTGCGCTAAGACCGGTCAGAAAGTACCTGAAACAAAAGGCGAGGTTGTAAGATGTATCGCGCAGAGCCTTGCTTTCAAATATCGTCAGACTGTAGAGGGTATGGAAGCCGTAACAGGTAATAAATATAATGTTGTAAACATTGTCGGCGGAGGAATCAAGGACAAGATGATATGCCAATTCACCGCTAACGCCACAAAGCGCGTTGTAAGCGCAGGTCCTGTGGAAGCGACCAGTATCGGAAATGTGATTGTGCAGGCAATGGCAATGGGAGCTATAAAGGATTTGAATGAGGGAAGAAAGGTTGTCAGGAATTCATTCGATATAGCTACATATGAGCCGCAGGATAGCGCTGATTGGGATGCGGCTTATGAAAAGTGGAAGGAAATTATAAAAAAAGCCTGATTAAGTAATAATCTGTAAAAATTCTCATAGTCTATACTATGAGAATTTTTTTATGAGATTATTTGGAGGATAAAATTATGGAATTGGTAAAAGAAAACATAACAATAAAGCAGGTCAGCTGTAAAGGCGGTACACAAGTACTTGTTGATGAGGATATAATAGTCCCGGACGTAAATCCTGATATATTGAAAATATTGCAGCTTGATGCGTCATCCTGTGTGACCGGCAAAGAAATCACAGACGGAAGAACAGTGATAAACGGTAGAGTTGACCTTAAAATTCTGTACATACCGGACAGTGAAAGAGAAAAGATAAAAAGCATTATAACCTCATTTGATTTTACACAAAATGTGGACAGTCAGGATATCAAGCACGGCATGACAGCCGATGTCGCATCCAATGTTGAAAGAGCAGAGTTTACTCTTATAAACAGTCGTAAGATGCGCGTTAAGGTAGTTGTCGGAGTTGATTATGAGGTAATAGCGGAAAAGAGTCTTGAAATAGCTGTTGAAGCCGCAGATAATGGTAACACAGAATTGCGTCGTGAAAATGTAAAACTGCAAAATTGTGTGGACCTGTCTGAAACTGATTTTGTCCTGAAAGAAAGCGCAGAGGTGCCCGGCGGACACGCATCTGTAAACGAAATATTAAAGGTTGACGCAAGAGTGACGGATACAGAATATAAAAGCATACCGGGTAAAATTGTCGCAAAGGGCGCTGTAAATGTGTCTGTTCTATATACCGACCCTGATTGTAAAGTTCAATCAATGGAATCGGAAATTCCTTTTACTGAGGTGTTTGAATGTGATGATGCGGGTGATGAAACAATATGCGATATTGATTACTGTATATCAGAAATACGCTACTCTGTACAGGAAGACAGCGATGGTGACAGACGTGTTATTGATTTGGAGGTAACTGTCGGTGTAAGGATCAAAGCCACAGAAAATGTATCTATTGACATGATTTGCGACTGTTATGAACCTTTTATGAAAACACAGCTTTTGAAAGAAGAAGTGGAACTTGAAGAAATTATTTCGCGTCCCTTCACACAAAATACAATACGTGAAATGATAGAAACAGCTCAGGGCGCACCCGGTATATCGGGAATTTACGGAGTTATAACCCGTCCGTATATAACAAAAGCTCAGCTTCAGCGCGGCAAGCTGCTTTCGGAGGGTACAGTAGAGGCTTATATACTTTATCTTACGGACAGCAATGAAACTCCTGTATACAGCATGAAGAAAGAAATTCCGTTCAGTTATATCATGGACTGTGAAAGTATGGATGATGATCTTATCCCTGAAATAAAAGCAGAGGTAAAGCATACGGCATATAATCTGAATGTCGCCGGTGAGATTGAACTCAGATGCATATTAGCGCTTAACGCAAATATAATACGTAAAAGAAAAATCGAATTAATAAACGACGTTGTGACGGAACAGCCGGATAGTAAGGAAAAGAAAGGGATTGTTATTTACTTTGTACAGCCCGGCGACAATCTGTGGGATGTTGCAAAGAGATATGCTGTGCCGCAGGATGAAATACTGAGATTCAATAACATGACAGAAGAGGATAAACTTGAAACGGGGTCGAGACTATTTATTCCCGGAATATGATATAAAAAAGAGGCTACCGCAAAAATGATTAAAAATCATTTTGCGGCAGCCTCTTTTTTGAAATCAAAAACTGAAATATTGAACAAATTTTGATGCTATATATCTTCCGAGCTTTCTTGCGCCATAACCATTAACATGCAGACCATCACCTAAATCCTGTGTCTTGGCTGTTCCGTAATCACCGTATGAGACGTATATGCCGCTTTCTCCGCCTGTATCCCATACTGGGATTGACATACGTCTTGCAAGCTTTATAATACTGTCCGAAGTTTGTTTAACCTTTACGTACGTGCGGCTTCCCTCAGCCTGCTGTATCGGAGTGCAGGCTGCAATCTGAGCATTTGGATAGAGATTTCTTAGCGTTTCATTCACATATCTGAATGCCCCGGCATATGTAGTACGGTCAACCTCAGCTAAGGGTACAGGGTCATAGCCATAATATGATTTCATAAATGCTGCTTCAACATCCTCGTCGGAGAGGTTTTGTATTCCATCATTCATTCCGTAAAGAATAATTATAACGTCAGGCTCTTCATAATGATTATTTATGATTTTCTGTACCTGATTGCCGAATGTGTTCTGACCTCTGTTATCAGCGTCATAATGAGGATTACCGTCGTAAACAGTGTCCTCCTTGTCACATAACGTCGCGCCACCGACTGCTACACAGTTCATCTCGGCAGGCTGTACTATTTCTGAGAACCAGTGCTTCCAGTCTCCCTTGTCAGTTTCAAGTGTCTTGCTGGTAAGCGCGCTGTTGCTGTCGCCAAGTACAAGCACTTTTTTACCTTTATAGCTTGTCGCGCTTGTGTTACCGCTTATCGATGCGGTTTTTGTTGCATCATCGTAATCAACCGTAAGATTAAGCGCTTCGCTGACTGCGCGTATAGGCAGATATGTGGTTCCTTCAAATAGAAAATTATCCGCACCGATATGATTGTTATTTACAAAAACATTGATTACATTTGGTTGCACGCTGATATCGCTCCATGCCGCTTCCGCACATACGGATACCCCTGACAATAAAATCAGTGCCGCTGATATAGCGGAAATAATTTGTCTTTTTTTCATATTTCTATCAACTCCTTTTAATCAGTATACCACGGTAAAGAGTATTTAGCAATAATTCATTTATTTATTCAGAGATACGGCATAAAAACGTGTAAAAAAATTTTTTTTCTTTCGTACAAAAATTGACTTTTTAATAAAAATATGTTATAATTGATGTAACCATAAGTTGTATTGATTTAGCAGAAAGGCGGTGACAATATGTATTGCGTAGGCGATAAGGTTGTACATCCAATGCATGGCGCTGGGACAGTAGAAGAAATTAAAGAGATGGAAATTGTCGGCAAAAAACGTCAATATTATGTTGTCAGATTTGCCATAGGAAACATGGTTACTAATGTTCCTTTAGAAAGTGTGGACAGCATAGGTATTCGTCCGATTATCGACAAGCAGGAGGCAAAAAAAGTACTCCAATGTTTTCGTGATGCAGTGGTTGAAGGCGATGATAACTGGAACAAGCGCCAGAGGGATAATCTTGTAAAGGTTAAATCAGGTGATATATATCAGGTGCTTGTTGTTGTGAAAGAACTCATGTACCGGGACAGACTGAAAGGTCTTTCTACAAGTGAGAGAAAGACGTTAGGAAGCGCGAAGCAGATTGTGGTCAGCGAGCTTGTTCTTTCAGAGGTTGCGGATATAAGCGATATTGAAAGTATAATGAATGATACAGTGGAAGCACTCGTTTAAAACGGCACATTTCATTTTGAAATGTGCCGGTTTCGTAATTTGGGAGGATAGTATGAAAATCACAGCAATTATTGTTGCGGGCGGTAAGGGAACGCGTATGGGCGCGGATAAAAATAAGCTGCTGCTTAAAATAAAAGATAAAGAAATACTTTATTTTACGCTCGCAGCATTTGAGAGAAACAAAAATATTGATGATATTGTTCTTGTTTCAGGTGAAAGTGATGTGGGCGAATGTGAAAGAATTATAAAGGACTGCGGCATAACGAAAGTAAGACATATTACTGTTGGAGGTTTAAGCCGTCAGCAGTCAGTTATGAACGGTTTAAAGTGCGCGCAAGGTGATATAGTGCTTATTCATGACGGGGCAAGAGCGCTTGTTACCGGCGCTGAAATAGATGCTTCAATAGCTGACTGTGTAAAGTATGGAGCCGCGGCGGTGGGAGTAAAGTGCAAGGACACGTTAAAAAGCTCGAAGGACGGATTTATATCAGGCACAGTTGACCGTGAATTGACGTATCTTATACAAACACCGCAGGTGTTTTATCTTGATAAAATTCTTGCGCTACACCAAAAAGCGGCATGCGAAGGTTTTGAGGCGACCGATGACTGTATGATTGCCGAACACTACGGAGTCAGAGTAAGAATAAGCCAGGGCAGCTATGATAATATTAAGATAACAACGCCGGACGATATAATTATAGCTGAAAAAATACTTGAAAAACGCGAAAAATAAGCGGCGCATCTTACCCTTTTTCGGAACTCCACGTATCAACATACGTCGGCGTTCCTCAAAAGGGCAACCTGGTTGATTCCTGACCGCATGGGTGAGCTGCAAATGTAATTTGCTGCCTGCCTTTTCTACGTTTCGATTTATTATAGAATGGAGGATTATCGTGAGAATAGGACAAGGATACGATGTTCATAAGCTTGTAGAGGGACGGGACTGTATAATATGCGGAGTAAAAATCCCGTATGATAAGGGATTGCTTGGACACAGCGATGCAGATGTTGCATTGCACGCGCTGTCAGATGCGCTTCTGGGCGCGGCGGCTATGGGAGATATAGGCGCACACTTCCCGGATACCGATGAACGCTATAAGGGGGCGGACAGCAGAGTTCTTCTGCGTGAAGTGGTAAGAAAAATATCTGAAAGAGGTTATGCTGTAGAGAATATAGATTTAACTATAATAGCTCAGCGTCCGAAAATGTCCCCGTATATTAATGAAATGCGTCAGAACATTGCCGGTGATTTGGGAATAGGATTAGACGCAGTAAGCGTGAAAGCCACAACAACTGAAAAACTCGGCTTTGAGGGCAGAGGCGAAGGAATATCCGCAATGGCAATCGCACTGCTTAAATAGGGAGGATAGGGCATTGAATATTTATGATTTTGATGAAACGATTTATGACAGCGACAGCACAAAGGACTTTTATTTTTACTGCCTTAAAAGATATCCGAAAATACTTCTTAGCGTGCCGGGTATGGCGTGGTCTTTTTTTCTATATATTCTTGGCGCGAAAACTAAAACTCAGTTTAAGGAAAGGATGTACCGCTTTTTGAGGTATGTGCCTGACATTGACGAGGCATTAGCGGATTTCTGGAATATAAACGAACATAAAATCAAACAGTGGTATACAAGTAGGCAGAAGGAGGATGATATAATCATCTCGGCATCGCCTGAATTTTTGCTTTCTCCCATATGTGACAGAATTGGTATAAAAAATCTTATCGCATCAAGAGTGGATAAGCATAGCGGATTATACACCGGCGAAAACTGCTGGGGCGAAGAAAAGGTAAAGCGTCTTTATGAAACTTTTCCTGACGCAAAGTGTGAGGAGTTCTATTCTGACTCACTTTCAGACACACCGCTGGCTGAAATTTCCGATATGGCAAAGATAATCAGAGGAAATGAACTGATAGACTGGAACGAATATAAGCCGTCTGAGTTTAAAATGTTCTTTTCGCGTGAATTTCTTGCATTCCTGATTGTCGGAGTTATAAATACTCTCAGCAATGTTGTCTTTTCGACTATATACTCATTATTTATACCGGATACCACACTTGCTTTTTTTCCGGGATATGTAACATCGAACGTAGTATCGTATATCTTAAACAGCTATATTACATTTAAGGAGAAACTGGGTTTTGTAAAATTTATAAAGTTTTTCATATCCTATATACCGAATTTTATTATACAGACT
Source organism: Oscillospiraceae bacterium (assembly GCA_022509025.1). GTDB lineage: Bacteria > Bacillota > Clostridia > UBA1381 > UBA1381 > Hominilimicola. Next base: position 5,782 of record JAFLUB010000006.1, on the reverse strand, counting down.
GTTATAGTATGGCTGTTTGACCGATTTGTTCATGGTCCGAGCGTTATAGCATATGCTCTCGCAGCAGTTATAGGCGTGCCGGTCACGTTCGTGTTTATGAAGGTATTCACCTTCAGGAAGAATAAATAGAAATATCTTGAAATTATTTTGAGAATGTGATAGAATAATCTAAACGAGATACAGCCAAGGTGGTGATATTATGACAGACAGAGAATTGCTTGAGTTATTAGTTGCTAAAATTGACGGAATAGAAAATCGGATGGACAGTATGGAGAGCCGGATGGATACCATGCAAGGTGATATCAGAACTATGCAAGGTGATATCAAAACTATGCAAGGTGATATCAAAACTATGCAAGGTGATATCAGTTCACTTAAAAAGACTGCATATCTTGTGGAAACGGATATTGCCCCGAAGGTTCAGCTGTTGCTTGAAAATCACACTGACTTAGCTAAAAACGTCATGATTGCGAAGGATATAGAGGAACGTGTAGGAGTTCTTGAATTTGATGTAAAGATGATAAAGAAAATGCTGGGAGCAAGAGCAGGTGCGTAGGCACCTGCTTTTTATGTGTGATTAATTATCTAACCTGTAAAAATCATCAAAGAAGTCCGGATAAGACACGCATGCGCAGTCGCTGTCGTCAAGTGTTGACTCTCCATCGGCGAGCTGAGCAAGCACAGTGAGACTCATTGCCATTCTGTGGTCGCCGTATGTTTTAAAGTCTGCCCCGTGAATATCCTTTCCGCCGTTGATAATCATACCGTCGTCCGTTTCGGTGATATCAATACCGCATTTTGAAAACTCGTCCACAACGGCGCGTATCCTGTTTGTTTCCTTGACTTTTAATTCCTGAGCATCCTTAATAACTGTCTGTCCCTTTGCAAACACCGCCGCGACGGCAATAACAGGAAGCTCGTCTATAAGACGCGGAATAATATCTCCGCCTATTTCTGTTCCTTTGAGTGATGAGGAACGTACCGTAATATCAGCCACGCTTTCTCCGGCGCTTTCGCGTATATTGTTAAGCTCTATGTCTGCGCCCATGTTCCGGAGAACATCTATAATACCTGTACGCGTTGGGTTTATACCCACGTTTTCTATTGTGATGCAGGAATTTGGCATAATCAGTCCCAGCACCATAAAGAACGCGGCTGAGGAAATATCTCCGGGAACGTTTACTTTTACAGCCTTCAGGCTGTTTGTTTTATTTACCGTTATATTAAGTCCGTCCACCTTTATATCCGCGCCCATTGCGCCGAGCATAAGCTCTGTGTGGTCGCGGGATTTTTCTGTTTCTCTTATGATGGTTGTTCCATCCGCGTAAAGTCCGGCGAGAATAATCGCGGTTTTAACCTGCGCTGACGCAACACTCATTTTATAGTCTATTCCGTGAAGCTTTGTTCCGTGTATATGAAGCGGACAATATTCGTTTTCAATCTGCGCGCCCATTAGTGAAAGAGGCTTTGTCACTCTGCCCATAGGACGTTTTTCAATAGACGCGTCACCTGTGATAGACGTATCAAAATCCTGCGCGGCAAGTATACCGCATAAAAGACGCGTTGTAGTTCCGCTATTGCCTGTATAAAGAGTTTCTTGAGGGCGCTGAAGCCCTCTGAGGCCTTTGCCTTTTACAATTACTTTCTCAGGACTTACGTCTATATCCACACCCATTTTCCGAAAACAATCTATAGTTGAAAGGCAGTCAGCCCCCATTAAAAATCCGGTTATTTCCGTGATGCCGTCAGCGATTGAGCCAAGCATTACAGCTCTGTGTGAGATTGATTTGTCACCGGGAACGCGCACTGCGCCGTTTGCAACTGAAATCTTCTTAATAATCATTTTAAACACTCCTATTCTAAAACCATTATAGCACAAATATTATTTATAGACAAGACATAAAAGGAAGTGTTTTAAATAATGAAAAAACAGAGCTTTCTCACAGGCGCTCTTATACTTATGATAGCGAACGCTATATCTAAAATTCTGGGCGCGGTGTTTAAAATACCGCTTACATATATACTTCAGGAGGAAGGAATGGCGGTATTCAATATTGCGTTTGAGGTTTACATAATGTTCTTATCATTTATAATATCGGGGCTTCCGTTTGCGATATCAAAGCTGACAGCGGAATCAAATTCGAGAAAGGAATATGCCAGAACTTATAAGATTGTCAGGGTATCGACTATTTTGCTGACTGTCATAGGCATTATAGGGACATTACTGTTATATTTTTTCGCGCCGTTTTTTGCGTTGGCAATGAAAGAAGAAAAAGCTGTCTACGCGATTCAGATGATTTCTCCGGCAATATTTTTCGTGGCTCTCGGCACATCGTATAAAAGCTATTATCAAGGTGTTGCGAATATGATACCGACAGCTGTTTCACAGGTTGTGGAGTCGGTTATAAAGCTTGCGGCGGGATATTATCTTGCGGTATTATTTATACGCTTCGGAGTGGAGAAAACAGCCGGCGGAGCAATAATGGGCGTGACGGCGGGTGAGATTATCGCGACAGCAATACTTATGCTGATGTATATATTTGAAAAAAAGGAACCGCATAAAAAATCTGATTCAGGAACTAAAGAGATACTCCGTGACTTAATGTCGGTAGCGCTGCCGCTTTTATGCGCGTCTGTCGTATCAAACGCAATAAGCGTAGCAGACACGACTCTTATACGTTCGCGCCTGCTTGACGCCGGTTTCCGGGCTGACGAAGCGAGATTTCTGTACGGCGCGTATACAGGCTATGCGCTCACGGTATTTCATCTGCCCGTCGGTATACTTGCAACGCTTTCGGTAAGCATCTTGCCGCTTGTTGCCGGTGCGATTGCTGTGGATAATATGCACAAGGCGCGGATAGCGACTGATATGGGAATACGGCTTACAATAATTCTTGCCCTGCCGTGCTCGGTGATAATGTATACTATGAGCGGAGAAATACTGTCAGTATTGTTTCATAACAGCACAGCGGCTGATATGTTAAAAGCTGTGGCTCCGTGTGCGGTGATGATATGCGTCACGCAGATAACATCAGCAATTTTGCAGTCGTCCGGAAGAATAATGCTGCCGTTTTTCACGGCACTTGTGGGCAGCGCGATAAAGCTTACGATAAGCTATTTCCTTGTTGCTAACCCCGGAATAAACATTTACGGCAGCGCGATAAGCTCATTAGCCGCGTATTCGGTAGTGATGATACTGAATTTATGCGCTATACGCAAACACCTATGTTTAAAACAGGATATTATGGCAATAATTATAAAGCCTGCCGCTGCAGCGGCAGTAATGTTTCTGATAATACGGTTGATTTATGCGCCGCTTTCTGTACTGGGAGACGGGATAATATATGTCGGCGTGGTATGCTCTGTGTCTTTTGCGGTATATGCGGCGGTACTATTTATAACCAACGCTGTATCTATCAGGGAAGTGAGAAAGATTTTAAAAGCTTAGGCTTGTAAAAAACACTGTGAGGTGATATAATTATTTTAATTATACACGGGGAGGAAGGAATTACCGATGCAGAAGAAATATACTGTAGATGATTTGCGTGACATACTGATAACCCTCAGAGGCGAGAACGGTTGTCCGTGGGACAGAGTGCAGACGCACCAGAGCATAAAGAAAAGCATGATAGAGGAATGCTACGAGGCGATAGACGCTCTTGACAGCGGCGATGATTATGCTTTTGCCAATGAACTCGGCGATGTGCTCTTGCAGGTTGCTTTCCATGCAAGGCTTGCTGAGGAAAGAGGCGCTTTTAATTTTGACGATGTTGTAAGAGAAATTTGTGAAAAGCTTATAACCCGCCATACGCATGTGTTTGGCAAAGACACAGCCGCAAATGCTGAGGAGGCGCTTGGACAATGGGAAAAAAACAAGAAGAAGGAAAAGAATCTTTCCACATATACCGCTATGCTTGAGGATGTACCTCACTATCTTCCGTCTCTCATGAGAAGTGAAAAAATACAGAAGAAAGCGGGCAGCGTCGGTTTTGACTGGGACAGCGCAGAAGGTGTATATGATAAGATAGACGAGGAAATCGCGGAGCTTAAGGAAGCAGTTGTTGGCGGCAGCGCGGAAAAAATTGAGGAAGAATACGGTGATTTACTCTTTAGCGTTGTGAATTTAGGACGGCATTTAGGGCTTACTCCGGAGATTGCTCTTACAAAGGCTTCTGATAAGTTTATAAATCGCTTTGGGAAAATGGAACAGGAGGCACAGCGTAGCGGTCTTGATATAGCTGAAATCTCTCCCGAAAGTCTGAATGAATTATGGGAAAAGGTCAAGAAATAGCAAAGAATACGGATTTTTTTAGAAAAATTGGCTTAAAATGGCGGAAAAGTATTGACATATTAAAAAAATTGTAATAAAATTATTAGCGAACGGGCATTTCTGTAGAAAATGTTCCAATTAAAAAAAATTTTTTTTGAATGATTAGGAGGAAAAATCATGAACAAAACGGAATTAGTTGCAGCAGTGGCTCAGAAGGCAGAATTATCAAAGAAGGACGCTGAAAAGGCAGTAGCAGCAGTTACAGCATCAATCACAGACGCTTTAACAGCAGGCGACAAGGTGCAGCTTGTTGGTTTCGGTACATTCGAGGTAAGAAGCAGAGAAGCAAGAACAGGTAAGAATCCTCGTACAGGCGAGACAATAAAGATTGCTGCTTCTAAGGTTCCTGCATTCAAGGCAGGTAAGGCTCTTAAGGATACAGTAAATAAATAATTGAGCTATTATATGATTAACGGGTGCTGCAAAAATGCAGCACCCGTATTTCTTATTATGGAGGATTAAAATGAGAATAGATAAATATTTAAAGGTTTCAAGACTGATAAAAAGACGCTCTGTTGCCAATGAAGCATGTGATCAGGGTAGAATAACCGTAAACGGCAAAATCGTTAAGGCGTCTTATGACGTCAAGGAAAACGATATAATAGAAATAAAAATGGGAGAACGAGTTATAAAGGTACAGGTGACCGCATTAGCAGAGCATGTGCTGAAAAATGACGCTTCATCATTGTATACTCCGATTCAGTAATAAAAGTGTTATGCCCGACATATATTTTACAGATAGAAGTGAAATATCGGAGGGAGAACAATGGAAAGAGCCGAGCATATGATTACAATGAAGAACAGAGCGCATATGTCTCTGTCCGGGGTAAAAGACGTATCGGAGTTTTCGGAGAATAAGGTGGTTTTGAAAACATCTATGGGCGGGCTTATTATAAAGGGAAAGAAACTCAGTATAAGCCAGCTCAATACTGATACGGGAATGCTGGAAGTAAATGGTGAGATACAGGCGGCGCAATATACAGTGGCCGCAGGAGAAGGCTTTTTTGCCGGACTTTTTAAGTGATGAACAGGGATCTTTTTGTTTTTTTCGCTATGGTAGTGTGCGGAGGCTGTGTTTCTCTACTGTTTGATTTTTTTCGCTCTTTACGTATTGTATTGAAACCGCCGGCTGTAGTTACGGCGCTGAGTGATGTTATATTCTCAGCAACGGCAACATTTTTTGCTATAGCCTGCGTATGGAATCTTAATAACGGTATATTCCGGGCGTATGAGTTTATAGGTCTTGTTTTAGGCATAATTCTGTATTTTTTACTGTTAAGTAAATGGATTTTAAAATTCTTTTTGTTAATTATTGGAAATATTTTAAAATTTGTTAAACTTATTTCAAAAATACTCTTGACACCATCGTTGTTTTTGTATAAAATTCTAATAGCACCATTATGTAAGAGTATTAATAATATGATACAAAGGAGTCGTGCTGCATATGTTAAG
>JAFLUB010000059.1 GCA_022509025.1 Oscillospiraceae bacterium | reverse complement strand
AGGTTATTATAACCTGTATTTATAGGTTGCATAGCAACCGGCGCCGCAGCGTGGCGCATAAAGCAGGTTTCAATGTTCTCATGGGTGTCCAAATCTTTGATTTGGGTAACACCCTGAGGTTATTATACCAAATAGCAAATTCTATTGCAATGAAATGTAACTTTTGTAATATTTGTAATGTTCGTGTAATAAAACTATTTGTTTTTTACAAAGTGTTACAAGTTTTGCGTAATTTGATTGTAATATAAGTCATTATATGATTTTTGAATTTTGGTAATATTTCACATAATATATACATTATGACTTATATTGTTTGGTCTTTTATGCCAATTAATGCATCTATTTTATTACAAAAAGCACATTTTTATTACTGTTTTGTTACAAAATAAATACATTTAGATTAAAAAAAGTGTTGACAAATGGATTTATATGGTGTATAATCCGTTTTGTAATCATTTAGAAACATTACAGTAACAAAAGCGCAATCTAAGTAAAGTTATTGAAATACTACTTTGCTTAAAATATTAGGAGGTTTATTTTATGAAGAACTTTAAGCATTCAATTATCGCTATTATAGCGGTAGCAATGATAAGTTCGCTTGCAGCTGCACAGGCTGATGACTTTAAAGACTCAAGAATTGAAAGAGAACAGCGAATAAATGCAGCTACAACTTCAAACAGTATTACGATAGCCCAAAAGGATATCACAAACGTAGTTAAGGGTACAGCCGAAATATCAGCTGAACCTCAGACAGATTCTATTGAAGATGTTATCGCGGAAAGCGAGATGGCGGCAAAGAGTTTCTATCCTATCGGATATACTATAACTTCTGACGCTACACTTGATGTTATGGAATCTCCGTCTGATGAAGCGGCAGTAATCGACAGCGTAGAGGTTTGCACTGAGGTTGAGATTATTGAGCGTTCAGAGGGTTGGTATAAGATTCTTTATAACGGTAACAGCGGATATGTACCGAGTACTTCAATCACTCAGGACAGAGCATCTGCGGATGTAGCGAAAAAGAAGCTTACCAACTATAGAATTGCTCAGATAGAACTTGAAGGTGATTCAGTCAGAGTAAGAAAAGAGGCTAATACAGACTCTGAGGTTATTACAACACTTGATGATGATACTTATGTATATATATTATGGGGTGAGGATGACTTCGTAAGAATTTGCTATGGTGACGAATATGAAGAGGGTTATGTTATAAACACATCACTTCAGTTCACAGGTGAATGGATTGAAAAGGATACTATTTCCAAGAAGCAGAGAGAAATCCAGGAAGCTAAGGAAGCTGCTGCAAGAGAAGCGGCAAGAGCTGAAGAGATTGCGCGCCGGAATGCGGCAGCAGCCGGAAACTCTACAAGGGAAGCAAATACAACTCAGTCAGTTGCTCCTGCGTCATCATCAAAGGGACAGGCTATTGTTGATACGGCAATGCAGTATCTGGGAGTTCCATATGTATGGGGCGGCTCTTCCCCAAGCGGCTTTGACTGCAGCGGTCTTGTACAGTATGTATGCCGTGCGAACGGTATCAGCGTAAACCGTGTCGCTGCTGACCAGAGAAACAACGGAACATATGTGAGCCGTGAAAATCTACAGCCCGGTGACCTCGTATTCTTTGCTAAAAATGGCGGAAACATTCACCACGTAGGAATTTATGTAGGTAACGGTAATATGATTCACGCTCCGCAGACAGGTGACGTTGTAAAGATTTCCTCAATAAATACTGAATATCGTATAGCACAGTATGCCGGTGCGGTAAGAGTTTATTAATCTAAAAAGTCTTGCAGGGTTCAATATCCTGCAAGACTTTATTGATTTTTTGTATTTAATATTGACTTTTTTTCATTATTGTGTTATCATAATTAGGCAGTTGTTTTGCCGATGTGGTGGAACTGGCAGACGCGCGGGACTCAAAATCCCGTGGTAGCAATACCGTGTGGGTTCGACCCCCACCATCGGCACCATCTAAGAAATGGCTTGAAACCTATGGTTTTGAGTCATTTTTGTTTTGTAATAAAATCCTGCAACAGCGAGCTTTTTACGCTCACTGTCTCTAAAATGTAGATAAATGTTAAATGGCAAATGCATCCGATTATGAGCATTTACATGAAAAAGCACTCATAATTTAAAAAACATCCTTTCACTGTAACTAAACGGACAAATCATAACGTGGAAAAGGCTGGTCGCAAATGTCATTTGCTGCTCGCCCATGCAACCGGGAAGCAAGCAGATTGCCATTTTGAGGGACGCCGACGTATGTTGATACGTGGAGTTCCGATAAAGGGTGAGATGCGCCGCTCATTTTTCACGGTATGCCTCTTATTTTCTGTTAAACTTCCTGATTCTGTCTGAAAGTTTGGTAAGCTCTTCTCCGGAAAGCTCGGGCAGATGCTCGAGCTTTTCCAGAAAGAGTGAAACTGTTTCCTTTTCCTTGATTTTCAAAAATTCCATATAATAGCTTACCACAACGCCCGGTATCATAGCTGTTACCGCTATTCCGTAAACGGCAACCAAAACGGTGATAATCCTTCCCAGACGCGTGAGCGCAACAATATCGCCGAAGCCTATCGTTGTAGTCGCGGCAAAGCAGTACCAGAATCCGTCGCCTATTGTGCTTACATTCGGTTCAAACAGCCACATAGCCACTGATGCCGCGCAGTAAAATACGATAAAGCTGACAAGCATTTTCATTGTGCCCGTGCGCTTTAAAACCATTATAATTCTTCTAAGCTTTTTCATGTTAATATCCTATTTATTTTCAAGATAAGCCGCTATTCTGTCAGCTACATTTTTCTGTATGTTTCCGTAATACAGGGTATAATCTCCGCCGTGTAAGCTCTGCGGACCGAATATATCCTCCATCGGTATAAATGAATCATTCGTTGTGCAAACAACAACGCCGCGCTCGGTGTCAATCTGAGCGTCCGCAATACCTTCTGCAAGCTCATACTCGCCTGTTTCCTCATTCTTAACAAGGCTTCCGAGGTTTTCTTCAACGGTAGCGTATGTATCATCACGCTTCCAGTTAAGCGGATTTATGCTTATCGCGCCCGGCTCGATTACAAGACTGCTCTGACCCTTATTTCCGGGGCCCTCTGTATTCCACGAAACTATAACGCCCGTGTCGTCCGCGCCCTCGGCAAATTTAGTGTACGGATGCTCATCAAGCCATTCCTGTGTTATGGAAAATCCTATGGGATATGCTGCAACCATTCTCTCGTAATATTCCGGATGCGCCTGCATATACTCTCCAAGCACAAGCATGGTCATAGTCGAACCCTGCGAATGACCCGCAAGTATAAACGGTCTGCCGTTGTTGTAATTCTCAAAGTAATAGTCAAGCGCCGCGTACACATCCGTGCGCGGTTCCTTCATTTGGATATCAGTAACATCGTCGCCCCTGAGCTGTCCTACAATCATGACATTACTTTGTCTGTAATACGGCGCAAATACGTTTGTGGACTCCTCGTACACTGTCGCCTGACTTTCATACATATTCCGCGCGCCTGTCCGCATCATCTCATTATCAACATCACATATTAACTCCGCTCCCTCGGAATCGTCCAGAAATGTTGTCGGGTAAAGATATACAGTGTCAACATCATGCGTGATTTCAGGGATAGCAAGCCAGTTGTCCTTATCGGAATAATCTGTCGGCTCACCAACAAGCGGCTGTATTTCAAATTCTGTATCAGAAGCTTTATCGCCAGCCATTCTTTCTATAACAGCCGCGATTTCTGCGCGTGTTGTTTCGCCTTTCGGATCAAAACTGTTGCCGTCCTTGCCCTGCATAAGACCCTTCATGGTGCAGAACATTATTCCTTCCGTCGCCCAGTCTGATGCCTCCGGCAAGTCAGTGTAGTCAAGGCGTATCGCCCAATCGTCTACAGGACCGTTGCCTTTGTATGTATAGTAACCCAATAAAATTTTTGCAAGCTGTTCACGGGTTACGTTATTATCAGGCGAGAATTTACCATCGCCGGTACCGTACACAATGCCGTTTTCGCTTGCCCACGCTACGGCGTCTGCGTAGTATGCGTCAGCCGGAACATCGTTAAACGCCTTTACAGCGCTTACATCCGGCTCACCTTCAAGTCTGTAGAGGATTGCAACAATCATTCCTCTTGTAAGCTTTGTTTCCGGCGCAAACTCATTATCGCTTACGCCTTTCATAATACCGTTTTCCGTAACATATGCTACGCTTTCGGCATACCACACGTTCTCCGGAACATCCTTGTAAGCTATCGCCGCCATTACAGGCGTAACAGCTGCGCTTGCCATAGTCAAAGCAAGCATCGCCGCCGCGGCTTTACTGAAATATTTTTTCATTTTATTCTCTCCTTTGTTATTTTATTGTATATGCTTTTATAAAATTTTCATACATATTGATATTTCATAATCATCAATCGCGCTATTTTGAATTGCACATGACTGAAGAATACCATCTCGCATAATAGTCAGACCGCAAGGGTCTGTTTCTAAGCGGTCAGGAGAAAGGCTCATGCCCTCTCCGGTCATTTTCATATAGCTTTCTTTCATTGTCCAAAGTCTGAAAAATCTGCGGTCGGCATCAGCGGGATTTTGGGCGTTGGCTATATACCGGCGCTCCTTTTCGCTGAAATAACGCTCAGCCACCTCCATAGGCGCGTCAGTCACCTTTTCAATATCACATCCGATTGGAACGTCACTGACCGCACACAAGACCATATCGGCGGAGTGGGACAGATTAAAATACACACCATCACACTCCGGCTTTCCGTTTTTACCAATTACAACGTTTTCAGCCAAAAATCCGTGTTGTTTCAAAGCGGATTCCATAATCCGCCATGCGCCTAAGGATAGCTTTCTGTCACAGGCGCGCAAATATCTTAATATATACGCGCACCGCCAATCGGGAATGCCCAACATCGCCGCTTCGTCCTCTTTCGGATCCGGCAGAGCCGAAGCGTCAAGTAAATAATAATTCATCATTTATCCGCTCCATCCTCGCCCAAAATAAATTCAAGCGTCAGAATATTCATGTCATTTTCACGTCTGTAATTCACTTTATCGGCAAGCTGCTTTACAAGACCTATTCCCATTCCTCCGCTTTCAAAGTCCTCGAAATCCTTGTCCTGCTGCTCTTGCGAAAGAGGATTAAACGGAACGCCGTCATCTGAAAATTCAACAATCAGCCTGCCGTTCAGGTTTTTAAATGAAACCTCAGCGCAGGATGCGTTCGAATAGCTTACGATATTTACAAACACTTCCTCACAGGCTAAAACTATCTTTTTTTCGTTTGAATTTTTGCCTGCGTTTTTCATCACTTCATCCATAAGCTCAGGCAATGAGGATAACTCAGGCTTCAGCTTAAGCGTCTGCTTTGGAACCCCGCTGTAGTATAATGCGAGCGTAGTATAGTCATCAAACTGCTCCGCACCGTCTGAGAAATCGCATACTGCATCACTCAATGCTTCCACGCTCTGCTGTGCGCCGCTGATTGTTCGAACAGCAGAAATAAGCCGCTCCTCTGTGAAAAATTCATTTTGAGTATTCACCGCTTCTGTAGCGCCGTCTGTATAAATCAGTATACCGCTGTTATTTTTTAAAGTTACTGAACAGTCAATTATGCCGGCATCCTCAAAAAGTCCCAGAGCAATACCCGCATCTACCTCCAAAAACTCTACGCTGTTTCCGAAAATCACAGGTCTTGTATGACCGGCGTTTGCATAGCGGAGTACTCCGCTGTCCGTATCTAACACAGCCGCAAACACAGTTGCAAACATTCCCTCGGGATTTGAGCTGCACAGCGCATCATTAACTGTATTCAGCGTCTGGGCCGGACTAAGTCCTGAGTTTAGACAGTCTTTTAGCATAGTTTTCGCCATGGCCATAAACATTGCCGCGGCAACGCCCTTGCCCGACACGTCGCCTATCACGATACATACTCTGCCGTCATTTCTTGTAAAGCAATCGTAAAAGTCGCCGCCAACCTCCTTCGCTGGTCTTGCAACGGCGCAGGCTTCATAGCTTTCGGCAGTCAATACGGTTCTTTCCGGAACAATTCCGCACTGAATACGGCTGGCAATCTCCAGCTCCACACTTGCCTGCACGCGTTCGGCAGTCAGTTTTTCAATGCTGCTTAAATACTCGCGTATATCTTCAGACATTTTTTCAAACGAGTCCGCAATTTCCTGCATCTCATCTCCCGAGTGTATATTCATCGGCTCGAAATTTGCTCCGCTGTCAGTTACAAAGCCTTTCATTCTGTTTGAAATCTGCTTGACCGGCAAAAATATTTTTCGCCGCATTGCAATAAGCTCAACAAGGAACACAAGAAGCAGTACCGCCATCATAGGAATGATAATTAACAGCGTTTCCTGTATTGTCTGCCGGTAAATCGCATCGGCGCGGTAGTCGCTTCCGATAAGCGCTATGACATTACCATTGCTGTCATACACCGGATAAGACCATGAATATACGCTGCCGAAGCTGTTCTTTTCCGCATATGCCTTTGCAAGCTCGTTTCCGTTTAAAGCAGTTATCTCCTGCTCCGTCAGAATTCTGGGTACAACAACGTTAAGCCCCCGCTCCCTATCGACGGTTTTATCATTTTCGTCATCGGATGCTACTGTCATAATAAATCTGATGTTCTGCTCATCCTGATTCGGTATATAAAGATAGAGATATTCCAGTTCAAGACTGCGGCAGATACTTCTGAGTACATCGCGGGTTTTGGTATACAGTTCGCTCGTATCGGATGATTGCAGCTTGTCAAAATCCACGCTCTCTATCACCTGCGCGGCAACAGACGCTCCGCCTCTGGCATACCGCGCGCTTTGCAGTCCTATCCGACGGGCGTCATACACAAGGCTGATTGCGCCCGCCGTTATTGATGCCAGTAAAATTGCAGTGACAAACACCACTATGGTTTGCTTAAAAATTGAATGCTTCATAATTTTCAGACAATGTTAAGACGCTTTGAAAAGCCCGTCATATTAAATACGTCCATAATCTCCGCCGAAATATTTTTAATCGTCAGATTTCCGTTCATTTTTTTGTGAGCCGCTACAATCTGTCTCAGACCCGCCGACGAGATATATTCAAGCGCGCTCATGTCTATTGTAAGCTCAGTCACCGACTTATCAAGCGCATCAAGCTCTGCGCCAAGCTCCGGCGCGGTCTGCGTGTCAAGCCAGCCGTCTATTTCAAGTACGGCTGTATTTCCATCTGTTGTCTTTTTGATAGTCATTTAATTTTCCTCCCTTTTTGATTATTTATCACTGAAAAAATCATCATCAAAGAAATTCAGGTTATCAAGTGCGCGGATTGCATTCTCAAGATACTTATCATCTGTAATAGGCCATTTATATCCAAGACGGTACAGTACCTCGGTAGTGAAGCTGTTGTCATAGTCAATGGTGTAAATCTTGCTGTCATCGCGCGAGGTATATGTGATAAGTCCCGATACAGCGTCACTGTTTTCATGCTCAGCCGCGTAATCTCCGACAGCCTGTAAAAACTCGCCGTCCGGCACGATTTCTATCTCAAAGCCGTATTCCTTCATCGCGTATATTACATCACCCATGAAAATCCTGTGATTGTTCGTTGCATGATAAACCGTAAACCGCTTATCAGTGCCGGCGGTTTTAAGAACCGCCGCCGCAGTCGAGTCAATCGGCGAAAATTCTGTGCTTTCGTTCACACCGCCTATCGGGAACTTGCCCACTGCCGCGTATCCGCGAAGCGTACGCAGGAAGCCGTTGGTGATAAAGTTAATCTGGAACTCACCGTCTCTTTGGCGACTCATCAGATTACCCACTCTTATTACCTTAGCGTTAAGCCCCTTTTCAACCGCTTCAAGAACTGCTCTTTCAGCAAGGAATTTTGTTCTGATATATTCATTCGTTATTCTCTGTCCGAAGTACATGTCATTTTCTTTAATTTTTCTGCCTTCATCAGGCTTTCCGTCCATGCCCTCGCCGCCGACGGATACAGTTGAAATCTGTATCAGCTTCTTATCAGCCGCTTTGCACAGCTCGATCAGATTTTCCACGCCGCGTACGTTGATTTTCTCCAGCAAATCATCCGCTGCGAAATGCTTAACACAAGCCGCACAGTTAATCAGCGTATCAAACGGCACATCTTTGAGCTTTTCAACCTCAGCCGCATCGGTTATGTCGCCGTCTATGCAGATAATTCTGTCGCCGAACAGCTCGGTATACGGATAATCGAAATAGTACATCAGCATATTCATCATGCGCCGCTCGGGAGATTCATAGCTGCCCTTGCGTACAAGACAGTAAGCCTTGCCCTCGTAATTGTCGATAAATTCTTTAAGCACATGAATTCCCAAAAATCCGGTCGCACCCGTAAGCAGGATGTCGCCTATCGGCTCTGTCTTTAACTCATCGGCATTGGCGCTGTCGTTTGCAGCAATGAGCTTTCCGATAGCGTGATACGAATAATCCGAAAATTCGTTTTTCTCATCGGTCTCCTCAGGCTCATCCTTATATACAATCTCAGCAAGAGCGCGCACTGTGGGATACTTGAATATATCCGCATATACCAGCGGAATGTTTTCGTTCAGGCACATTACCGCAACCTTTGACGCGGCAAGCGATGTTCCGCCAAGCGCAAAGAAATCATCGTCAATGCCGACATTCTCAATACCGATTGCTTTTTCAAACAGCTTGCACAGCTTCTTCTGATGTCCGTTTTCGGGCGGTACATATCCCGCTCTCTCAGCGCTTATCTCAGGCTTCGGCAGAGCGCGCTTGTCAATCTTGCCGCCCGGAGTAACGGGCATTGCATCAAGATGAACATAATGCGTCGGAATCATATATTCCGGTAAAATCGGCTTCAAGAATTCGCGCCATTCGTCAGCAGAATAATCCGCTCCTGTGTAATACGCGGCAATGTATGTCGTGCCGTTTTGTTCAACCGTAGTTACGGCAACTTCAACTATTCCGTCATTTTGCAGAACTGCGCCCTCAATTTCAGAAAGCTCTATGCGGTAACCTCTTACCTTAACCTGAGAGTCAATTCTGCCGATATATTCTATATTTCCGTCGCCCTTCATTCTTACCAGATCGCCGGTGTGGTACATCCGTTCCTCATCACGGCACGTTGCAAACGGATTATTCACAAATACTGAAGCTGTCTTTTCGGGCAGATTATGGTATCCGCGGGCAATCTGGCGTCCCGCGTGGCACAGCTCGCCCGACGCGCCCACAGGAACACGCTTCATATTCTCGTCAACAATATAGCTGCGCACATTAATATGTGATTTTCCTATAGGAATATTCTTATACTCTCTGTCCACAATAAATTCCGTGGAGGATACTGTGTTTTCGGTAGGACCATAGGCATTCACCAAAGTATATTTGCGGTCATAAAATCTCTTGAACTTCTCGCCGCCCAAAATCAGCATCCTTAAAGCGCAGTCACTATTCAGCATTTCCGCTACCAATTCGCCCATCTGAGTCGGGAATGTGCTCACTGTTATTCCCTCAGTTTCAAAAGTCCGGCAAACCTCGACAGCATCCTTTCTGATACTCTCCGGGAACAGGTACATCGCCGCTCCGACTGTCAATGGTACAAACAAGCTATGCACCGAAGCGTCAAAGCAGAAGCTTGAAAATTCGCCGTAGATATCCTCGCTCACAGGCTTCTGGGATGCCGTTTCATGCTGGATAAGATTTACAAGGTTCCTCTGCTCAATCATTACACCCTTCGGCTTGCCTGTAGAACCCGATGTGTAAATCATATACGCTAAGTCCTCAGGCTTTGGCGAAGCGAATTTTTCCGATTTTATAAAGCCCTCGCTCTCTTTTTCGATATCGTCAAGATAGATGATATTTCCGTCATACGCTCCTACCAGCGGCGCGTATTCGCGGATTTCCAACAGATTTTGTGAACCGCTGTCCGAGAGCATATATTCAAGTCTGTCCTGCGGATATTCGGGGTCAAGCGGCACATACGCTCCGCCCGCCTTCATAACGCCGACAACTGCCGCGACAAACTCGCGCGTTCTGCCGCAGAGTATTCCTGCTACATTTTCGCGTCCGAAGCCGTTTTCGGTAAGCTTTTGGGCAATGTAATCAGACATTCGGTCAAGTTCTTTATATGTTATGCTGCCGTTTTCGTCAATAACCGCTGTATTGTCGGGATATTCACAAACCGCCGTATCGAATAGATTAACAAAGGTCTTGCCGACAAAGCGCGGGTCATTGACCATCCCGGTTTCCTCGTCAAACATCAGATGAATATCCGCCGGCGCGGCTCCCTTTGCAAGCGAAACAGCTGCAAGCTCAAGGTTTTGGAGCATATACTCCGCTGTTTCGTCCTCAAACATATCGCTTCTGTAGTCAAGCTCAAAATTGTACCTGCCGCCTTTTAAATAGATTGACAGCGACACCGGCGCTTTTGCGGCATTCAATTCAAGTCCTACTGCTTCCGCCTTTTCTCCGCCGATATTGTCAAATTCAAAGCTGTCGCCCTGATAAACCACCATAGCGTTTGGTACTATTCCAAACTTGCGGCTGATTTCGGGGAACGGGTAAATGTCGTTATCCATCATTCCCATAAGCTCGCTTTGGAGCGCAGTGAAATATTCCTTTGCGCCGCCGTCGGTTTTACAGATAACCGGCAGCGTTTTAACCAGCATTCCGACTGTTTCATTAAGACGTGAATCATTTCTGCCGTGATAAATGGTTGTAAACACCGATTTATTATCGAAATTATATCTTGCAAGCATAGCGCCGAAAGCGCCTATAAAGAACACGTTTTCGGTTATGCCGTACTTTTCGCAAATCGCTTTTACCTCGTCATGGTTCAGGCTTTCACTCGTCATATGCGCATTGCCGACCTTAGGTTCGCCGCCGCTCTTATCGGGATAAAAATCTGTATTCCCGCCGCAGTCCCCGAAAATTGATGTGTAGTATTCCTCCGCGTTTTTGTACGCTTCGGTTTTTAACAGCTTTTCATTGTCAAGCGCCGCGTCATACGCGGTATAGGCTTCTATCTCAAGCTTTTCGCCGCTGTAAGCTTTGTTTATATCCGATATAATAACCGCAAGCGATGTTCCGTCGGTAATCAGATGATGGATGTCCATAAACAGATAACTGCCATCGTGCGTTATGTGGATTTCAAATCGGAACAGCCGCTCATTGAACAGTCCGAACGGACGCACAAGCGTTTCTTTATCCATACCCGAAACAATTTCCGCCTCATACGGCAAATCGTCATTTCTGCGCTGACGGATTTCTCCGTCCTCGTCCATGAAAAGCTGAACCTTCAGATACGGATGCGCATCAACCGTCTGCTCAATCGCGTCCTTTAGTTTCTGCAAATCTACATTCGTATCAAGTTTAAACAGATACGGTATATTGTATACCGTTGTTCCCATGTTGGCGGTGCAGTCGATAAACACACCCGCCTGAGTGTTTGTGAGCGGATATATTTCACGTTTTTCATTCTTCTCAGACTTTTGCGCGCCAAGAAGAAACTTTTCAAGCTGAATAACTGTCGGGTTTTGCTTTAAATCACCCGTTTTTATTACCGCGTCAAATTCCTTTGCAAGCAATACATTAAGCCTTATCGCGCTCACAGACGTAAGACCTGCGTAATAAATATCGGTTGTGATTCCGAAATCTTCATGTCCTATAGCTTCTTTGACGCAATTATAGATACGCTTCTGAATATCTGTTGTCGGCTCAACCTTTTCCTCGACCTTTTTCTCCGGTTTTGGTAGAGCGCGCTTGTTAACCTTCTGGTTCTGGTTAAGCGGTATAGACTCAATCTGCATCGTTACCGCCGGAACCATATACGGCGGCTTTGTCTCCATGATAAAACTGTTTAATTTATCTATATCTATCGTTTCATCCGACACTATATATGCGGCAACATATTTACCTCCGCCTTCCTCGTCAAACGCGGCTACTGTCGCGTCCTTTATACCGGGGAAACGTCGGATTATTTCCTCAACCTCAGTAAGCTCAATTCTGAATCCGCGTATCTTTACCTGACCGTCGCGGCGACCGACAAACGCAATATTTCCATCGTTTAAATACCGGACAATATCGCCTGTGTGGTACGTTCTTTCATAACCCGGCTCGTTCGTATACGGATTTCTATTGTATACCTCGACTGTCTTATCGGGACGGTTTAAGTATCCGCGCGATACCTGTCTGCCAGAGACAACAAGCTCGCCGCACGCTCCCGGCGGCAGTCGGTGTCCTTTAGAATCCACGACATAAAGTTTTAAATTATCCACCGGCTTTCCTATAGGTATATCATCATAATACTTATCCATATAGAACGCCGTAGT
>JAFLUB010000058.1 GCA_022509025.1 Oscillospiraceae bacterium | reverse complement strand
TAAGTTTTCATAATACAGGTACCTCCTTTTAGTATATCGTATTAGATACCGCAAGTCCCATATTACTTCCACCACGAAGCTGTAAAGGTTCATCAATCATCAAACTGTCAGTTGCTCTAACGCTTGAATAAATTCAAATAAACATCTTAATGATTTTATTCAAGCGTTAAACGACATCACAGGTTTTATACCTCTGTTCATTCTTATGAACAGCCGCCCAATGCAGTGACGCGCTCAAGGCGGGAGTATCATTATACTTTCCGTCAATCGTTGCCGTATCGGTAGCAATCCGATATTTTGCTGAATATGTTTATCGCTCGTGCATTAAGAAGTCGTGGCGCACATCGGCGGAGGCTTCTGATTTGTAATAAAAATCAAGCATATTTTTGAACACACTAAAAAAATAAAACAATAAGCACAACAATCGGATAACTGTTTATAATTCGCATTTGGACTTGTTTTTTATAAGATTTGCTACCAGCAAGCACATCAAACGGGTATCCGTTTACGAAAAGTAAATTTGCCCTGCTTGCTCAAGTTTCACTACCAGCAAGCAAAGCAAGTGTGTACCCACTTGCGAAAAATCAATTTGCCTTGCTTGCTCAAATTTCACTACCAGCAAGCAAAGCGAGCGTAGCCACACTCGCACAAAATGGATTTTGATTTTTGGGATATTCCCAAACCCTTTTTTAATTTTAGGCGCTATATACAGGCTTTAAAAAATATATTTGTATGCTATCCCGGCTGGGCACGGAATAATTCCTTTGGTATAATAAATATATAAAATATAACAGACGGATAAGGAGACTATGAAAATGAAAAAAACGAATAATTACATTAGCGATTGCGGCAGCGCTGATAGTTACAAATATTTCTGCCTATGCCTCAGAAATCCCAAGGGAAAGCGCACCGCTTAATGCAACAGAAAATCAAATACAAATTGTTGAAAATTTAATCAGTGATATTCTTGACGAGGTACAGAACGGCAATCTCGGCTATGTCCTTTTTGTAATACTTATATTGTCAATGGTAAATGTGATTTTTTGAAATTTTTTTATTAATCATAATAAAAACGGATAGTTTATCTATCAACTGACAACTATCCATTTTTATATATGAATGCTACCCATACTTCTTATTTACCGATTACCTCAATAACCGGCGATGATAATATTCCTGTTTCGTTCAGGCAATATTCATAGCTCCATGCGTCATTTTCGCTGTACCAAAACGATGGACCTTTCCATTTTTCACTACGGTTGCAGTTGTGCAGCGCCGAAAATGTATTTACTCTCGTTCCGAACAGCTTAAATTCTATGGTATGCTCTCCGGCGGAAAGATTTTTAATTTCCTTCTCATATGGCGCGAAAGCAAGCTCGCCGAAGTCCTTACCGTCAACGCTTACTCGGACAAGCGCGCCTCTGTAATGATTTACGCGAAGCCGTATATCGCTTTCGCTTTGAAGGTTTATTTTTGTTTTATATGTAATATTCCCTCCGTAAAACGGCATACCTTGATTAACGATTGAACCGAACGCGATTTTTCTGCGCGGTTCTTTTATGGTTATATTACAGCCGCATACATGAACATCAAAGTCACCGAGAAGCAGGAAGTTCTCAATGCTGACGCTTTTTCCAATCGGAACACGCACAATAAGCTCGTTCATGCCATTTTTCAATTTAGGCAGACGCATTGTGAACAATTGCTTATCCGTATACCAACCCTGCTTTTCAATCCTTACTTCCTCGCCGTTTAATACTGTCTCGCTAAGCTCCTCGAAGCACAGCATACATTCCGCCTCAAACTCACTTTCAAATGTAAAACGCAGATAAGGGAAATTTGTTATCTCTTCCTTTTCCATTGCCCAAGGCTGAATATCCTCGCCGTTAGCAAGCGGGAAGTTGTATTTTTCACGTATCTTTTTGTCTATTCTGAGTATTTCCTCTTTAGGTTCATACATTTTTCCGTCCAAGGAGTATTCCGCAATGTCGAGAACCGCGACATTCGGCTCATCACGCTCAAATTCCACAATGTCTTTAAAATCAATAACGTTTGTCACATGTGGTTTTTCTTCGTTTCTTTTAAAACTGCTATGCGCTTCGGTTTGCGTTAGCTTTATCAGCAGACTGTCACTGTTATACAGGGTATAATAAATAACCGTCTCTCCGTATGTGGTTTTGTATTCAATCTCTTTTATATCACCGCTTAAAGTGTCAAGCATTACGGGAGTATACATACCGTTTATAACAATTTTTATCCTCTGCGGTTTTATAATATCGGGATTTATGTCTTTTTTCGCGCGTGCTAAAAATAAGTATTTTTCGCCGTTGTCATCGCGGAGAGTGTGAATAAGATTATCCGTCATTTTCCCACTCTCACCGTATACCGAAACAAACCGCTCCTCCTTTAGTTCCTCCAAAAGGGACGGGGACGCTGTCGGTACTGATACGGATTTTTCAAACAGCTCTTTCGCGTCGCCGCACGCAAGCGCGTCAACACAGTCGGGACAATTTCCGATAAATATCACCTTTCCACCGTTTTCTCTGAATTGATTAAGAATATCAAGCGTTGAACGGCGAATTGTTCTTAAATTCGGCACGATTACGGCATCATAGTTCATTTTGCCCAATTTAAGCGATGCGTTATCTGTTTTTTCATAGAGCGACAGCATAAGTGACTCGGATATAAAATCAAAGTCCACCATTCCGAAAAGCAGACGGTTTATGAGCGCATTGAAGTTTTCCTCCATTTCGTCGCATACCGCCGCCGTAAGGTCACGCGGTCCGAATGATAGCCAGAAGCTCTCAATCGGGTGAATTACTCCGACCTTCACCATCGGCTTTCCTTTTGTCAATATAGTGTTCAGTCTTGCGAAGTGGTCTTCGATATACGGATATTCCTTGTACCACGGCGACTGATAATTTATTGACGCGGGATAATCTCTTTTCGCACAGCCCTTCATCGTTACCCACGAAAGATGCGGTGCGCGTACAGTGACACCGAGCGCCGCTTGCCAATCGCCCTGAAACTTATGTCCGCGGAAATCGAAATCCCAGCCTGTCACGCCGTACAGCTCAGATAAAACTCCCTCGCGTCCGTATTGATGAGCGACAGACTGCGCCTGTTTCGCGGTTGCAAGCTCAACATTATCGCAGAGTATATCAATGCCCGGAATTGTGAAGCTTCTATACAGACGCATTGCCTCGCCAAGCGCGCTTGTTTGGGAGTGCAAATTTTCCTCCGCCATAACGTGTCCCGAAAAATACAAGCTGTTCCGCTTACACCATTCCCCGCATTGGTCGGAAAACGCGCGCGCAAACCGTTCGCATACGTGGTCATGGTAGTGATACCGCGCAGCGGAAGGCTTATGGTCGGGAAGCTCCCAGATAATTTCCGGCAGACGCTCCGTTATGTCATAGCCATGACATTCTGAAAATGTATCCGCAAAATCATAAGTCCACGGCAATATTACGTCTGACAAATCATCAGAAAATTTTTTCTGCCCTTTAATTTTTATCTGAGGTTCGTCCGTGAAAATTGCCGGTACTGTGTTCCCGAATTTATCGCCGACAACCTTTTTATATTTCTCGTGGGTCGTGTCTATAAAATCACAAATTGCGTTTTCGTCCATCATATCAACGTAGGTCTGATTGTTATACCAACCGCTTTTATCGGACATACACTCGAAAACATACCATTTTACTCCCTGAGGGGTATCGTCTCTGTCAATTATTTTGTAGCTTTTTAGTGTTTTGTCTTCGCCGAGAACAATATCAAAGCACGCGACAAGATGAGGAATACCGGTTTTCAGGTATTCCTCTTTTGATACGCTTTTGCAGTCGGTCGTTGTAAACAGTATATATTTTTGTCTGTTTTCTATTTTCT
This sequence comes from Oscillospiraceae bacterium, assembly GCA_022509025.1. Classification (GTDB taxonomy): domain Bacteria; phylum Bacillota; class Clostridia; order UBA1381; family UBA1381; genus Hominilimicola. The sequence goes on along the minus strand of JAFLUB010000058.1, from coordinate 10,523 downwards.
TTGTGACATATCCGCCTGCCGCGCCGGACGGGTATCTGTCCTCGTCATAGAGCCACGCAAGCATATTCCGCTCTTGAGCGTATTTTGCACAGTCTGCGACCAGTTCCATAAATTCATCGCCGAGATATTCTGTGTCAAGACCTGAGCGGGCGTGCATATTAAATCCGCCAAATCCCATTTGCCTGAGGCACTCTATTTGCCGTAAAAGCTCATTCTTCTCAAGCTTACAGTTCCACGACCAGAACGGCACTCCTCTGTACTGCGAAGTAGGCGATTTGAATAACTCCATATCAAGTTTTTCACTGTTCTTGAAATACATAATTTACTCCTTAAATATAGGTACTGCGATTATAAGTTCTTCATAAATTCAAGCATAAGCGCTCTTGCTTCCCATTCCTTTGCCTTGGAGAAACCGTGTCCCTCGCCCTCAAATTCAACCAATTCGGCGTTTTTGTACACACTGTTTACCGCCTGTCTTACCGAGGAAATCGGCACAACAGGGTCAGCCGTTCCCGATATTATAAGTAAGTCGTTTGTATACTTTTTACCCACATAATTAAACGTATAGAAATCTTTTACCGATGTGGCAAACACTTTACCAAGTGTCAGTCCCCAGTGGTCTCTTGGTAAATTCGGTTCCTCATTGCGCCAGACATCAGGAATACCAAACGCAGGGAACTGCAGCGCCATTCCTCTTACCCTGTCATTGCCAAGCTCCTCCGCCGCAAGTGCGGATACCATTCCGCCCTGACTGTCGCCGGATAAGAACATTCGGCTTATGTCAATGCAGTCAAGCTTTGACAGGTAATCAATTACTGCGATTAAATCCTCTGTTTCGGTAAACAGCGTCATTTCCGTTGATGCTCTGCCGGTACTCTTCGAAACGGTTGAACCACCGCAGAAATCGAACGCGTATGCCGCGTATCCGTTTCTTGCGAAATACTCACACTTCTCCGCAAACGCGTCGCCGTATGCATTATAGCCGTGGCTTAGTATTATTATTCCGCATTTTTCATCAGTATTCGGGCGATACAGTCTGCCGTAAATATTTATTTCCTTACCAAGCTTATCGGTATAGCTTACATCATGCTGTTCTATGACAAACGGACTCGGTTTACCGCCTGTAAGCGATATATTGTCCACATATATGCTGTCCGCGCCTCCGTAGAAGAATTGAACGGCATAAACCGCTGTACTTGAACAAGCAAACTCAACTTCAACACGCTGCCATTCATTCTTTTTACTTTCATCAAAAATTGATTCACTGTAGGCGATACCCTCTTTATAGCCGCATACAATATCTCCGATATATCCGTTATCATCTCTTACCTTAAACAAGCCCCAGCTCAGCTTTGATTTGTCCAGTCCGCTACCCAAGTACATATCAAATGACAGCTTATAGCTTTCACCGCCCTCAAGCGTGAGAGCCTGATACAGTGCTGCATTGGTTATTTTTGCTGATTTTGTTGAATTGTCACTCACGTTTTCGGTATCAACCGTTACCGATGTTCCCAGTCCCATTCTCCACTCGCCAACGCTCGGCTTCCACTTTCCATCCGCAAATGAGTTGGTGGCTTCTATATCGCCGTCAAACAGCTTGTTTTCGAGCGGCACTTCCGATTTTGAATATACCTGCGCTCCGCATAATGGTTCCATTGTATCAAGTCCGTCCCATACCATAATTTTATCACCGCCATTTATTTCACTCTTAAAGTTTATAGTATTAGAGCCGGCATGAAGCTTTGTTGTACCGGATATTTCAACCGCGCTCATTTCGCCGTTTGCTCCGTATGATGTTTTAATTACTGCCGCGTCACGCTCAATGTCAGACGTAACAACCACGCCATACTCGTCTACACTTAAAGTTACACCTTGTGTTTCTTGTTCGTTTGCTTCTGCGTTTGTAATTGTAATGCAACCCATAAGCATTGCGGTTGCAATAATTAAAGATAATATTTTTTTCATGATAACCCCCTTAAAGTCCGGCGTAATACTTATAATAGTATTATAGTACACACGCCCCGACAAAAGCTATCTTTATATTGACCGAAACGCTGCATATATTGACATTTTTTCGATGACAGATTATAATTGTATCTGAGGTGAAAACATGAAAAACATTCTGCTCGCTGATAATTTTTTTGAAAACGACTCGCCGATATATGCTTTTTTCGGTGTTGAGCGCCGTGATAAAAATATGCACTCACACGATTTCTGGGAATTGTCGTATGTGTACGAGGGACGAGGCACTCACTATATGAACGGCTCTGCTTTGCCGATAAGGGAAAATGAATTTTTACTTATAAGCCCAAAAACAGAACATTGCATTGTTTCTCCGCCGAAAGAAAACGGGTCATTAGTAAGAGTATGTAATGTGCTTGTCAAAAAATCATATATGAATAAAATAATAAATCAATACAGAGAAATAGACAGTTTTGTTGATTATGATTTCACCAAAATGTTAAACGAAGATTTTTGCCTTCAATTATCTGACGACTCGCGCATCGTTTATAATCAGCTGATGGCAATTGCCCACGAATATAATCATTTTTCGGAAGGAAGCGACTATATTATTGAGAGCTGTATGATAAATCTTCTCATATACATAGCAAGACTCCACAAAGCGCAGACTGCCCGGCAGCAAACATCGGACAACAAAAACGAGGCTTTAGACGAAGTAATAAAATATATACGTTCCAATTTCGGCGGTAATCTCTCCTTGGATTTCCTTGCCGAGCAGGCGCATATATCGCGTGAGTATTTGTCAAGAAAATTTAAAAACTATACGGGAACAAACCTTTCCGATTTTATTGCGGAAGTCAGGATAGAACGCGCCAAACAGCTCTTAAGAAGCAGTACACATTCTATAACCGACATAAGCTCGTATTGCGGCTATACCTCGCTCGGTAATTTTCAGAGGTTCTTTAAAAAACTCACCGGATGCAGTCCGAGCGAATACAGAAAGAAAATGAAAAAACAGTAAAAAACAGGCGGTGCTTCAGAGAAGTACCGCCTGTGTCGTTAGTCTTGTTTTGCCGGAGCAACCTTTCCGTAGCCGTTCCACGCGAACAGAGCTTCTTCGTCCTCGTTTCCGTAAACCTGCTCTACGTCGCAGATATAAAGATAGTGGTCTCCAACCTCGTGGTATTCCTTTAAGCTGCACACAATTGCCACACGGCTGTGAGCAGGAATTTGAATTGCGCTGTCCTCTACGTTTACAAGCTCAATTCCAAATTCAGTAGCCTTATCGGTATTTCGTCCTGTGGTACTTCCGCAGCTCATAACCGCCTCAGCTATTGCAGCACCCGGAATAGTGAGAATAACTTTTTTATTATTTCTTACCATTTCTCCGCTATATGAGGTTTTAGCCATTGCGTAGGCAATCATATTCGGATTGAATGAAAGATATGTCCACCATGAAACGGTGGCAAGATTAGTAGTTCCGTCAGGCTTTTCCGTGCAGACAAGCGTTACAGGGTTCGGTGAAGTTAATCCCGACGCTTGCGGCAAATTGATTTTTTGCATAATTATTTCCTCCTGATTATTTTTTAAGCTTCAAGCCGTCTTTAAATGCATCGCCGACTCTTTCGGTTACTTTATAGTACCCGTGAGTGTACGGGTCGAATGTAATTGCTTCTACGGCTGTGATATCAACCTTATCATTCTTTAAAACGCGCTCGTCAGCAGTTGTGTTTACAACTTTGCCGATTACTCCAAGTCCATACTCATCGCCCTGATACTCTATAAACTCACATTCCAGACAAAGAGGGAATTCATTTATAATCGGAGCGTCAACATTTTCTGATTTTACCGCTGTTAAACCGCTTGCAGCCAGCTTATCTGCTACATTCTTTCCGGACTCAACACCGAAATAGTCAGCCTCGACAACGTGCTTCGCGTCGGCGATGCTTACAGTGAACGCTTTTCTCGCTTTGATGTTCTGAACCGTCTTATGAGTTTCGGTTAAATTCAACGCGACAATATCACGGCTTACCATAGTTCCCCAAGCCGCGTTCATAACATTTACCGTTCCGTCCTCATTGTAGGTTGCTACCATCAGAACAGGCATCGGGAATATTGCTTCTGTTGCTTTTATATTCTTCCTCATAACAATGTCTCCTTTTTGTTTTATATTGACTTTTTATGTTTATGACGTTATAATTATATCAATAACAGAAAAAAATTCAAGTACGCACATTCAGGTGAGATACTTACCTAAAGGAGAGTGTAAAATGAGTAAACGCTGCATAGAAAATGAATGTCTTGGTACAACAGGGTTCAGCTATACTTTATCGCTGATTAACGGAAAATATAAAATGACAATCCTTTATACACTGATGGAATTTGGCGTGGTACGGTTTAATGAAATAAAAAGATATATTGAAAATATCTCTTATAAAACGCTTAGCTCCACATTAAAGGAATTGGAGAAGGATCAGCTTATCCATAGAGAAGAATACCCGCAAATCCCGCCTAAGGTTGAGTACAGCCTAACAGAAAGAGGTAAATCGTTAATTCCTATTTTGGACGGAATGTGTGAGTGGGGGGCTAAGCATAGAATATAAAAATTAGGCAAAGTGGACAAATAGACCTCAAATTTTAAGGGTTTTGGTATAAGTATATTGCCTTGCGTAATTTAACTGCCAAAACCCTTTGTTTTATGCGATTTTTTTCAATCCTATTTTTCCACTCTTGACCTATATTTTCGCTGATATTCTGTTTTTTGCTTCCGTATGGCTATTATTTTGCATTTATCACAGTACTTTGCTTTATTTGCTGATGAAATAAATACTTTTCCGCATATAGCGCATTTCTTTCTATTATCGGATATAGCAAGTTTAGCGTATAATTCCTTGTCATTCGGCAACACTGCTGTTCTGAACCATTTACAGTTTAACGAGTACGAAATCATCTGCGGACAAGCACACACATCTCCATTGTCAAGCAATATACAATTTCCGTTGTTATTATTACAGCACTGTTTCCGTACAAGAGCATTTACCTTGTGTCGATTTGCAGGTATGAGCTTCTTAAACCTCATTCCTACCTCCTCTGTATATATCGTGATTGACCTTTCTCTTGATTGGATTGGATAAGTATTTGATACATCATTATTTAATTTTTTAGTATTTGATATATTAGTATTTAATTGTATCGGCTTCGCCTGCACAGGATTTTCCGACATAGGCGAAGTCTGTATAGGCTCGTCCTGCGTGGGTTTTGTTTCGGAAGGTTCAGAAATATCCTCCGGCTGTTCGTGGATAATATATTCCGCTGTCGTGAGCTGTCCTTTTTCATTTCTGACGCGTGAGCGTTCAATATATCCCTGCTGTTCAAGCTCCTTTAATGCGCCGCGTATGCTGTCCGCGCCCTCTTTGCATATATAAGCTAAACCTTTAACAGTATAATCCCAATCATCAGGCAGAGATAATATAACCGAGAATAATCCCTTTGCCTTCAATGATAATTCCTTATTCCGTAAATGATGATTTGACATCACCGTGTAATCCTTTTTCTTGTCTATTCTGAAAACTGCCATTTTTATTCCTCCTTTGATTTTTGGCATAAGAAAAAAGGTCTTGTCCTAAAACAAAACCTTTGCTCATATCACACATCTTGTATTTATTAGCATTTTAGCTGGCTTTTCCTTTACTTGTATGTTTTTGTTTCGCTTCACCAAAGCGCTGGAAATGAACAACCTCTCTCTGGCGGAGGAATTTAATAACCTCATTTACATCAGGATCATCAGAAAGCTTCAGAATGTTGTCATATACTGTGCGTGCTTTCTGTTCTGCTGCCAAGTCTTCGAAAAGATTTGTAATAGGGTCGCCGGTTACAGCTATTGATGCTGCGTTAAACGGTGAACCCTGAGAATTCTGAGGGAATACGGACGCGCCGTTATCAGCATAGTACTCCCATGAGTTCATTTCGCTCCATTCTTTAGGCGGTGCACACTTTGAAAGCTGTGATACCAGAGAACCGACAATTTCTAAATGTCCTAATTCCTCTGTACCTGTATCGTGTTCAAAATGCTCCCACACAAGTCATCAGAACTTAACACTGAATTTAACACTACTTTCCATTTGTGCGGGAACAAGTTTAAATAAACATCAATGTCCTCCCGACTATGTACTACTATTTTTTCAACAAGGTTTTTATAAAAAATCTCATCGCGCTCTGTTGCATAAATCATACTCGTCATATATTCCGTAATATCATTTATCGCCTGATTATAGTCATACGATGTCGTTTCTATATTTGCTCCATTCAGGATATTCTCAAGTTCTGATATTTCCGCTTCATATGAAATCTTTTTTTCTCTATATGCTTCTTTTGACAAATCTTCGCTTAAATAGAGGTCAAGCAGTTTTTCTCGCCTTGAATGTAGATTGCTCAACTTTTTTTGTATTTCGTCGTTGTCAATAGCTTGTTTCTTGTCATAAGAAAAAACATTTTTTAAAGTATCTGTTAGACTTTTAAGAATTGCATCTCGGTTGACGTCAATACATTCAACAACTTTTTGAATAGCAAGCATAAAATCTTCGTTACGGATTTGTGATTTAACATCACAACCTATATGATTGCCTGCTTTATCAGTCTTTGAGGTCCCATGCTGTGCCGCGCTATGACATCTCCATGCTTTATAAACACTTCCATCCTTTCGCTTCTTACTTCTTGCGACAAATTTATGTCCGCAGCAACCGCAAACAATTTTGCCCGATAGTGGATAACGATTACTATGTTTGCTCCTGATTTCTTCGTTTGGTGTTCTTTTGTCAAGTTCTGCTTGTGCCATATCCCATAATTCCCTTGAAATAATAGGCTCGTGGTGATTTCGCAATACGACAAAATCTTCTTCACCGTGATTGTACTTTTTTGCATGAGTAAGATAATCGGGTGTGTAGGTCTTTTTCTGCACTAAATCACCGCAATATTTCTCGTTACGCAAGGCTTTAAGAATTACCGTGTTAGTCCACATAGCGTTTCCTGTTATTGTTTTATAGCCTGCTTCCCTCAATTCTCGGCATATTGTATGTGCGCCTTTTTTCTCATATACAAATTTATGGAAAATCAGCTTAACTATTTGGGCGCCTTCTTCATTGATATACAACTTTCCCCCTCTGACATCATATCCAAGCATATTCCGTCCGAAAACGACACCTTTTTCCATTTGTCTTTTCTGTCCCCATTTAACACGCTCGGAAGTTTTACGACTTTCTTCCTGTGCGAGTGAAGCCATAATTGTCAAACGAAGTTCGCCGTCCGGAGCAAGAGTATCAATGTTGTCAAGCATAAATAAAACTCCAACATTTATAGCTTTTAATTCTCTCGTAAATTGTAGAGTATCGACTGTGTTTCTTGCAAAACGGCTGACTTCTTTGGTAATGATTATATCAAATTTACCGAGATGAGCATCGGCAATCATTTTCTTAAAAGCCTTTCTTTTTTTCGTGTTTGTACCTGTCAGTCCCTCATCAGCGTATATCTCTACCAATTTCCAATTTGGCTTTCTCTTGATATATTCTTCAAAATAACGCTTTTGACTTGCAAATGAATTTGCTTGGTCTGATTTGTCTGTGGATACCCTGCAATACGCCACTATCCTTAAATGCATTTTTTCAATATCAAATATTGTAGGTTGGAACATTTTGGGTCAACTCCTTTCGTTAATATTTTGGCATTAAACATTTTTTAACGCAAAAAAATTAACGCTGGCCGAATTTTTTTTCAAGTAATTCAACCGCATTAGTATATTGACTCATATTTATTTTCTTTTCTTCAAGTAGTGTGACAAGTATTATCTTTTGGATACCCAATGTAATCTCATCATTGTTGTTTAAACCCTCCTCCGGACAAATCACTTTGATGTCATCACTATTTATCATACAAAACCTCCTTATGTGTAATTATGTAATAGCACATATTTTCATATGACCCCTCATATATAGCAATAGGACTGTCGCGCAAGCAACAGCCCTATGCCGTTAAAGTTCTCCACTTATTGGTAGGAGTTCTCCTTAAACATTATATGCAAGAAACAAAATTAAATTCAATCTTATTTTCACTGTTAAAAGTAATTTTGTGCTTATTCCTCGCCGCGCTTGACAGCCTCAGCGTGTTCTTTCTGAATGGACTCGTCCATCGAGAGCATAGGTTCTATGTCCTTTCCTCTTAAATGTCTGTCCACATAGTTCTTTGTACACTTAAATACAACCGGTGAAAGTACCAGAACACCTATAAGGTTTGGAATCATCATCATGCCGTTAAAGGTATCTGATAAATCCCATGCGAGATTCTCGCCCATTGTCGCTCCGCCTATGACCATGATAACAAATATCAATCTGTATGGAAGCGTTGATTTGGTTCCGAGCAGATATTCACATGCCTTGGTTCCATAGTGGCTCCAGCCGAGCACTGTTGAGAACGCGAACAGAAGCAGAGCGATTGCGACAAACATAACTCCTACCTGACCGAAGGTCTGTCCGAACGCCTGTCCTACAAGTGAGCCGGTATCCGCGTTAGGATCCATGAGCATACCGGTTTCAAGGTTAACAAGTCCTGAGGAAAGCAGCGAAAACGCCGTAAGAGTACATACAACGATTGTATCGGCGAACACCTCAAAGATACCCCACATTCCCTGACGTACCGGTTCTTTAACATTTGAATTTGAATGTACCATAACTGATGAACCTAAGCCCGCCTCGTTGGAGAATACTCCGCGCTTCATACCCATCTGAACCGCCATTTTTACTCCTGTTCCGACAATACCGCCGCCTACGGCCTTAAGTCCGAACGCACTTTTGAAAATCGCGCCGAATACATTACCAATCTGGTCGATATGTAAAATGCATATTATAATCGCGCCGACAAAATACAATACAACCATTACAGGAACGATTTTCTCAGTTACCGCCGCAATACGCTTTAATCCGCCTACAACCACAAGCGCAACGAGAATCATGATTACAATACCCGTTACAATTCTCGGAATTGAAAACGCCGTTTCCATATTCGTTGCAATTGTGTTTACCTGTGTCATGTTTCCGATACCGAATGATGCAAGCAGACAGAAAACACTGAACAGTACAGCAAGAACCGCGCCTATTTTTTTGCAGTGTTTTTTCGCGCCGAGTCCGTCGCGAAGATAGTACATCGCGCCGCCGCTCCATTCATCTTTATCGTTCTTTCTTCTGTAGAGGATACCCAGTACGTTCTCGGAATAATTTGTCATCATTCCCAAAACCGCCATAATCCACATCCAGAATACCGCTCCCGGACCACCTGCTGCGATAGCTGAGGCTACTCCGGCGATGTTTCCCGTTCCTACAGTCGCCGCGAGCGCGGTACAAAGGCTTTGAAACTGCGAAATTGACTTGTCGTTTGTATGCTTTGTCACCTGTCTGTCCTTAAAAATCGCGCCGATTGTGTGCTTAAACCAATGACCGATATGCGAAATCTGAAAGAACTTTGTAAGACAGGTCATTAAAACGCCCACAAACGCAAGTAAAATCAATGCAGGCCAGCCCCATACTATTCCGTTTACGAAATCATTGACAGTTTTAACTCCGTTTAAAAAATTTTCCATTTTGAAATCCATAGCCTTTCTGCCCACAAATCTTAATTAAAAATTTTAACGTTCTTATCGTGGGCTGATAAGACGTTACAGGAAACAAAAAAGAGCCAAACATAAATGCTTTGCTCTCAAAAAAAGGTTAGATAATTGCGGCAGTTAAAACCGTCCGAAAATATCTCCGTCCTTTTGCCTGAGAGATTTGCGCGGGGACGCATTACACCTTCGGCACTCAATAAAATTGAGCTTCTCCGGAGCTTTACTAAGCTTTACAGTATTTTTTGCGTCCGGCAGTATACCCCTTTGCTTTGTGCCGGTAAACTTGTAAAACTTGTATAACTCTTATTTTTCCTATAATTTAAGTTATTTAGCCGCATAATTGCAGACTACCTTTAACATTATACCACAATATATCGAAATTGCAAGATTTTTTTAAAATTTTGTATAAAAGCATCACATACCGTTTCTATATGTCACCTTTTACGCTTAATGAGCAAAATCGTAAATGATGTACCTATATCGGTAAGCAATCCCTTTGTAACTTCGTTGGGCATGGTGTAGCGTTGTGAAAGATATCTGAGCGCTGCTCCAAGCTCACCGTTCGGACCACCGTACACCAAATGTTTGAGTAAGAGAAAATGGCGACTATTTATTCTAAAATAAAGAATTGAAAAGCAAGTAAATATTAGGTGCAGGAATTATCTCCTGTGCATTTTTGTTGGATGAATAAAATGTAATTCCTTTCATGACTATAACAAACTGTATTGCACCTTGCGAAAAACAACATATATATTTTTATTTGCTATACATATTGTAATATTTGTCGAATTATGGTATAATAAATAACAAACATTAAAAAGTAATAATAGTCGGGAAGAAGGCGTTTGTTATTAAAAATAAATATATAATATTAGGCAATGGCTTTTCAATAGACTTAATGAAACGCTTAAAT
>JAFLUB010000057.1 GCA_022509025.1 Oscillospiraceae bacterium | reverse complement strand
AATATTTTGAAATTTGTTAAACTTATTTCAAAAATACTCTTGACACCATCGTTGTTTTTGTATAAAATTCTAATAGCACCATTATGTAAGAGTATTAATAATATGATACAAAGGAGTCGTGCTGCATATGTTAAGCGAATACAAAGACAAAATCGTTGATTTTGCAGTTAAACATAAAAAGAGAATAAAGATATTTGCGTTTTTGCTGCTGGTTGGAGGCATGGCATTCAGAGGTGCAATGCAAATCCCGCAGATAAGGGCGGCAAAGGCTGAGATAGCGCGTCTTAACAGTCAGATTGAATATGAAAAGGAACGTCAGAGAGAAGTTGAAGAACTTCAGGCACAGGTCAATTCTGATGAGTATATAGAAAAGATGGCGAGTGAAAAGCTTGGTTTGGTAAAGAGCAATGCCAAGATTTTTATAGACGTATCAGGTGAGCAACAATAAACAGATAAGAGAGGAAAAACAGAATAATTATGGTTGCAGTTGGTAGTATAGTTGAGGGTAGAGTCGTGAGCGTGATGAAGTTCGGAGCGTTTGTCGATATTGGCAATAAGCAGTCCGGACTCGTTCATATCTCCGAAATATCCTCGGAGTATGTTACGGATATTAACGAATGCATAAAAAAAGGTGATACTGTAAAGGTAAAGGTCATACGGATAGACGATTCCGGAAAAATAAGCCTTTCAATCAAGCAGGCGGAAGAGAAAAAGGCGCAGACGACAAAACCTGAAAAGAAAGGAAATGTGCGTCCGGCGGAAATAGATTGGGGAGTCTCTTCGTCCGATAGTCTTTCTTTTGAAGATAAGCTATCCAAATTCAAACAGGATAGTGATGAGAAGATGCTGACATTAAGACGTAACACCGACTCTAAACGCTCGGGCGGATACAGCAGGAAGAGCAATCATTCATTTTAAAATAGAGTTTGTCGGGCGGAAACTTTTTTCCGCCTGTTTTGCTATATTGAAGAAAACATTCCGGCGTTACAGGGAGATGGAGATATGATTTCATTAAAGGATAACAAAAGAATATTTCCTCTTGCGGGTGCAATTATTGTATTTTTGCTCTCGTTTTTTGTGCTGTATATGGGAGACAATATAGGTCTTTCCGACAACGGAGATTTCAGGCGCGTGCTTATAGTAAATAATATGGAATATAAGAATGAGGATAATTACTATTACCTTTTCAATCAGGATTATAAGATGAAGATTGAGGGAGACACTTTTTGGGAAAAGGTTTCTTATCTGTGCAAAAACAACACGGAGGAGGAAATTTATTCGTCTCCGCAGTTCATAATAATAAAAGCATCAAAGGTTATGAATTTCCTCGTGAATACGCTTCTCGTAAGGGACGAAACAAGTTACGATATAGCATATCTCGCGTTTATATACATAGTAATGCTTTCAATGGCGGCATGGGGGATATTCACGTTCTTTGACTCCGAAAAGCTGAAGCTTAAAATAGCGGTGTTTGTAATATTCATAATTATGTTCTGTGACGCCGGCTATATAATGTATTTCAATTCATTTTACGGTGAGCCTCTTCAGTATGTGTCACTCATGATGCTTGTAGCTTTGGGACTGCTTATATACAAGCGTCCGACTATACCGAAGATAGCATGTTTCTTCGTATCTCTGTATTTTTTCGCAGGCTCAAAGCTGGCTAACGTCCCGTACGCGGTTATAGTGTCGCTTCTGGCATTCTCATTTGTATTTTTGCGTAATGATAAGCTTTATCGTATAGGTATAGCTGTTTCGGTAATACTTGCGGCGGCATGCATTGCAAATCTGTATATGAGCATTCCTGCGTGGATGCATAATGACACCACGTATCAGTCGGTGTTTTTTGGCGCGTTAAAGGATACAAAAACACCTGAAAAAGACTTAAAGCAGTTTGGAATTGATGAAAAATATGCTCCGCTTATAAATACTAACGCTTACATGGAAAGAGATGAATATCCTATAGATATAAATACTCCGGAGTTTCAGAAGGACTTTTATGATAAGATTTCAAAGGGTGACATTTTGTTCTTCTACATGAGGCATCCGATAAGGTTTACACATAAAGTGGCAGCCTCTATAGAAGACGCGTCATCTCTGCGGCCGCTTAACACAGGAAACTCAAAAACCGTACTGATGTACCATTCAAACCGATACAGTGCGTGGAGTAAGATACGTGTAGCGTCAAAGTTTCTGTATAATCCGATTGTGATATTTATTATAGCAATAATAATGACGGCGTATGTAGTGCTGGTGCATATTTATCTTATGCGTAACAAAAAAGCGACATCTGACGGGAAGAGGCTGTATCTTATCATGGCGATGTACGTGCTTATTGTCGGATTATGGATAAATATGTGTCTGCCGATTCTCGGAAACGGTGAAGCGGATATTATGAAGCATATGTTCCTTTTCACGAATTTTATGGACGTTTTATTCGCTGCAATAATAATGGCTGTGGTCAATATGCGTACCGGCGGTAAAATTGTTTCCGTTTCTATCATTATGGCTCTTGTTATAGGTCTGCAAATCAGACCTCCGAAGGAAACGGTTGAGTTTGGAACTTTTGACGGAAAACCTATAAAATGGGAGGTTATGAGGACATACGAGGACGGAAGCAAAGAGCTTGTCACAAAGAACTGTGTCACCGAGATGGCGTTTGACAATGAGAATAATATGTGGGAAACGAGCAATCTGCGCCAATGGCTCAACAGCGATTTTATTACTGAGTTTACCATGGATGAGCTTGCAAGGATTGAGCCTCAGCATAATGAGGTAATGCTTACATATAATGACAGAGGCCTTGCCGTGAGCGGAACGCATACGCATTACTGGAGAGCAACGCGGAAAACAGTGGCGGATTTAAGTGAAAGCGCTTATAAATACTATGTTGACGACATGATATATATACCAACGCTTGACATGATGAAAAACATTGATGTAAAAGGCTCATACTGGATACTGTGTCCATATGGATATAACGATAAAATGCAGCGATTTATGCAGAGTGACGGCTATATTCTGCATACAAACGTAGATAACAAGTATGGGGTCAGAGCGGCGGTAAGAATTAAGTGATACTGATAAATGAAAGGGAAAAAATGAAAAGTGAAATAAATCTGACAATGCTGACGGACTTTTACGAGTTCACTATGATGAATGGCTTCCTTAACGAAGGGTATAAGGATAGGATAGCGTACTTTGATATGTTTTACAGACATGTTCCCGATAATGGTGGCTTTGCGATAATGGCGGGAATAGACCAGATGATTGAATATATCAAAGAAATTGAATTTACCGAAAAAGATATAGAATTTCTGAGAAGCAAGGGAATATTTTGCGAAGAATTTCTGGACTATCTCAGAAACTTCCGCTTTGAATGCGACGTCTGGGCAATCCCCGAGGGAACTCCGATATTTCCGGGAGAGCCGATAGTTACGGTGCGCGGACCTGTTATTCAGGCGCAGCTTGTTGAAACGATGATTTTACTTACAATAAATCATCAGAGTCTTATCGCGACTAAGGCAAACAGAATTGTCCGCGCGGCACAGGGCAGAACCGTTATGGAGTTTGGCTCAAGACGCGCTCAGGGTTATACGGGCGCGACTATTGGAGCAAGAGCCGCATATATAGGCGGAGTACATGGTACAGCCTGCACAATTTCCGATGAGATTTACGGAATAAAAGCGATGGGAACGATGGCACACAGCTGGGTACAGCTTTTTGACAGTGAATATGAGGCATTTAAAGCGTATGCCAGGACTTACCCTGACGGCTGTACATTACTCGTGGATACGTATAACGTATTGAAATCCGGCATGCCTAACGCTATAAAGGTATTTGACGAGGTTTTAAAACCGTTAGGTAAGAGACCTGCGGGAGTGAGGATTGACTCGGGAGATATAACATATCTTTCAAAAAAATGCCGAAAAATGCTTGACGAGGCAGGGTATAGCGACTGTAAAATAGTCGCGTCCAATTCATTGGACGAGTATATAATACGCGATATGCTGCTCCAGGGCGCGAAGATTGATTCATTCGGAGTAGGTGAAAGACTTATAACATCGAAATCAGAGCCGGTTTTCGGAGGAGTGTATAAGCTGGTCGCGGTGGAAAACGAAAACGGTGAAATTGTGCCGAAGATAAAAATAAGCGAGAACGTGGCAAAGATAACGACACCGGGATTTAAACAGGTGCATCGTCTGTACTCGCGCAAGGATTCAAGCGCTCTTGCAGACGTGATAACGATTCACGGTGAAAAGATAGACGATTCAAAGCCATATACGATATTTGACCCGGATCATACATGGAAGAAAAAGACCGTCACGGATTTCTATGTGCGTGAGCTTTTAAAACCTGTGTTTGTAAAAGGCGAATGCGTATATGAAAGTCCTTCTGTTGAAGTTTTGCGGGAATACTGCAAAATGGAAGTGGATGGTCTGTGGGAAGAGGTAAAACGTTTTGAAAATCCTCATACCTACTATGTTGACCTGTCAAAGGATTTATGGGAGTTAAAGCAAAGAATGCTTGAGGAATATCAGAATCAGGAAATAAAATGATGGATACCAAAATACTAAAAACAACGGAAAATGATATAAAAACTGCGGGAGAGATTATACGCGGCGGCGGTCTTGTTGCGTTTCCGACAGAAACGGTTTACGGACTTGGCGCGTCTGCCTATGACGCGGACGCGGCAAAGAAAATATATAAGGCTAAAGGCAGACCGTCGGACAATCCTCTTATCGTTCATGTCTGCGATAAGGCACAAATAGAGGAGGTGGCGCGTGAAATTCCGGAAAATGCGCTTCGCGCTATTGAGAAATTCATGCCCGGTCCAATAACTGTTATTCTGAAAAAACGCGATACAATTCCTGATGATGTAACGGCGGGACTTGACACGGTGGCAGTGCGTTGTCCCGATAATGAAACGGCGCGCATGCTTATAAGCGCGGCGGGGGTTCCTATAGCTGCTCCAAGCGCCAATATTTCCGGGAAGCCAAGCCCGACAAATTCAAAGCATGTTATAAATGACATGACCGGCAGAATAGACGCTATAATAAACGGCGGAAACTGCCGGGTTGGAGTTGAGTCAACTATAGTTGATTTTTCATCAGACAAGCCTGTGATACTTCGTCCGGGCGGAGTGACCTATGATGCACTCAGAGAAGCCGGTATAGATGTCGTGACAGATAAAAATATCTTTCAGTCAGTTTCGGAAAATGAAGCTCCGAAATGTCCGGGAATGAAATATAAGCATTATGCGCCTGACGCCGAGGTTACTGTGGTTGAGGGCGAAAAAGACGCAGTGCAGAATAAGATAAAGGAATTGATAGAAGAAAACAAGGGTAAAATTATAGGAGTTCTGGCAATGTACGGCGCGGAATATGACGATGCGGTAATTCTTGCGGCAGGTGAAACAAATAAGGAGTATGCGAAGAACCTCTTTTCAGCGCTTCGCGAATTTGATGAACTCGGTGTGGAAATTGTGTTCGCTGAATTTTGCGAGCGTGACGGCTATGGTCCCGCAGTGAAAAACAGACTATATAAAGCTGCGGCACAGCGTGTTATTCATGTGTAGGAATTTGTTCTGAAGTACTTGGAATAATTTACGGATTAAAATATAAGGAGATTTACGGAATGGCAAAAACAGAGACTGCAAAACGATACATACTATTTATCATAAGTCTGTTTTTTTCGGCTTTGGGAGTAGCATTCACAAAGCATGGCGAACTCGGAGTATCACCTATATCATCAGTTGCCAATATTATGAGTTATAAGTTTCCTGCTCTATCCATGGGGACATGGCTTATCATATGGAATTGCTTGCTGATAGTCGGACAGATTATAATACTCCGCAGGAAATTTCAACTGATACAGCTGCTGCAAATTCCTTTGTCATTCCTGTTCGGCTACTTTACGGATTTCGGAATGTGGCTTGTGTCATTTATTCCTGTGGATTTATATCCGGCACGTCTCGCTATGGTAATTATCGGCGTTGCAATTCTCGGTTTCGGAATTTCGCTTGCAGTTATAGCAAACGTGATAATGAATTCGGGCGAGGCTTTTGTAAAAGCTGTCTCAGATACCATTAACAAAGAATTCGGAAATGTAAAAATTGCATTTGATGTTCTGTGTGTAGTTACAGCTCTTATTTTATCACTTATATTTTTCGACTTTACTATCAAGGGAGCGAGAGAGGGAACTGTAATTTCCGCGCTGATGACAGGAATGGTTGTGAAGTTTTTCAGCAGGAAACTGAAAGAACCTCTTAATGCTGTCTTATGTGATAAATCATAAGTATGATAAAGAAATATTAAGTAATAATATACGCTCATATATGATGAGAAAATAACGGTCACAAGTGTTGACCGTTATTTTTATGGATTGCTCATTGAATGTTGGCGCTAATTTGAAAAATATACAAATAATAGTGGAAATTTCGATGTAGTTGTGTTATACTCATATTGTGCAATTTTTTTCGGAAAGGTTTTGGAGAATTTATGAATATACTGTTTGTTTGCACCGGCAATACTTGCCGCAGTGCTATGGCAGCGGTGCTTATGAATAAGATTGCCATGGAAAATAATCTTGACATAAGAATTGATTCGGCAGGTATATTTGCTGATGAGGGACAGAGGGCTAGTGAAAACGCTGTGTTAGCCGCGGCTCAAATGGGGGCTGACTTGTCGGGACATACGGCAAAGCAAATAACTATGGAGCTTATAAACGCGAGTGATATAATCCTCACTATGACTAAAGCGCATAAGCAGATGCTGAGCGGGGCGGCAAAGGATAAGGTTTATACGCTTACGGAATACGCCCATAAAGACGGAGATATAACCGACCCTTACGGCGGAGATTTGGATGAGTACAGAGAATGCGCGCGTCAGATTTATGATGCGCTTTTGCAGATAAAAGAAAGAATAGCAGGGAATAAAAGCTAACGTGAAACATCACGTTAATCAGAGCTGTTTGTGGGCAGAAAGGCTATGGATATTAGTATGATTCATATACACAGAATGACCGGCAATGATGTGGCGGAGGTGGCGGAACTCGAAAAGCAATGCTTCAGCGTTCCGTGGTCAGAGAAATCGTTTCGTGATGAGATGACGAATAAATTAGCGATATATTTCATAGCCAGGTATGACGGGAAATGCGTAGGATACGCGGGATTCTGGAATGTGTCGGGAGAGGGCGGAATAACAAACGTCGCAGTGCTTCCCGGATACAGGCGCAAAGGTATTGCGAGCCTTATGATAGAAAAAATGATAAAAGAAGCAAGAGGCTTGGGGCTTGAGCTTCTGACGCTTGAAGTGCGGAAAAGCAATATCAGCGCACAGGAGTTGTATAAAAAGTATGGTTTTGATATAATAGGTGAGAGAAAACGCTATTACAGCGATAACGGAGAGGACGCTTGGATTATGACAAAGTCCTTTTTAGAAAACAGGGAGTGATACAGTGCTTATACTTGGAATAGAAAGTTCATGCGATGAAACCGCTGCGGCAGTTGTAAAGGACGGGCGCGAGGTTTTATCCAATGTTATAAATACACAGATTGAACTGCATAAAAAGTTCGGCGGAGTTGTGCCGGAGGTCGCTTCAAGGCGGCATATAGAAACAATTGATGCCGTTATTGACGAGGCGCTTCATGAAGCGAATGCAACTTTTAACGATATAGACGCGATTGCTGTAACGTATGGTCCGGGACTTGTCGGCGCACTGCTTGTCGGTGTTTCAACAGCAAAGGCGCTCGCGTTTGCGCTTGGGAAACCGCTTATTGCGGTACACCATATAAAGGGACATATCATGGCGAATTTCGTGGCGCATGAGAAGCTGGAACCGCCGTTTGTATGCCTTGTCGCGTCGGGCGGACACAGCCATATTGTGAATGTTGAGGATTACACGAGGTTTGAAATAATGGGGAGAACCCGTGACGATGCTGCGGGTGAGGCGTTTGATAAAATTGCGCGCGTTTTGGGACTTGGGTATCCTGGCGGACCGCTTATTGATAAGCTTGCCAAAGAGGGCAACCCTAATGCCGTGAAGTTCCCGAGAGTCCGAATGGATAAGGATTCACTTGATTTTTCGTTCAGCGGAGTGAAAACAGCAGTTATAAACTATCTTCATAAATTGGAGCAAAACGGTGAGGAATACGATAAAGCCGATATAGCCGCAAGCTTTCAGGATGCTGTTACAGACGTGCTGTGCGAGCACACAATAGAGGCGGCGAAGGAAAAGAGAAGCCGCGTAATCGCGCTTGCGGGCGGCGTCGCTTCAAACAGCGCGCTGAGAGCAAAAATGACTGATATGGCGGCAAAGGATGGAATAGATGTGATTTATCCGCCGCCGGTACTCTGTACCGATAACGCTGTCATGATAGCGTGCGCGGGATATTATGAGTATCTTGAAAATAATTTTGCGGATATGACGCTTAACGCAGTGGCTTCACTGAGTCTGTAATTCTGATAGGAGTTTTAAACAACCATGGAAAAATTATTTGTAAATTTAGGAGAAAATTCATACGATATATTATTTTCGGATAGCTTCAAAAATCTTCCGAAAGCAATGGCGGATATAAACGCGCCGAAAAAAATACTTATAGTAACCGACACTAACGTTGAAAAGCTGTATGCAGATGAAGTGAACAGTGTGCTCAGAGAAAACGGCTACGATACCGCAGTTTACGCGTTTGAGGCGGGCGAGGAAAACAAAGGCATGGACGCAATCTTAGGGATTTGCGGCGCGTGTATAGAGCATGAAATGGACAGAAAAAGTCTTATCGTCGCTTTGGGCGGCGGAGTAGTCGGAGATATGGCAGGTTTTGCCGCGGCGATTTATATGCGCGGCATAAATTTTGTTCAGGTACCGACCACGCTCCTTTCTCAGTCGGACAGCTCAGTCGGCGGAAAGACGGGTATCGACTTTATGGAGAGCAAAAATATTCTGGGTGCGTTCCATCAGCCTGAACTTGTGTATATAAACGTTACGACATTAAAAACTCTTCCCGAAGAGCAGTTTGTTTCGGGTATGGGTGAGGTTATAAAGCACGGCATAATACGCGACAGTGAATTTTTCAGCTATCTTGAAAATAACAGCGCGCTTATTAAGACACTTGATAGTGAGACGCTTATTAAAATGGATAAAATAAACTGCTCCATAAAAGCTCAGGTGGTTGAGCAGGACGAAAAGGAAAACGGACTCAGGGCAATACTTAATTTCGGTCATACAATCGGTCATGCGGTTGAATCCGCGTATGACTTTAAAATGACGCACGGCGAATGCGTAGGGCTTGGAATGATTGCCGCTTCGCATATTGCATATAAGCGCGGCATGATAGATGATGCAGTTCTTGAAAGAATTGAAAATATACTCATGACTTACGGATTCAGAACACGCGTAAAGCTTCCCGAAAAGGAAACAGTGCTCAAGTTTATGCAGAAGGATAAGAAGAAAATAGCGGGTAAGCTTAAATTTGTCCTGCCTACTAAAATCGGAGAAGTGGAGCAAACGACCGATGTGACGCAGGAAGAGATTTTTGCTGCGCTTCAATATATAGCAGAATAGGGAGAAACGTATGATTTGGCTTATTATTTCTATACTGATTATTTTATCCGACCAGGCGGTGAAATACTTTATAGCTTCGGGGATGGGCGTTGGCGAAACGCTTTTTCCTGTGCTTAATATATTTGATATTACGTATGTGCAGAACAGAGGGGCGGCATTTTCCATTCTTTCAGGAAAGATGCCGATACTGAGTATAATTTCCATTGCGTTCTGCATAGGAGTGGTTGTATACTGGATAAAGAAAAGACCAACACACCCACTTCTGTGCACGGCAGTTACCATGATGTTTGCCGGAGCGTTTTCAAACGCGATAGACAGGATTTTCCGCGGCTTTGTTGTGGACTATATCAGAACACTGTTTATTGATTTTCCGGTGTTCAACATTGCCGATATCGGAATAACCGTTGGCGCGGCTCTGCTTGTTGTGTATTTCATATTTTTCGATAAAGAGGGTAAAGATGCAAAAAATAAAACTGAAACCGACTGAGGATAGCTTAGGCGAGAGAATTGATAAATTCATATCCGATAATTCCGAAATTTCAAGAAGCTATGCGGCAAAGCTGTGTGCTGACGGGCTGGTTACGTGTGATGGGAAAAGAGTGGGAAAAAGCTATAAAATATCGGATTTAACTGAGATAGAAATTGAATTGCCCCAGATACAGGAGCTTTCCGTAGAACCGGAAAATATACCGCTCGACATAGTGTATGAGGACAGTGATGTAATCGTTGTGAATAAGCCCCGGGGGCTTTGCGTGCATCCCGCTCCGGGTAATGAAAGCGGAACGCTTGTGAATGCACTAATGTATCATTGCGGGAATGAATTGTCAGCGATAAACGGCGTTATTCGTCCGGGGATAGTTCACCGCATAGACAAGGATACCTCAGGGCTTCTGGTTGCGGCAAAGAACAATGATGCGCACCTCGGATTATCACAGCAGCTTAAAGAGCGCAAGGCTATGCGCAAATACGTCGCGCTTGTAAACGGGAATATCAGAGAGGACAGCGGTACAATAAATAAGCCAATTTCCAGAAATCCGTATGACAGAAAGAAAATGGCGATAGTTCAGGGCGGACGCGAGGCGATAACGCATTTTAAAGTTCTTGAACGGTTCGGTCAGTATACGTTTATAGAATGTATTCTTGAAACGGGAAGAACTCACCAGATACGCGTTCATATGGCTTCTGTTGGACACAGTATAGTCGGTGACCCGGTTTACGGAATCAAAAAGGAAAAATTTAATCTTCCCGGTCAGCTTCTGCACGCAAAGACAATAGGATTTGTGCATCCAAAGACAGGTGAAATGATGGAATTTTCAAGTGAAATCCCGGGATATTTTCAGGAGGTACTTGAAAAACTCAGGAAAATGCAATAACGGAGCAATATTAACTTTTCATTAAATTTAAAGACAAACACTTGCTTTTTAACGGCGAAAAGCGTATTATATTATAAGGAGTGATTAGTATGAAAGAATTATGCGTTGTGTTCGGCGGTCAGTCGCCGGAGCATGAAATTTCAAGAAAATCGGTTACATCGGTTTTGAGAAATCTTGATAAGAGTAAATATAATATTTCGCTTATAGGAATAACGAAAAACGGCGCGTGGTATTTGTATACAGGCGATTACGATAAAATAGAGAGCGGCGCGTGGGAAGAGGACACAGCAAACAAAAAGAAGGCTGTTATTTCTCCCGATGCTGAGGATAAGGCGATTATCGTCTTTGATGGAGACAAGACGGATAAGGTACATATAGACGTTATATTCCCCGTTCTTCACGGTGAATATGGTGAGGACGGAACTATTCAGGGACTCTTTGAGCTTTCCAATATCCCGTATGTGGGTATGGGAGTGATGGCTTCCGCTAACAGTATGGATAAAACTTCATCGAAGATAGTTTTTCAGAATGCCGGCATACCTCAGGCGGACTGGGTTGTTGTGAACAAAACAGACGATTTTGAAGAGAAAATGAATGAAATTGAAACAAAGCTCGGCTATCCGTGCTTTGTTAAGCCTGCGAGAACAGGCTCGTCTGTTGGAGTGGGAAAGGCTCATGACAGAACGGAGCTAAAAGATGCGCTCAATAACGCGGCGCAGTTTGACAGAAAGATACTTGTCGAGGAGAATATAGACGGTCACGAGGTCGAGTGCGCAATACTTGGTAACGACGACCCGAAAGCAACGACTGTGGGCGAGATTATGCCGACGGTTGAGTTTTATGATTTTGATGCTAAGTATAACGATAATTCAACAAAGCTGCAGATTCCGGCAGATATTCCGGCAGAGACAATAGAACTGATACAGGGGTATGCTATAAAAGCGTTTAAAGCGCTTGACGGCAGCGGTCTGTCCCGCGTGGACTTTTTCGTGAAGTATTCCGACGGCAGCGTTGTCCTTAATGAGATAAACACACTCCCCGGATTTACCAACATAAGTATGTATCCGAAACTGTGGGATAAGATGGGAATTGAGTATGGCAGGCTGCTTGATAATCTCATAGAGCTTGCAGAAAAGAGAGTAAAGTAATGAATAATAAGAGTATCGGTGTTTTTGATTCAGGACTCGGCGGGCTTACCGCGGTAAAGCAGATAATGCAGGAATTGCCGAACGAAAATATCATATATTTCGGTGATACGGGCAGAGTACCGTATGGTACGCGTTCCCGTGATACTATCCTTAAATATACCCGCGGCGATATACGCTTTTTAAGAACCTTTGACGTGAAGGTGATAGTGATAGCTTGCGGAACCGCTTCTTCCGCCGCACTGCCGATGATTAAGGATGAATTTGACGTGCCTATTGTGGGTGTTATAGACGCGGCTGTATACGCAGCGGTAAGAGCGACTAAAAATAAAAAAATAGGCGTTATAGGAACTTCCGGCACTATAAAAAGCGGCGAGTACGAAAAGCAGATAAACGAGTATGACAGCGGAATGCAGGTATTTTCAAAGGCATGTCCGATGTTTGTTCCGCTGGTTGAAAACGGGTATTTTGATGCCGAGGTGACGAGGCTTATAGTAGAGGAATATCTCGAGGGAATCCGCGCGGAAGGCGTTGATACTCTTATCTTAGGCTGTACACACTATCCGTTGCTTGAAAAGGTTATAAGCGAGTATATGGGTGATGGTGTGACGCTTATAAACAGCGGCGCGGAGGTTGCGAAGTATCTTAAAAAGAAGCTTGACGATGAGCTGGCGCACAGTGATAAGATTGACAAGTGCCAGTACAGATATTATGTGAGCGATGATATTTCAAGCTTTGAGGAGTTGGGCTCGATATTCCTTGAAAGAGAAATTAACGGACAGGTGAATAAGATTGACATTGAAAAATATTGATAATGATTACCGCATTATTGTAAAAAATAAACAGACGATAGACGGTGAAACAAACGTTATTGAAGAATTGGCATATGGCAGCCTTTATGAAAAAAACGGTAAGTGGTACATAATTTATAAAACCGAAGAGGACGGCGACCGTATTTCCTCAATGATAAAGCTTAGTGATAATGAGGTTTCGATAAAACGCAGCGGAAGTATAAATTCAATGATGGTTTATAAAACAGGGGAGAAGCGTGAATTCATGTACGGCACTCCATATGGGGAAATCGCTATGGAGATTGAAACACATCGTATAATTACGGATATAACGGAAAACGGCGGAAGTGTTAATATGGTATATACGCTTAATGTGCAGGATGAGAAGTATTTTAATGATATGAAAATAACAGTAGTTAAGAGGTAGATATTTATGAACATGAAAAGATTAGCGGCAGTGACTGCATTTCTGATGATTGCATTGACCGGAACGGTTCTTGCCGCGCCGGTTAATACGCCGGAGCCTGAAGAAAAGAATATAGAATACAGCGGTGAGTACATAGCATTTGATACGATTGCCGATTATGTGGCGAATGCGTATATAGATGACAGCTACGCAAAAGAGGATATTATGGCTCAGGGATTATCGAAACTTCTGGAAAATAATGAGCCGCTTCTGGTGGAACTTTTGAAATCTATGCTTGAAAGTATGGATGACTACAGCGAATTCTACACGTATGACGAGTATAAGGAGTTTCAGAATCAGATTAATAATACATTTTATGGTATAGGCGTAACTATGAAGAAGGGGCCAAACAGTGATCTTGTCGAAATCACAGGTTTTGCTGACAGCAGCGATAACGCCAAGAATGCGGGGTTTAGGGTTGGTGACGAGATTTATAAGGTTGACGGAGAAGATATGACAGGCCGCAGTACCGAATATGTCCGCAGTAAAGTTGTCGGCGAAGAGGGGACAACCGTCGAAATTACCGTTTTCCGCGGAAAAAAAGAACTCACATTTACCGTGAAACGAGTAGCTGTAACAACTGCTACTGTAACAAGCGCTGTGCTTGACGGTAATATAGGATATATCCAGATAACCTCATTCAACGATGCAACAGCAAATGAGTTCTTTTCTGCGCTTGAAACAATGCGTGAGCAGAACGTGAAAAAAATTATGCTTGATTTAAGGAATAACGGCGGCGGACTGGTTGACGCCGCAATAGACGTTGCGAGAGAGATTGTTCCTGAAGGCAAAATAGTAGATGTTAAATACAGGGATAACAGGTATGATGTAACATATACGTCAGCGCTCAAAAAAGAGGAGTTCGATTTTGTTCTGCTTGTGAATGAGTACACTGCGTCCGCGTCAGAAATCCTCGCAAGCGCTATGCAGGAGAGCGGCGCAGCTAAACTCGTGGGAACAACGACTTACGGTAAGGCGGTTGTTCAGAATATATTCCCGCTTCAGAATGGCTCGGTATTCAAGCTTACAACCGGACAATACATGACACGGAACGGAAATGAAATAAATCATATAGGACTTCAGCCTGACGAATATGTTGAAAATGTGACCGCAAAAGTAAATATGGAAGATTACACCGCGTTTGATATGAAAACAGGGCAGTCCTTAGGTTCTGTGCATGATAATGTTAAGGCGGCGAAAGAAAAACTCGGACTTCTGGGATATTACGACGGTGAAATTGACAACGGTTTTTTTGATATAAAGCTAAAAGATGCCTTGAAGACTTTCCAGCAGGCAAATGATATGTTTTCATATGGCGTTCTTGACGTGGTGACGCAGGAACAACTTGATAACGTTTTTTCTGAACTTAATATAATGACTGATTATCAGTTTTCGAAGGCGTATGAAATGCTTGGTGGAAAAACAGAATAAGATGGTATAAAATTGAAATAAATGTAAATAATTCTAAGGCGGCACTGAAAATGCCGTCTTTTTGAAATAAATGTAATAAAAAAGTAATAATCTGTTTACAACTTGTCTATAGTTTTTTTATTGACGATTTATGAGTTATATGTTAAAATATTCATAATAGTTCATGACAGACTTGATTCGGAGGGAAATTGTGAAAGTCAGATTTAATGTAAAAAGATATTTCCAGGTGTTGGGATTATCTCTTGCTGTAATTATTGCAGGAGCCGCAATATGCATGGGTGTTGATTTTTCATCATTTGGTGAAACCGAATTGGCGGATAACACCTCCATTGTTGAAGCCGAGGGCGGTAAAATAAATGTTTTGCTTATGTGTACGGATATTGATGGTCTGAGAACAGACGCGATTATGCTTGCCCAGTATGACATAGACAGTAATATTGTCAATATGCTTTCTGTTCCGAGAGATACAAGAATGTATGTCGGAAACAGATATCAGAAAATAAACGCGGCTCACGCGTATATGACGGACGGTAAGATAGGC
>JAFLUB010000056.1 GCA_022509025.1 Oscillospiraceae bacterium | reverse complement strand
TGTTTTTCGATAAAATACCGCTGTTAATTTTACTTAGTATAAAAAACGCCTTGATATTGTAGATTGTAATATTGCGCGGTCTGGGCAATTTGTCGACAGTCTGAAATAAAATACGGCTGTGGTATAGTTACACTATGCCTCAGCCGTATTTTATTTACTAATTAATATACAGGACGCACTTCCGTTTCCTCTATTCCGGTCATATCCATAAGCGTGTCCAGTCTGCCGTCATCGAACGCTATACCATCGACATTTCTACGCTGCATAAACATAAAATTCGGATGGAAGTCAAGAACAGGCTCTCTGTATACTCCGCAAAATATTCTGAATCCATGCTCTATAAAATTGAGCTGCTTCGGGTCGTTCCAGTCAGTCGGATTTGTTCCGAACGGATAGATGTATATTTCCGTCGGACCTATAATAGGAACAACCTCCCTTTCCCAACGTGCGGCATCATTAGCATACCACTCCGCGTCACGCTCATAGAAATCACGATGACCGTAGCTATGCGATGCAAATGTCCATCCGCGTGCCTTCAATCCTTCGGCAACACGTATTGCCTCCTCAGCTATCTGCTGATAATATGGTGAATCAACCTCGTTTGTTCTGTAACCCAGAACTCCTTCATAGCCCGTGAACGCAATCGTTCCGCGCGCTCCGCCATATGTAAAATCAGGATGCTCGTCAATATACTTTTCAAGTATAGGCTGGTAATCTCCATCCTCTACGTAAGTCTTTGTACCGTCGCCATTCCACATAAATGTTACGGGATTTCCCTCTTCATCAATATCTACGCCCTGAACAAAACCATACGGCGCCATATAATCATAATAGCATGCGTCATCAAATGACATTACAAGCGGCTTCTTACCTTCCGGAACGTATATAGTATTCGGGGAAACAGTTCCGTCTTCGTTTATAATGCACAGTTTTCTTATATCATACAATATAAAATTGTTCTCATACAGTCTGTCAAGCATACGTCTGTATTCATTCACAGTCACATAGCTTTCATCAAAATCCTGAGTCTGATAGTCTCCAATAAAGGTTTTTGCCGGATCATAGATAAGCGAATGGAAGAATATATGTTCAACAGGACCTGTCCACTCAACTACGTTAACAAAATTCAGACATGTTTCATATAGTTTTTGCAGGTTTGGATCCGCCGCATCACCCTGATTATATTGCAGCACCGGTTCTAATTCCTGCGCTGCCGCATTATAATCGTAATTTCTCATATGAGCGTTCGCCATGTTCTTTGCGTTTAATATAAGCTGATGTGTGTATTGATTGCGCAGCTCCTGCATTGAACCGTCTTTATCCTTACGGATATTCTTGTCCAGAATATCTATGGCGCCTGTCAGATTATTCTCGTTTACTACCAGCTCTTCCGCCGCGCTCTTTGCTTTTTCGGCATTAGAATATTTCAGAGGATTTGAATTTTTTATTAAAATGCCTATCACTATGACTAATATCACAACAAGCGCAGCAATCAAAATCTTGCCGGCAAACTGCTTGTTGCGCATAATCTGTTTTACTACACCGTCAATATCTAAGGTTCGTCTTCCGGCAGGTTTTTTTCTGCCCGATTTCTGTCTTGAGTCTATCTCAATATCTTCCGGCATATCTATCTGTTCAGATACTGTTTTTCTTTTCTCTAACGCACGTCCTCTGCGGTCTGCTTCTTGTCTCAGACTGTCCGGTGTCCGTCTTACGCGGCTCTCTCTGTCTGATGAACCCCTGCTGAATTTTATTCTGTCATCTGACGTATTTCTCAGGCTGTCGGTCATACGCTTAAGGTCTGACATTCGTTTGTTATATAAATACTCTTCATCAGTATAAGCCGTTTGGTCAAAATCATTTTGGTCAAAATCATCCTGATCAAAATCGTCCAAATCAAAATCATCCTGATCAAAATCAGCACGCGTATATTCGTCTCTGTCCTTCCCCATATGTATCCCCCTCATTAAACTTTTTTATATTTTGAACGTATTTTACAGTACTATATCCCAATAGTTTATTATATATTTTTTTCGACAAAATTTCAATACTTATGGTACTTTTAATTTTAATTTTTTAAAGCTGTACCCGATTTGCCGGGGCTGAATGAATTCAGATGCAACAGCCTCGTCTCTGTAACAGGACGCATTGTATCTGTATCCCACAGGAATACGCGCATATCATCTGTCACACTGTCTCCTTCAAGCGCGCTCACCTTCAGTACCGATACACCGCCGCCCGATGAAATATTTTTCTTATCCATCTTAACCGACTTGAGCGTTCCATTCTCATATGATGCTATCATTAAAGCAACATTTGATGAATGTATTGTATTATTTGTCACCGTAGCGGTTGCGGACCCATCGTCATTTAAGGTGATTTCACCTGTCGGAACTACGGGGATATCTTTCGGATCATATGTTTCAGGCTGCACAATGATTTCGCCTGTTTCCTCTGCTCTCTTTTCCTCTTTTTCTATTGCCGCTGTCTCGGCAAATCTTACATCAACAATAACATCACTGCCCTCTATGTCCTCATATTTCAGGGTAATCTTATTGTCTACAGGGGTAACGGCGTTGCCGCCTGCCATTACCGCTTCTACTCCGTAGCCCTCTGACGGCGTCACCGTTAGTGTAACACTCCCGCCTTCATTTAGGCTTATGAAATCATCATAACCCTCCGCAGTAACGGTACCTCCGTAGTTGTTTGAAAGAAGCACCGACTTTGTTTTCTTTTCCTGAGCGTCTGTTTCTACTGCCGCAATCGCGAAAGGACTGAAAGACTTGCATAATACAACAAGTCCGTATCTTGTTATTTCACACGGTATTTCCTCAACGCCTACAGTATTTCCCTGCGAATCCTTAATGAAATGATATGCCTTAAAGGTCACACCCTCATCATCGGGGCCGTACGGATACGGGAAACCCATGCATAATCTCACGCTCTGACCTGTTTTTACAACCTGGCTTTTGCACACCGTAAGAGCTATATTATACGTCTTACTGCTAAGAACCTTATCTACGCTTTCATCAGACTCAATAAGGTCGTTCATTGTTTTATCCTGCGATGCGGTTGTTTGAGAAACAACGAGTGTCATTCTATGCGAAAGGCTTTCATCTATAGGATTACCCTGCGAATCCTCCCAGCCGTTCATTGAAAGGTCGCTGTTTTCCATAAGCTGCGGTTTGGCGAACAGATTCCAGTAATAACCGAGTGCGCGGTACGCACAGGACGCGCATCTATGCGCCACATGATACACAATATCATTTGGTGTCTTACCGCTTATTTTACCCTCTAAGCTTGTGAGAGTAATTCTGTAAATTATGCTATCCGCAGCCCATGATTTGTCCGGGTGGAATTTAAACTTAATTGTTCGGTCGCCGTCAAATACCGCGTCACGAACAACATTCTTTTTATTTACATTACCAATCGCATCATTCTGCGCAATGTCCATAACTTCAATATCAAAGTCTTTTCCATAAACAAGCGGCATTTCACCCTCAGATACAGCCGCTGTCTCACCTGATATAACAAGTGGCTGGTCGTATACAATTTCACATTCATATGTGCCTTCAACATCCAGTCGCGCAGTCTGAGTCGGCGTAGCCTTCTTAATATACGGCGGAGCCATATATGTGCCTTCCGGGTTAAACAGCATACCCGTCTGCGCTTCAAGCATAATGGGGTCTCCCTTATAATACTGATATTCAAGCTCCTGAAGACCATAGCTGTCATCATCAGGGTCAGGCACCTGCGGATTTTCGGGAATAGTCTGTCCGGGATACCAGTGTCCCATAGGCGGAATATCAGTAACCGCAAATTCCGCGTAAGAATTACTCCATGACGGGAACAGCGTATAATCGTCATATTCAAAGCTGTCACCCTGCGGGTCATACATACCGAGGTCGGCGTATACCCAGTTCTCAAAACCTATCCGGCTTCCGTCCTCTCTGCTTGTTCCGTAAAGCTTTACAAGGATATACATTCCGTCCTCTTTTGCTGCTCTTGTATATCCCTTGCCGTTATAGCTGACCTTAAAAGCAGGCGTGCTCATACCCGAGCCAAAAGTTTCCTTAGCGTCTGTGGTATACTGCACCTCAAGACCGTTCGACGCAAACACAGTATCATATCTTGTGCCGCTCATCTGAAGAATGGGATACGTAAACTCAAAGCCACAGTCGGACATGTCGCCGCTTGGCACATGCTGACGATTCATTTCGTCCGCACCCGACATAAGATACTCATTTGTTTCTTTGCCGCTGTTCACATCGTCATTTCCGGGAACAACGGGGTCATCAAAGGTAGCGTCAACCGCATACCATACATTGCCTTTATCCTCTTTGACTTTTACATAATTCCACATATGAAGCTCCACGCTGTCCTCTGTATGCTTATAGACTCCCTGAACAAGTATACATGGAACTCCCGCTCTGTCAAGCACTGTTTTCAGCGCGCGCGAATAACCCTCGCAAAGACTCTCATGCGCTACAAGCGGACCGTAAGCTGTTCTTACGTGACCAATATTTTCCGCCTTACATCTTTTCGGTTCATTCTCATTCGCTGTGTCAAGCTTATAGACAGTGTTTCTGATAAGCGCGTCATGAACCGCTGTAATCTTTTTCTCCTCTGATGTTTTATCCCTGTATTTCTCTTCTTCGGAATTATCAATTCTTAATTCGTCCATATCAAACACCCGCGGAGTTATATCAGGTGTTGTATCAGGTGTCGGCTCAATCGTTTCATCATCCGCCGGAGGCATAGTTTCATCCAGCGCCCCGGCAGCCTCATTTGCAATATCGACCAATTCGTCTACCGCATCATTAAGCGCTGCCTCAGCCTTAACAACATCCTCTGTAGATGTGAATCCATGCTTATAGTAGCTTGCGGTTCTGCCTGTGCCGAGCGTCGCGGTGAATGTACCGTCCTCTTTTTGTCTCACAACAATACTCAGCAAATCAAAATCAACATAGAAAACATCAGGAAAATCCGCATAGAACGCGTCACGCGCCGCTCCATAGGTTTTTATGAGCGTGTTATCGCCGTATGTATAGGCGTAAAGCTGCTCCTGAGTCACAACCTCATTATCTGTCAGGCTATATTCCCCGTCGCCTGTTTTAAAAATACCCGTTTCGTACATTTTAACCATCGCGTTATAAAAACGCTTTGCTTCAGGCGTTAACTGGTCATAAAAATAAATAAACCGTTTTGTTCCGTTCGTGTCAGTTTCCCAATGACCTTCTGTAATATCCGGTGCGGCTATATCAAATGCCGCAAGCGATGTGTTTGCAGTAAACGATGCTCCAAGTATAGTAATCGACAATGCAGCCGCAAGTGATCTTTTAAATATTTTTCTTTTCATAATCTACCCTCCATTTAATGCCTTGGCGGATAAATGCGCGTTATGCCATTCCCTGCCGCAGTCATAATATCACGCGGACAAATTCAATGTCAACGACACACATTAAATTTTAAAAAATGTGTAATAAATGTCACACAGGGATAAAATACCGACTCGTCAAACACGCTAAGAAAAGCATGGCACAAACACGCTAAGAAAAGTATGGCATTTCCTTGACAAGCTCAACATTTATATGGTACACTTAATATAGGAATTTAATGGTAATCGACGCATTATCAGGAGGAGAATTATGGAAAAAATTATCGGAGGCATAAAAAGAGAATGTTATCCGCTCAGCGAGGCGGAAATGGTTCATTTATACACGCTTAGCCTCAGTCCCACACACGAAGTTGTTAACATGGGTACAGGACGATATCTTCAAATGGATATCAATCAGGCGGCACTCAGAGAAGCGCTCAACCGCGCGGTTGAACGCTGCGAGGCGATGAGACTGAGGATGTGGAAGGAACCGGAAACAGGACAAATCTGGCAGTATGTAATGCCATATGAAAATCAGTATTTTGAATACTATGATTTTTCACAGCTGAGAGAGGATAAAATCCGAGCTATACTTGACGGATGGACTGCTCAACCGTTCGACACCTTCGGCGGACCGTTGTCGCGCATTGTTATAGTTACTCTGCCTGACGGCTACAACGGCTATTACATGAACCTGCATCATATGACAATGGACGCAGCTTCCATAGTCACGTTTACCCGTGACGTAATGGACATCTACTGTCATTTGGTATACGACCTGCCTTATCCTTCACCAATGACTTCATATATTGCTACACTTCAGGATGAACTGAAATATCAGGCAGGAAGCAAAAAAAGGATACGCGACGAGGCATACTGGGATGAACAGTTCAAGCGTCCCGAGCCGATATACACTGATTTCACAGGTCCCGGCAGACTGCTGACTCAAAGACGCGAAAAAGGTAAGCCTGACTTGCGCGCGGCAACGCTTGCATCAAAGGATGCCGCAGGTCAGACCACAACATATGAGCTTGACGTTGACTCTACAATGAAGCTTGTAAACTTCTGCGAGGAACACGGCTTTCCTGTGAGCGTCTTGCTGCTGCACGCTCTTAGAACTTATCTTTCAAAATTCAATAATAATGAGAAGGATATTTGTATAAAGGATTTCGTTTCAAGACGTTCTACTGTCGCGGCTAAAAAATGCGGCGGCGTGAGAATGCACTGTCTGACGCTTCGTACAATTGTCGAGCCGACAGATACTGTTCTCGAGGCAATGGATAAAATAGATAAGGCACAGAACGACCTCTTTAAGCACAGCGAGTACGGCACAATGAGCTTCTACAGACGTCAGAGAGAAGCGTACGGAATCGCTCCGGGCGAGGGATATGAAAGCATAGGCTTTACTTATCAGCCCGCAACATTGAAGAGCATAGTACCGTATCTTCGCGGTATTCCGTACAAAAGCTACTGGTACTCCAGCGGCAGACAGTCACAGCCAATGTATCTCACGGCAATGCACCGCCCCGGCGACGGCGGTCTGAATTTCCATTTCGGATATATGTCAGAGGTCGCTACGCCACAGGAAGTAGAATTCATGTACTATTATCTGGGCAGAATTCTTTTCCGCAGTATTGAAAATCCAAACGCAACTATTCAGGAAATAATGGATATGGTATGATAAGGAGGATATTATTATTATGTTAGAAGAACTTAAATCACTGATTCAGAACTATGTTGAGGTTGACGAGGATGCCATCGTGCCCGATGCGCGTTTCTCGGAGGACTTAGGCTTTAATTCGTATGATTTCATGTGCATGCTCGGAGACATCGAGGATGAACTTGATATTGAGATAGACGAGGAGGAAGCGGCGTCAAGCAAAACGGTTGCTGAGCTTATTGAATACTTAGAGGAGCAGAAATAATGGAATCATTCAGCAGAGAAAATATTAAAACCATGCGCGACCTTGTGTATACGGCATCAGAACGCTTCGGTGATGAACCGTTTATAAGAAACCGCGTCAAAAAAGAGTTTATAGATAAAAGCTTTAATGAGCTTAAACATGACGCGGACGCTCTGGGCGCATGGATACAGGATACATTTAAGAAAACTGTACACGCGGCAGTTTTCGGCGCGACAAGCTATGAATTTGTCGCTTCGTGGTTCGGCATTACAATAAGCGGCAATGTCGCTGTACCATTGAATGCCGCGAACAATGCCGGGGATCTCGCGGATGAGATTAACCGTTCCGATTCAGAGCTCGTTTTTCTTGATGAAAGACGCGAGGACTGCATAGAGGAAATAAAAAAGCTTTGTCCGCAGGTTAAATATTTTGTGCATATGCATAATGAGTACGAGGGAGCAATTTCCCTGCAATCCATATTGGAACGTTACAGCGGCAAAGCGCCTTCAGGCGATATAGACCCGCAATCGGTCGCGGCTATTATATTTACTTCGGGAACAACAGGTCAGAGCAAGGGCGTAATGCTTACGCACGCGAATTTTGCGGATAACGCAACCTGTGAACCCGATCTCGGCTATCATGGCGACAAGCGTCTGACACTTCTGCCGATACATCATATCTTCTGCTTCACCTGCGATATTTTATGTACGTTATGGTATGGAAGAATTTTATGTATAAACGATTCGCTCATGCGTATTCCGAAAAACCTTAAGGCGTATCAGCCGGTGCAGACAACATTTGTGCCGATGATTGCAGCGTCAATACTTAACAAAATGCGCATGGAGGCAAAGAAGAATCCTGACAAGAAGGCTGTCGGACGTGATATGTTCGGTGAAGAGTTCAGCATACTTTATGTGGGCGGCGCATACTTAAGCCCTGAAATTATAGCAGGATATAAAGAATTCGGAATCGAAACGGCGCAGGGCTACGGTATGACGGAATGCACGTCACGCGTCAGCACAGGCGTTAAGGGCTGTCCATATCCGGAATCTGTCGGAAGAATTGTTCCGGGATGTGAGGTAAAGGTAGTAGATGGTGAACTTTGGGTAAAGAGTCCGTCTGTTATGGTCGGATACTATAAGAATCCTGAGGAAACCGAAAAAACGCTGACACCGGACGGCTGGCTGAAAACGGGCGATTTAGGATATGTAAAGGATAACCATGTGTTCATAAGCGGACGCAAGAAAAACCTTATCATTCTCGCTAACGGAGAGAATGTTTCTCCTGAGGAGCTTGAAAACAAGTTTGCCTGCGTTGACAGTGTACAGGAAATAGTGATTTATGATAAGGACAGCGTTATAACAGCCGAGGTTTATCCTAATCCCGACTACGAGTTTACCGATACAAGAGCTGAAATCCAAGCAGAGATTGACAAGGTGAACGAAACGCTGCCGACAGCAAAGCAAATTCATAACCTTGTTCTCAGAGACGTTGAATTTGATAAAACATCATCGAAAAAGATTAAACGTAATTCAATCACTAAGTAAAATTGGACTGTTGCATTTAGTGCAGACCGTTTAAAGGCATGCATATTGTAATCAAAAGAAAAATCTGATTTTATAAAAAATCCTTTAAACTACGAACAAAACTCACCACTCGGAGTACCCTCGTACGCCGTCGGGTGAGTTTTGTTCGTTCTGCATCTAAATTCAATCAGTCCATTAAGGCGGGTTAGCCTCTTTTATGTCCTGCTATTTATCCGTAAGCATTCGGTTGACTGCTGAGATAAGCGCGTAGATTGACGCGGTGTTTATATTTTCGTTCACACCCGCACCCCAGTATATACGTCCGTCGTGTTTTATTGAGATATATGCCGAAGCCTTTGAGCTTGAGGAACGCTCTAAAGCGTGCTCATTGTAGCTGCTGATTTCAAAGTCAGCTTTCAGGTACTTTCTCAACGCGTTGGAAAGCGCGTCTAAAGGACCATTACCCTTTCCTTCTATTGATGACACCTTACCGTCAACTTCAACGGTTGCGGACAACAATGTTCCATCCGCTTCCTCATTTAAACGGTAAAAACGTGTATTTATCGGAGTGGATACGTTCACATAAATATCCTTGAATGCCTGATGAATTTCATGATTGGTAAGCACAGTCTGCTTCTCGTCTGACATATCATTTATCACAGCCGAGAACTCAACAAGCATAGGCTTAGGCAGAATGTAGCCGTATTTGTTTTCCATGATATAGCTTACGCCGCCCTTGCCTGACTGACTGTTTATAAGTATAGGTTCATATTTTCTGCCGATGTCTGTCGGGTCGATTGTCAGATACGGGTTTGCCCACTTATTCTCAGGACTTTCACCGAATAAATCCATACTCTTCTTTATAGCGTCCTGGTGTGAACCGGAGAATGCCACATACGCCATTTCGCCCGCGTACGGATGTCTTGGATGTATCGGCAGACGGTTATATTTTTCATATACTTCGATTATCTCATCTATATTTTCAAGGTTAAGCCCGGGGTCAATACCCTGGCAGAACATGTTCAAAGCGACTGTTATAATGTCTGTGTTACCTGTTCTTTCGCCGTTTCCGAATATAGTACCCTCAACTCTGTCCGCGCCGGCAAGCAAAGCAAGCTCGCTTGATGCCACACCCGTGGCGCGGTCATTATGCGCGTGCACACTTATGATTAGGTTTTCGCGATTATTAAGATGCTTGCACATATATTCAATCTGGTCAGCGTAAATATTAGCTGTCGCAACCTCGATAGTTGACGGAAGATTTACGATAATCTTATTATCCGCTGATGGTTCGAACACGTCAAGCACGGCATTTGTAATCTCAGCGGCATAGTCCATTTCCGTGCATGTGAAGCTCTCAGGGGAATACTCGTATCTGATATTTCCGTCAAGCTGACCGGAAACAAGGCTTTTAACAAGCTTTGCGCCGTCAACGGCAAGCTGCTTGATTTCTTCCTTGTTCTTTTTAAATACTACCTCTCTTTGAAGTGTTGAAGTAGAGTTATAAAGATGTATAACAGCATTCTTAGCGCCCTTCAACGCTTCAACTGTTTTCTTTATTATATGCTCGCGCGCCTGAGTAAGCACCTGAATAGAAACATCGTCCGGTATCAGGTCCTCGTCAATAAGACGGCGGACAAACTCAAATTCTGTATGCGAAGCAGCCGGGAAGCCTACCTCTATTTCCTTGAAGCCAAGCTTTACAAGAAATGTGAAGAACTCTATTTTCTCGTCTGTTGTCATGGGTGAATAAAGAGCCTGATTACCGTCTCTTAAATCCACGCTGCACCATATTGGAGCCTTTGTTATTTCGTTATTCGGCCACTCACGGTTTTCCAGAGGAACCGGGTGGTACATTTTCTGGTATTTCTGATAATTCATAATACATCTCCTTTCCGGCTATACGCCTATTCATCAAAAAAGCTGAGCCACAATGTGACCCAGCATACTTTCAATACCGCAGTACAGAAAAACTAAACTGAAGACCACATTGCCGATTCAGCTTAGGAGTAGGAGGTTATTTAAATTTGTTGCTGCAAAGTTTCTCATAGCTTTGTACCTCTTTCTATACTATAAGGGTATTCTACAATAAAATTTAGAATATGTCAATATTTTTTTTGAATTTTTTCAGAATATTTCCTAAGAAGAAAAACCACCTCAAAAAGGCGGTTTCAGACTGTCAACAAATTGCCCGGACCGCGCAATATTACAGTCTACAATATCAAGGTATTTTTTATACTAAGTAAATTTAACAGCGGTATTTTATCGAAAAACACCGCTGTTATGCGCTTTTTACGAAAATAAGCCTTACCGTACCCATGTACGCCGACTTTTCTCTTTTCGTGAAATCTGACCTGATTTGTCAACGTCTGCTCAGTCTGTTCAATCCATTATTCTGTTTCTTCTTCATTTTCCGCGTTTATTTCAGCGTTCTCGTCGGCATCAGCATCAAGCTCAATCTTTTCAGCATTTTCTTTATCAAAGCTTACACCTTCGATATGAATATTTACCTTAAGAACCTCAAGCCCCGTCATTGTTTCCACGTTATTCTTTACGTTTTCCTGAATCTCCCAGGATAATTCCGGTATTCTTACACCGTAATCCACCACTATGTAGAGGTCTATTGTAACATTTTTTTCGTTCATGTCAACCTTGACGCCCTTTGAAGGATTTTTCTTTGCGCCGAGTATTTCGGCAATACCACCCGCAAATGTTCCTGCCATACCGGCAACACCTTCAATTTCGCTTGTTGCAACACCGGCAATTGTTGAAACGACATCCACCGATATCTTAACATTGCCTATCGGCTCATCATCTGACTCCGGAATTGCCTGTTCCTGCGCTGTTTCTATGAATTCTTCCACAATCACATCGTCTTCTGAAACTACGTTCTTAATTTCTTCTTCCATAATGTTTACCTCCGTTTTTTTCTAAGTATATTCTTTACGTATATTTTACCACAAAAACTACTTAACTTCAACTATTTTTACATTTTGTGCAGAAATTTTTAATTGCTCAGTCACAATCGCAGTAAGCCTTATAACGTCCTCGTTGTCAAAGTTCTCTTTCCGTACCATTACATTTACGTCACTGTCATCAACATAAACGCATATTTCACCGTATCCTTTTGAAGCGGCTATGTCTTCAATTTCAGCTTCTTTCTGTACATTATTCGCCACATCAAGTATTTTATCTCCTGCTTTTTTTCGTATATCCTCGTCAAAGCTTGTATTTTCTGCTGTCTGGTTAAGTATCTCAAGAGATTTTGAACGTGATGTTTCTCTGTTTAATCTTGCCTGCACGAAGTAATTTTCTCCTCCCGAAATTGTCTCGCGGCTATCCTCCGTATTCTTGTCATCTACATTTTCTGTACCGGTTTCCTCCGTCTCATCAGTGTTGTTTTCATCTGTATTCTCCGAAGCTGTTTCCTCCGATTCTCCCTCAGATGTGTCCTCCACCTCGTCCACCGAGTTTACATACTGCGCTTCACCAAGTTTTTTACCGGTTTCAATGTAGCTTTCACCGTCCTGTACCCTTATGGTATCCTGGTAAGACCAGTTAAGATATCCCGCTACTCCTATCAGTACCACAAGTGATGCTGCAATTATTTCCTTCTTCTTTAAAACCATATGTTTATTCCTCCTCTTTCTTAAAGATACATATTCTGTGTACAGGCACGTCAAGCGATGCCGAAACAGCTTCCGAGATCGCTGTTCTCACAGCGCTGTTTCCTGCCCCCTGAGCCGTGACGATAACGCCTTTCACCCGCGGATACACTTCTTTAACAACCATAGGCTCCCCATCGCTCATAACAGCCTTTTTATCCTCGCTTTTCTCGCTCTTGTCCTCTCTTGAAGCAGTTTTGGTTTCATAAGCGATATTTTTTTCAATGCTCGAATAATAGGTTATCATAACCGAAACATCGCCGGCTCCTTCTATCTGCGAAAGAATTCCGGCAAGACGCTTTTCATCATCCTCCACAGTCACCTGTGGGACAGGCTTGACTGTCTCTGTTTTTTTGCCGTGTCCGCCCGCCGCGACCATAAGTACAACTCCAATTATAAATATTAAACATATCAGGCGGTTATTCTTATTTTTAAATATTTTTATAATTTCTTCCTTATTCATCATTCACCTCATAAGGTTTAAGACCATACACCTCGCATAATCGCATCCGCGCGCGGTCTGTTAATTTATCCCCTGATACACGTACATTATCTACCCCCGCAATCTCACCTTCATCATTGACGCGTATTTCACACTCAGCTGTAACTGAAAGATTAAATTCCTTTTTCATACGCGCCTCTATATCCTCGTTTACGCGTTTACTAAGCTCCCTGACAATAAGCTCAGTCTGCAGGTTACTTCCGTCAATCACGCTGTCTGAACTAATCTCAAATCCATTAAATATATCGCTTTTTATAACAGATGAAACCGGTGAGACGATACAGCTTATTATTACAAGTCCCGTTATTATACGCACATAGCCGCGCCATTTTTCAGGCGCGATTATGGTCGATAAGGCGGACAGCAGCGTTGCTCCGACTATGGCTATTATATACTCCCTCATAGTTATCCGCCCCCTGTCGCAGCGAGCATAATGCTGATATTAATCATAAACAGCACCGCCACCATAACTATAACGCCGAAGATGGCTGTGACTGATTCCGACATCTCCCACATCATTGATGAAATACGCTTATCCGTGAGCGGTTCCGCTATTGCCGAAGTTAGCTTCAGCATAAGCTGTATTGCGCTTATTTTGAGTATAGGAATAAGACATATTACGCACATAACTATTATTCCCGCGCTGCCAACCGAGTTTTTTATAAGTTTCGTTCCGCTGACAACTGTTTCAAGCGTATCCGAGAGAAAAGAGCCGACCACAGGAACAAGAGAGCCTATGGCAAACTTTATGGCTTTTGCGCTTACAGCGTCAAGGGCAGGCGTTGAAAATCCGTACACGGCGCTTATACCGGTAAAGACCGTAGTAATAGCCGCCATAATCCACTTTGACGTTGATTTGACAACTTTACAGAATCCCGAAAGCTGAACTCTGTCGCTGACATTTCCCGCTACCGACAATATAGCGCTGAAAACGATAAGCGGCATTAAGCACTTATCTATTACTATTGACACCACATACACCGCGCCTGACATAACAGGCTGGAACGCGGCGGCGCTTGCCGCATATCCGCTTGTCGCAATCATCAGCATTAAGAGCGGCGACAGCTTGGTTATAAAATCCGTCATGGCGGATGTGACATCTCTGCCGTATTCCATAGCTATTGTGAAGCATTGCAGAGCCGCCGCGGACATAAGCGTGAAGCAGGCGAAAAAAGCCGCCTCACCTATTGACTTATTTCCGAACGAGGCTGAGATTGCAGTTATAACCCCCGAAATTGCCGCTATTATAAATAATATCATCACATCTTGGGCACATTCACGTATTTCCCCAAGCAAATTATCAGAAAGAATATTTAATATGGTTGCAGGATTCAACGATAATTCTCCGGAAATTATCTGTTCCACCGTGCTATTATACAAATCCTCCCCCGGCAATGAAGGCATTTCACCTAAGATATTTTCCGTCTCAGCGTTAGCAGTGACAGGAATCAGTAATATACATACCAGTAAGATTTTAAATAGCAGAGAGCGCATTGATGCATACCTCCAGAAACTCCGTTACTATCGGCAGCGTCAATCCTAAAATATACACCTTCCCCGCAAGCTCCACCTTTAAAGCAATAGCGTTTTCACCTCCGTCACGCAGTATTTCAGCGCCGAACTGCGTGATATACGCTACTCCCACAACCTTCATTACCGCCACAAAATATCTTACATCCACACCGCTTTTTTCCGTTATAGCGTAAATCTGATTAATCGCTTCTGCAAGAGTGTCAAGCGTGAAAAAGAGTATTACAGTTATAACGGCAAGTCCTACAAGAACAGCATATTCTTTTTTATACTGCTTTACGGTTATGGAAAGTACACCTCCCACAATGCCAATTCCGATTATCTTAAAAATATCCATAGTATGCTCCGATTTTGTAACGTGGAAAAGTAACAAGCAGATTGCCCTTTTGAGCAACGCCGACGTATGCTGATACATGGGGTTCCGAAAAAGGGTAATATGCGCTGTTAATTTTCCGCGTCATTATAGGTTAAAGATAGTTTTTACAGTATCAAACAGTTCCCCTATCTGCTGTGTTACAATGAACAACACCACCACCAGTCCGGCAAGCGTGGTTAAAAGCGCCTGCTCCTCACGCCCCGCGCGGGTGAGCAGTTGATTCAGCACCGCTACGATTATACCTACACCCGCTATCTGAAATATTAAGTCTACATCCATATTTTACAACTCTTTTCCCGAGAGGTTCAATAAAGAACAGTATCTCGTTACTATTTATCTATATTAATATAATCACCGCCAAAAGACCGGTAAGCACGCCGCCGCTTCTATAAAGCTTTCCGAAACGTTCATAATCAGCGCGCGCCTGCTTTTCCTGCTGCATAGCCAGAGTTTTTATATAGCGTATATTTTTTAGCTGATCCTCCGTATCGGTTTTGCCTATGTTTTGTCCAAGCTGATTTAATACATCAACATCCGCTCCGCTAAGACATAATTTACCCTGCATATCAAAAAGAGCGTCCTCCCACGCTTTTTTCGCGCTCATCCTTTCCAGATTTTGCGCTGCAAGAGTGAATAATCCATTTCTGTCAGCGCGGATAAATGCTTTTTTCAGCTTATTGACACTGAAATTAATTTCACTTTCCAGAAGCTCCAGAGAAGCGCATATATCGGCGAGACTTACGGCGCGGGTTCTGAGACTCGCGCTGAGTTTTATACCGAAATAAGCACACGCAAACCCTGTCATAACAGCGCCTATAGCTTTTATCATCGGGCGATAACCTCCTCTATCGTACCAAAC
The DNA here is from genome assembly GCA_022509025.1 of Oscillospiraceae bacterium. Lineage (GTDB taxonomy): Bacteria > Bacillota > Clostridia > UBA1381 > UBA1381 > Hominilimicola. The sequence goes on along the minus strand of JAFLUB010000056.1, from coordinate 1,092 downwards.
CCTTTGCTTTTACCGATTGTTACGATTAAATCGAAAAAGCGAAGCATACGCTCTAAATCCGTTCTATGCTTTACCATATCAATATTCCTGCCGTGGATTGAAGCAATCACCGCCGCGCCGCTATTTGTAATTTTCTCAACGGCATCAATATCGCTCTGAGTGCCTATTTCATCTGTAATAATCACATCAGGACACATTGAGCGCAGCACCATAAGCATTCCATGAGCCTTGTCTACCCCCTCTAACACATCTGTGGAAAATCCGAGATCAAAGGCGCTTCTGCCCTCACTCAGCGCGGCTATCTCCCGTCTTTCATCAACAACGCTGACTCTGTATGATTTATACGAAAGCTGACGGGCAATATCACGGAGCATAGTGGTCTTACCCGCGCCTGGCGGTGATATGATAAGGGTATTTTTTACATATCCGTCACTTAATATAAGAGGTATTATCTTATCCGCCGCGCCTATAATTTCACCTGCAAGTCTGTAATTCAGAGCGGAAACATCTTTTATAAAAGAAATCTTGTCCTCCTTTATCACGGCAGTTCCGGTAATCCCTATACGATGCCCGCCTTTGATTGTCAGAAACCCGTTTTTTATCTCATCTCTTACCGAATAGACAGACGATGCCGTGGCAATCTCAATAGCTTCTTCAATATGCCCGCGTGTTACTCTCAGAGCCGATACAGGGACAGCGCTCAGTTTCCCTCTGCCGCCTAAGTAAAAGCATCCATCACCATAATGAATCGTAAGCGGATTACCTAACCGCATGCGAATTTCATATGCTCCGGTAAGGTCAATGCCGTACATAAACCGCCGTATCCCCTGGGGCATAAAGCTGAGTATTCCGTTCTGCGATAAAGCCGTTTCATTGTTCGCTATGTACATTTCTCTTTCCTCCATTCGTGTTTTGTATTTGATATATATTATCAAATGGGACAATTTAGAACATAAAAATTGTAGTTTGACGGTGAGCCTCCGTCATTTTTTCGCTGTCGCTCTAAAATGCCACCTCCCTCCAAAGCGCCAAAGGCGCGTTGCAGGGAGGCTAACGCATGCCATCAACATACCGACAAAACTATAATTTAGC
>JAFLUB010000055.1 GCA_022509025.1 Oscillospiraceae bacterium | reverse complement strand
TCTTCGGCTAATGTCATTATTTTTTCATAAAGAGCGTCAGCCGACAATTCACTTTCCACCAATACATGCGCCGCGCCGGCGCGTTCGAATTCACGCGCGTTCTGCTCCTGATGATTTCTTACAACGTTCGGGGACGGAATAAGCACAGACGGCTTATGAAGCGCCGCAATCTCACTTACGGTTATTGCTCCCGCGCGCGATACAACAATATCCGCCGCCGCCATACATTCGGCCATGTTATCTATATACGCTGTAACTCTTACGCTGTCTGTAAGCTTTATACCGCGTTTTTCAATTTCTTTCATTATTTTTTCGTAGTTTCTGTCACCCGTACCGAACAGAATTTCTATTTTATCATCAGCTACTACTTTTTCGAGCATATCTATAACAGTATCGTTTATCTTATCTGCTCCGAGACTGCCTCCGAAAATAAGCACAAACGGCTTTTTTATCCCAAGCTTTTCTCTTGATTTTTCATAATCAGCATTGAGTATCTCACATCTTACGGGATTTCCGGTAACAACACACTTATCTTTATGCGTCATGTGATTTATTGTTTCCTCAAAGCTCACTGCAAGATAATCGACATACTTTTCAGAGCCGCGGACAGTAAGACCCGGATAAACGTTCTGCTCATGGATAAGAGACGGTATTTTCGTTTTTTTCGAAGCCATTGCTACAGGACCGCTCACATAACCACCTGTACACACAATACAATCAGGATTGAATTCTTTTATAATTCTTCTGCAATCACGGTTAGCTTTCACAAGCTTTCTTAAAACTGAGAAGTTTTTCATTAAATTCTTCCTGTCAAAACCTGCAATATCTATGAATTTAAGCTCATATCCTGCCTTAGGAACAAGCTTTGTTTCCATACCGCTTTTTGTTCCTATAAACAGAGCTTCAAAATTATCGTCTTGCGACTTGGCATAGTCTGCTATTGAAATCGCAGGATTTATATGTCCGCCGGTTCCTCCTCCGGCAAATATAACTCTCATATATAAATATCCATAGCCTTTCTGCCCACAAATTGCAACAAAACATCCTGACGCGCTTATCGTGGGCGGATAAGACGTTAAATGGATATTTTACCCATGTGCGTTTTTCGAAGCTTGCGAGAAAAAACGCGCGGGCAATCAAATCTGTTAACGTAAGTTTTTACGTTAACCCACCTTTTCTTTTTTTGTATAAACAGCTAATCCTTAACCGAATACCTCGAAATATTTAACAGCACACCCATTTCCATAAGCAAAGTCATTATCGCTGTTCCGCCATAGCTGAAAAACGGGAGCGACACACCTGTGTTAGGCACGCTGGATGTTGCAACGGCAATATTCAATATTGTCTGAATCGCAAGATGCGCAGCTATGCCTATCGCAACAAGAGAGCTGTATGTATCGGGCGCATTCATGGCAATCCTGACAGCTCTTATTATAAGCGCCGCAAACAGAAGTATCACAACTGTTGCTCCCACAAGTCCCAATTCTTCGCATACAATTGTAAATATAAAATCGTTATACGGCTCCGGGAGATAATACTTCTGCACGCTTCGGCCAAGTCCCAAGCCAAAAATACCTCCCGAACCGATAGCGTAAAGCCCCTGAGCCACCTGATAACTTTCATCACGTATATCCCTGAACGGGTCAAGGAAGCTTGTAACTCTTGCCCATCGCACCTCGCTCAATGTATATACTCCGAAAATTGCCGCCGGAATAAGTATGATTGCGCCGATAAGCACAGGCTTTATCGGTGTTCCTCCCGCAATCATAACGCTCACGCCTACACCTGCGATAACAATCGCTCCGCTCAGATGCGTTTCCATAAGCATAAGTCCTAAAACAATAAGCAGGACTCCTACATACGGTAAATTCCCGCCTATTTTTTTGAGATTATATTTCCCACTGTCTATAAGCCGCGCAAAATACATTGTTATAACCGGCTTCATAAACTCAGATGGCTGAAGCTCAATCACCGGAGTATTAAGCCATCGTCTTGAACCGTTATGCGAAACTCCTATACCCGGAATAAGCACACATACAAGAAGAATTATGCAGACTATCATCATGTTAGGCGCTAATTTTTTATATACATTATAGTTTATCCGGGATATGAAAAGCATGCCGGCTATACCAATCATCGCGCAGAGAAACTGCTTCAGGAAAAAGTAATATGAATTCCCGTATATACGGTTAGCGGACGGTGCGGATGCAGACAACAGCATTACCAGTCCCGACACAAGAAGCAGAACGACTATGAATAGAAATGTATAGTCCATATAAGATGCCCTTAATGTCTTCACCGGTTTTCCCACAATCCTGCGTGTTGTATTTTTTTTGCTTCGGTTTACTGAATCCGGGCTATATGCTGATGCAGCCATTTTTGATATCTCCTTCTTTATCAATTAATGCCGCCGTTTTAAATAGCAATCCACGCTAAAACACATAACGCAAGCGTTGTAACCGTAAATACAGCGACTATTTTCTTTTCATTCCATCCGCACATCTCGAAATGATGATGCAGCGGACTCATTTTAAATATTCTTCTTCCTTCGCCGTATTTTTTCTTTGTATACTTGAAATATGTCGTCTGCATAATAACTGACAGTGTTTCCATAAAGTAAACAAAGCCTACAATTATAAGTAAAACCGGAATTTTCAAATCTATCGCCATAAGCGCGACAGCAGCCCCTAAAAACAGAGAACCGGTATCTCCCATAAACACTTTTGCCGGATATCTGTTATAGTATAAAAATCCTATCAGTCCTCCGAGAACTGCCATCGAGAACACTGTCACACCAAGCTCATTAAACATAATATATGACACTAACGCGAAAAATACACTCACAACCGCAGTAACGCTTGATGCAAGTCCGTCAAGACCATCGGTAAGATTTACCGCGTTAACCACGCCGACCACCACAAACATAACAAACGGTATATATAGCCACAGAGGCATTGCCCATTCCAATCGGGTAAACGGTATTTTAATCGATGTATCAAGCACACCCATCAGGTACAGAACTATAACATATACAGCCGCAAGCGCTACCTGAAGTATAAACTTCTGCGCCGCTGTGAGTCCGAGGTTACGTTTTTTGACAACCTTGATATAATCGTCTATAAATCCAATCATACCGAAACCCAGCGAAATCAACAGAAGAAGTACGCATCTTCCGAATGTTTTATCGAAATTACCGTTAGCCGCGAACACAAGGCTCGTTATGATAACAGCTATCGCAATTCCAGTTATAAACATTATGCCGCCCATTGTCGGAGTGCCTGATTTTTTCTTATGCCACTTTGGTCCCTCCTCACGGATTTCCTGACCGAATTTCAGCTTATGAAGCCACGGTATAAACACAGGTCCAATAGCGAGAGTTACCACAAGCGCCACCGCAAATGATAAAAGCGATGACATAAGCATTTCCTTTAAAATTCCCATTGTAATCCTCCATTACGTTAATTATTCTTTATGCTATCGTATACTTGTTCAAAGTGCATTCCGTGTGAAGCCTTTATAAGAACCGCATCGCCGCTCTTTATTTCTTTCTTCACAAATTCGCAGACTTCAAGCGTCTTATCAAAGACAGCGATACTGCCTATTCCGTTATCTTTTGCGCCCCGGGCAAGATGCTTCATATTTTCTCCCGCGGTAATCAGCATATCAATTCCGTTTTCACATAATGCTTTTCCAAGCTCATAATGTGCCCTCTCTGCATAATCGCCCATTTCAAGCATATCTCCGAGAATTGCGATTTTTCTTTTATCCTTAATTTTACCAAGCACCTTAACAGCCGCCTTGATTGAGTCAGGGGATGCATTGAAGCAGTCATTGATTATAGTTATGCCCTCGTACTCCTCAACCGCCATTCGCATCTCCGTAAGTTCAAAATTTTCTATTCCTTCAATGATTTTTTCCATAGGAACGTTAAACTCACGTCCTACGCATATAGCCGCAAGGGCGTTATACACATTATGCTCACCGGGAACGTTCACCTTAATCTTGTATTCCCCCTCCGGAGTAACAGCCGCAAATTCAATTCCGTCAAGCCCGCCGTCGCGTATATCCTTTGCATACACATCATTTTCAGGATTATTTATGCCGTAATACAGAACCTTACAGGGAACAGTACCCTTTACATTTCCCAGAAAATCATCGTCACCATTTACAATAAGGGTATTCTTCTCTGTAAACAGCTTTGCTATTTCCATCTTCGCTTTAAAAATACCTTCACGCGAACCAAGATGTTCTATATGCGCCTGACCGATATTGGTTATAACAGCAACATCCGGTCTTCCTATCGATGCAAGACGTTCAATCTCGCCGAAATGATTCATGCCCATTTCCAGAACTATCGCCTCATGCTCCTTTTCGAGTCTGAAAACTGTAAGCGGAAGTCCTATCTCATTATTAAAGCTGCGCTCTGTTTTAAGTGTATTATACTTTCCTGACAGCGCAGAATACAGCATATCCTTTGTCGTTGTCTTACCCACACTCCCGGTAACAGCAACAGTAGGAACATTATAACGCTCTTTATAAAATCGAGCAATATCACCGAGAGCTTTGAAGGTATCGTTTACTTTTATAATCGTTTTACCGACAAGCAGTTCCGTTTCTTTCTGCGTGATAGCCGCTTGGGCGCCCTGGTCAAATGCCGCCTGTATAAACTCGTGTCCGTCAAACTTCTCGCCTATAATAGGCACAAAGAGTGTGCCGGCATCCGTATTTCTTGAATCTGTTGTTATGCCGGTTATAACCTTATCAATGTCGCCGCTAAGAAGCTCGCCGCCCGTTGCCTTCAATATATCTCCGATTGTCAATATCTGCATAAAGTCTATCCCTCACTTTTATCATATGCTATAAAACAATAAGAGGCTGTTGTATTAAGGAAACAGCCCCGATGGGCTGATTAGACTAAGATACAGCCCATTTCTGATTACTTGTTAAGGTGCTGATACACCACAATACGCTCGTCAAAATCATGTTTTTCCTTACCGATTATCTGATACGTTTCCTGTCCCTTACCAGCAAGAATAATAACATCGCCTTTTTTTGCATTGTCGAGAGCGTATCCTATTGCCTCGCGTCTGTCTACTATAGTTATATAATCTCCATCCGTGCGCTTCATTCCTTCCTCAATCTGTTCCACGATTGCCTCCGGGTTCTCAGTACGCGGATTATCTGAGGTTATAATGCTGAAATCCGAAAGCCGGCCTGCAATTTCGCCCATAATAGCGCGCTTTGTGTTATCTCTGTCACCGCCGCAGCCGAAGAGCGTTATTACTCTGCCTTCGGCAAACTCATTAACGGTGGATATAATATTCTCAAGTCCGTCCGGAGTGTGAGCATAGTCTATGATAACGGTATAATCCGTGTCTGTGGGAACAACTTCTACACGTCCAACAACGCCTGACGCATTTTCAAGACCCCTTATTATCGTATCCATGTCTACACCTAACTGAATTGCGGCGCCCATAGCGCAGATTGCGTTGTATACGCTGAATTTACCGGGAATTACTATATGAACAGGATATGTTTTTCCGTCATAATCCACCTTGAAATCAGCGCCTCTTGACGAAATTTTTATATCCTTCGCTTTTAAGTCACAACCGTCTCCAAGTCCAACCGTAAGTATATCACAGTCAGAGTCAGCCACTATCTTCTTTCCTCCGTCATCATCAAAATTGACAACACCCTTATCACTTATGTTAAACAATTTCGCCTTTGCGTTTAAATAATTCTCCATTGTGCCGTGGAAATCGAGATGGTCACGCGTGAGATTTGTGAACACGCCCACATCAAAGCGGCAGCCATACACTCTTTCAAGCTCGAGAGCATGGCTGGATACCTCCATAACAACACATTCCGCCTCTCCCTGAACCATCTCCGCAAAAAGCTGCTGTAATTCAAGAGCATTCGGGGTAGTTGGAGTTGTGCTCTGTGTAACCAGCACTTTATCACCTATAATATTCTGATTTGTGCCTATGACGCCTATTCTCATTCCGGCCGTTTCGATAATGCTTTTTATAAGATACGTTATCGTAGTTTTACCGTTTGTACCGGTAACGCCTATCAGTCTGAACCTTTCAGACGGATTACCGTAATAACGCGATGCTATCTGAGCGATTGCAACTCTTGAATTTTCCACATACCATACAGGCACATTAACATCAATCTTATCCTGAGCCACAATGAGCGCGGCGCCGTTCTCCTCCGCCATTTTCGCGAATTTATGTCCGTCGGTTTCATAACCCTTTATGCAGACGAATATATTACCTTCACCCACATTTCTCGAGTCATAAGCAATACCGCTTATATCTATATCATCATGCTCATTAAGCCAATCTTCGCCAATCAGTTCACTTGCCAACATGTTTATTTCCCCCTTAAAAAATTAATCTGAAGTTAATTGTCGGAACTCAACTCCGATAACAGTCGCCGGCGGCACACTTTCTCCCGCTTCGACGCTTTGGTTTACAGCGTAAGCACCAGTCATCTCACTATGTCCTGCGCCGATAACTTCGAAGTTCAGCCCTCTCTTTTCGAGAGCTTCTCTTGCCGAACCTACCGACATATCCCTGAGATCCGGGACTTCTACCGTTTCCGTTTCATCCTGCTGCTCAGTATATAAAATCACTGTGGATTTTTCATTAAGCATAATTCCCGGTTTGGGAAGCTGGTCAACAACTGTTTCACCATCTCCGACTACTCTTACATTTAAATTACTGTCGTTAATGATATCTTCTGCTGCAGAAATATCTGAAGAACGCAAATCCGGAACTTCAATCCTGACATCAGCTTCTTCGTCAACAGTATACTGCTTTTCCACTCCCAGATAATTAAGAACATCCTCAATTATCTCACCCACAAGCGGAGCGGCTATCGTTCCGCCGTACTTATTATCTATCTGAGGCTCGTCAAGCATTACAAGACATACAACCTGCGGATCATTCGCAGGAGCAAACCCTATAAAGGATGCTATACGATTCCCCTCATTACGATTACCTTTTTCCGATGTGCCCGTTTTTCCACCTATGCGGCAACCCTTAACATACGCATTTTTACCTGTGGATGTCGGAAGCGCGACTACTGATTCAAGAATTTCGCGCATCTTTCGCGAAGTTTCCTCAGAAATCACTCGTGCCACCACTTCCGGTTCATATGTCTTTATAACACCGGTTGAATTTCTTATTTCCTTTACAATCTGCGGCTTCATGCGTTCCCCGCCGTTTACAACAGCCGATACCGCCGTTATAAGCTGAATAGGCGTAATCTGGAATCCCTGACCAAATGAGCTTGTCGCAAGGTCAACCTCGCTCATTCCGTTATGATAATATATACTTGATGACTCTCCTACAAGCTCAATATCTGTTTTCTTCGTCAGTCCGAAGGCGGTGAAATATTCCATGAATTTCTCTGCGCCTAAACCCTGACCCACATCCATGAATACAGGGTTGCAGGAATTTCTCACTCCCTCGACAAAAGTCTGCGCCCCATGTCCGTTTGTATTAGCGCAGCCGATTTTCCTGTCTGCAACCACTTTGAATCCGGGGCAATAAAATCCCGTGTCAAGATCTACAACGTGCTCTTCCAAAGCAGCGGCTGCGGTTATAATCTTAAACGTTGAGCCCGGCTCATACGTATCTGAAACAGCTTTATTGCGCCACATTTTGTTTCGCATTGCCGCTATGTACTCATCGCTCAGCTCATCCGGATTTTCTGTAGGCTTCGGAGTCGCCTCGCCATCTTCGCTTTCTTCATTCTTCGTGTCTGCCTTAAAATCTATCGCATACTTTCTGAACTGCTCTATATCATATGGATTATTTACATCAAAATCCGGTTTCGTAGACATTGCAAGAATTTCACCGGTTTTGGGGTTCATTACAATACCTGCAGCGCCTTCTTTGAGTTTATCCTCAGTCACAGCTTCCTCAAGATGCTTTTCAAGAAAATGCTGAATGGTTTCATCTATAGTAAGAACAATATCATCGCCCTTCACGGCTCCGTTTATATATTCCGCCTGTTGGTCCTTCAGAGTACTGCCATCCGCGTTCTGATTTGTTTCCACACTGCCGTTAATACCCATAAGTTCGTCATCAAACGTAAGCTCTATACCCTGTATGCCGTTATTATCATACCCGGTGAAGCCTAAGATGTGCGGCGCAACGTTAAATGGATAAAACCTTTTTGAATCATCCTCAAAATAAATGCCCGTAAAGGCTTTGGCAATCGTCTGATCAATCTCACTGTCCATGAGACGCTTTACATTTTCAGTCTCCTCGGCAGTGAGACGCTTTTTTATAACCTGATACCGCGATTCCTTTGTTATTAATTCCTTTATTCTGTCCGGCTCCATACCAATGACATCAGCCAAACGCGTCGCGATTACAGACGCATCTCCGCTCTTTTTGATATCCTCCGGATTACAAATAAGCGTGTTTACCGAAGCGCTTTCTGCCAGAACCTTACCGTTTCTGTCATATATATTCCCTCTTGATGCCGTTATGATACTGCTTCCCTGCTGCTGCGCTTTAGCTTTAGATCTAAGCTCATCGCCTCTTATTATCTGCCAGTATGCAACTCTTATAACAAGCACTGCCAACACAGCCGTCACCATAAGCATCATTACAACTGTTCTTTTTCTGATTTCACTTAATGATGGCTTCATTTAATTTATCAATTCCTTTTAATAACTATACTGATTTTATTATACAACCCTACAGATTTTATTTTATGCTGAAAAATTGTACAATATTACCACCAATCTTCTTCAAAGCTGACGTTACACTATTTCCAAGCCCTTCAACTTCACCGGCTGTTTTTTCTGTCATATCGTCCTGCTTTACATTTACATATATCATCTGATATTTTTCAGGTCTCTGCATACCCAGTCTTGTTGTGGCCTCTTTTTCAATCTCCGCGAGGTCAACGCTCTGTTCCATATTGAATATCATCTGACTCGTAGCCGATTCCAGTTCATTAAGCTGTTTTGTGAGACTTGCTATTTCCTGACCGGTTTCGTTTACAGTTACAAATTGGGAAATCATAAATCCTGCTGACAATGCTACTACTACAATCGCGCATATTCTGCGCAAATTTTTACTTCTTATTAGCATTTGCTCACGATTCCTTCTGATAATTCTTGCTCTATTTACTTGTGGTCTTATTCGTTTTCTCGGCTTTTCATACTGCCTCGGCAGTTTATATGCCAGGTTTCCGTAATCCACAATATCTCTCCTTAACTCATTAAAGCTTTTGGGCAATTCTCAGTTTTGCGCTCTTTGAGCGCGAATTTTCTTCTGTTTCTTCACTGCTCGGAAGAACAGGTTTTTTGGAAATTATCTTTATTTCAGGTCTTTTTCCGCACATACACACCGGGAATTCCTTAGGGCATGTGCATCCTCTCGCCAATTCGCCAAACGTCTGCTTTACAATTCTGTCCTCAAGAGAATGGAATGTTATAATAGCTATCCTGCCGCCTGTTTTCAGCGATGACACAAAATCTTTTACAGCCTCATTGAGTATAGAGAGTTCGTCATTAACCTCAATCCTGACTGCCTGAAAAACTCTTTTGGCAGGATGTCCTCCGTCCAGACGCGCTTTCTTAGGTATCGCGGCCTTTATTACGTCAACAAGTTCCGATGTGGTTTTTAAAGGGTTTTCCTTTCTTTTTTCACATATGAACTCTGCAATACGTTTTGACCACTTTTCCTCCCCATATTCATAAAAAATACGCGTAAGCTCCTCACACGAATATGAATTGATAACATCATAAGCTGTCTTTGACGCTGTTTGACTCATCCGCATATCAAGAGGCGCATCCTTCATGTAGCTGAAACCTCTATCAGGATTGTCAAGCTGATATGAGCTTACCCCCAAATCCAGAATGGCGCCGTCAACCCCGGAAATTCCAAGTTCAGAAAGTATATCCTTAATCTCGCTGAAATTCCTGTTGACTATCGTGACTCTGTCCTGAAACTCCCGAAGGCGTTCTTTTGCCGCGGCTATCGCTTCGATATCACGATCAATCCCGATAACCTCAGCGTTATCATTTGCAGATAGTATCCCATGGGAATGCCCGCCGCCGCCCAGCGTTCCGTCAACATATATACCGCCGCTCTTTATATTAAGAGCAGCTATGCTTTCCCTGAACAATACAGAAACATGTTTAAACTCCATTGCGTATCCCTTTCATTATATATTAAGTCCGTATTTCAAAATCCCGTCCATCATAATATTATCTGAAAGTCCGTTCTGATAGTTTTCCCATTCCTCGCTGTCCCATATTTCCAGACGCGTATTCGCACCCACAAGCACAACATCCTTTTTCAATTCAGCGTACTCAATAAGCCGCTTTGAGATTGGCACTCTGCCTTGCTTATCGACATCGGCGCACATTGCCTTGCCGAAAAACAATCGCGCAAAAGCTGCCGCATTACTATCTGTGGCAGTCGGAAGCTGATTGATTTTTTCCGAAATTTTATCCCACTCCTCCTGAGTGTACAAATACAGGCACTTGTCAGACATAGACCGTGTGACATATATAGTCTGTGACATTACCTCCCTCACCTTGGCAGGCAGAATTATTCTTCCGCGCTCATCAAGCTGACGTGGATATTCATCAACAAAATTAACCATTTTATATGTCACCTGCCCTTCTCATTGATTCGTGGTTGGATACTCCCAAATTAAAGAATTTTAACCAAAACTCTCCAATTTGCTCCCATCAACTCCATTTTACCCTAAATCAATAAAAAATGCAATAGCTTTTTTTATTAAAGAGCATTATTTTTGCCTGATTTTACCGTTTCGCTTGTAAATCTTAAGCAAATAGGATATAATTATTGTGATTACTTACATACGCCGCCTATATATATTGATGTATAGGCGGCATATGCCACTATATATCGTGGTTGTTGCCATTATATCACAAATATTTCATTTTGTGAATAGTTTTATTAAAATTTCTTTGCTAATATATTACAAAAACATTTCAGGCTAAAATACATTGTTTTTGAAGGATGTTAACGTGATAACTCACGTTAATAAATTCAATTGCCCGCGCGAGTTTTTTCTCGCAAGCTTCGAAAAACGCACATGGGCATAATATCCATTTAACGCCTTATCTGCCCACGATGAGGACGTTAAATTTAAACATACTACGATTCGTGGGCAGAAAGGCTATGGATATTACTATGAATATTATTTCTTTTCCAAACATAGGCATAACATTTAACATTAACCCTATCGCATTTTCAATAGGCTCAAAGGGGATTTACTGGTATGCTCTTATTATTCTTTCCGGTTTTCTTCTGGGGTTATTCTTTGTTTTAAAAACATGCGGAAAGTATAACGTCCAAAAGGACAGCGTATGGGATGTTGCGCTTATAGGTCTTATTTCGGGAATTGTCGGCGCGAGAATTTACTATGTTCTCTTCGCCCTTGATGAATTTGACTCATTTGCGGATATTTTCAAGATATGGAACGGAGGACTCGCTATTTACGGCGGAATTACAGGCGCTGTCATTTCCACCCTCATATACTGCCGAATAAAAAAGATAAACACATTCAAGATGCTTGATGTATGCGCCCCCGGACTTTTTATAGGTCAGGCAATCGGACGTTTCGGAAATTTTGTTAATGCTGAGGTGTACGGAAGAGAAACAGGTAGTTTATTTGGTATGTCCATAAACGGCGCCGCGCCGGTGCATCCTCTGTTTTTATATGAGTCGGCATGGAATATTCTCGGACTTACCGCGCTTATTATATTCCGCAGAAAAAAAAGAGCCGAAGGACAAATCTTCTGCTTTTACATACTCTGGTATTCTCTCGGCAGATTGTTTCTTGAAGGTATGCGTAATCAGTCGTATATCCTGTATGTGATACCCGGTGTTTTAGGAATATCTCAGCTTGTGGCAGCGCTTCTCATTGTCTTCGCTGTATCAATGATTGTGATTTTAAAGAAAAGAGAGAAAAAAATATCAGATAATGTCGGATAAAGCATATTTGTGTCGCACGAAAGTTTCTTTTTTCGACCACAATATATTGACATTTTTTCCAGTTTATTGTAAAATTAATACAACAAACAGTGGTTTTGATAAAAAAAACACGGAAAATGTCAAACCCGAAAGGAGAAATAACATGAAAAACATCGAAGAATTACGAAATGAATTTGACAGCTTTTTAAAAGAAAAAAATTTCAACCTGTCTGATAGTGAGGTTGTCAGAAAAGCAGTTGAAATTGAAACAGAGATTAATAAAATCATACGGTAGAACTAATATGAATATTAACCTGACTGAAAAAGGTTGGAGGGAATTATACCCTTCAACCTTTCTTAGTATATTCAGAATATACGAGGTTTATTTTCATGTTCAATAATATACCGTGTATCAATATTCAATCAAGAGTGATTTTTACTTCAAAACATCATCTCGCATATTGCATAAAAGGCATTGGAAAATATACACAAAATAAATGAAAACAGCACAATTTTTCTTGACCGAAAAACGCACATATGGTATACTTATATTATGGATAATATGTCATTTTCTATCTTTTAAAGCAGCAAATCCAAGAATAAAATCCAACAGAGGAACCTGAGATGAGAAAAGAGAAAATATTAATAGTAGACGATTTGGAAATGAATCGCTCTATTCTGATAGATATGCTGGGCGAGAATTATGACATTATAGAAGCAGAGAACGGTGTTCAGGCAGTTGAGATACTGCAAAAAATGAACAGCGTTCTTGATCTTGTGCTCTTAGATATTATCATGCCGGACATGGATGGGTTCGGGGTTCTTAACGTGATGAACGAAAATCACTGGATTGATAATATTCCTGTCATCATAGTATCCTCGGAGCGTGATGCGTTTCAGGTAGAACGCGCATATGGGCTAGGCATCACTGATTTTATTACGCGCCCGTTTGACACATACATTGTACGGCACAGAGTGATTAACACTTTGCTTCTTTATACCAAGCAAAAGCGTCTCACCAATATGGTGGAGAAGCAGTTTACGCAAAAAGAAAAATACAGCAATACAATGATTGATATATTAAGTCACATTGTCGAACTCCGCAACGGCGAAAGCGGATTGCATGTTCTTCATGTACGGGCAATGACGGATTTCCTGTTACGACAGATAAGACAGATTTCAGATAAGTATTCAATTACAGATGATTATATAACGCTTGTCAGTAATGCGGCCGCGCTTCATGACATAGGCAAAATCGCCATTGACGAAAAAATCCTCAACAAGCCCGGATGTCTTACTGACAAAGAGTTTGAAATTATGAAAACGCATACATTAATAGGCGCGAAAATGCTCGAGGGCGAGTCTCTTAATCCGAATAATCCTCTGGTGCAAACCGCATACGAAGTATGCCGGTGGCACCACGAACGCTATGACGGAAAAGGATATCCTGACGGGCTTATCGGTGATGATATCCCCCTCTCAGCCCAGGTTGTAGCTCTGGCAGATGTTTATGACGCTCTGACCAGCCCCCGTGTTTATAAAGCCTCTTATAACCATGATACTGCCATAGAAATGATATTGAACGGAGACTGCGGCGCTTTCAGCCCGCTGCTAATGGATTGCCTCAGAAACCATTCAGACGTTCTCAAAATAAAAATGGAGGGCGATGTGGCTCATGAAATTAACAGACGCGAGATTAAGCGCTTTACAGATGCAGTATTAAACGGCAAATCTTCAGGCTTGTCTGACCGTACGCTAAAGCTTCTGGATTACGAGAGGATGAAAGCGAATTCTATGCAGCCACAATCAGATATGATATAATAACCTCACGGCGTATACAAAAGCAAAGCTTTTGACGCCTGAGAGAACATTGAATCATACTTTGCGTGCCACGATGCGGCACCGACTGCTACGCAGTCTGCAAATTTATGATATAATAACCTCACGGCATATACAAAAGCAAAGCTTTTGATGCCTGTGAGAACATCGAATAATAAAAAGCAGAAAGGCTATGGTGCTTACCATGAAACAGAATTCTATTCTAAAAGATAAAAACGTTGTAGCAACAGTTATAATAAGCGCTGTTATCATTATATTGTTTTTAGGTAACTGCTATGCGTCTTCACGTATTACCAGAGCGCGCAGCGTTCTGAGAATGGAAGAGGGCGTTGACACGGTTGTTGACGAGGTCGTATCGAAATTCGACAGAGACAGCCAGGTTCTGAACGCGGCGGCAGATATCATATCTTCTACGGATGTTTCTGACGAAGCAGCTGTTCTTGAAACGATGGGAAATATCACGCCGCTGCTGGAAACCATGGACATTTGCATACTTATGCCTGACAATCGCATTCTCCAACCGGACGGCTCTATTGCAGACAGTGCCGGATACCTTGATTTTGAGACCGAATCGTCGCATGGCGAACACGTATCCCAACGCGTAACCAGTGTTTCAGATAATCATACTCAGGTTCTGCGCCATTTTGTGCCTATTATGCAGAACGACCAGGTAGCCGCAATTCTATACGGCCGGACAAGACTTGATGAATTACCCGAAATAATGAATATACAAAATATTTATAATGCCTGTGCCGATGTTTATCTTATTGACGCCAAAACAGGAGAATTTCTCATGGACACAAGACATGAAGGACTGGGAAACCTGGACAGTTTTCAGATTGGCAAAGTACGCGGCAATGCTGATTGGGAGGATGCGAAGCGTGCCATTATGGACCAGAAATCAGGTTCTATTGTGTTTAAGTCAGCAAGAACCGGCGAATGGCTGAATTTCTACTATACGCCCGCCGGTATTAACCAATGGACTATTGCTGTTTCAGTAGCGGAAAAAGAAGCGCTTAGCAGTATGTATTCTATGCGGCGCGTGTTCTATCTTACTGCAATTCTGATAGTTCTCGCAATAGGGTCATACTACTTCTGGATGCACCAAAACGCAAAGAAGGCTATGAAGGAGGCAATGGAAAGAATCAAGCTTGAGGAAAAACTTCAGAAGGCCGAGGCGGCAGAAAAAGCAAAAACTACATTTTTAAGCAATATGTCTCATGATATCCGCACTCCAATGAACGCGATTATCGGTTTTGCGACATTAGTGCAGAATAATATTGATAACAAAGAACGCGTGTCAGAATATATAGAAAAGATACTTTCATCAAGCAATTATATGCTGAGTCTTATAAACGATGTTCTTGACATGAGCCGCATTGAGAGCGGTAAGATGAATATAGATGAAAAACCATGTTCAATCTCAGAGATATTCCGAGATATGCGTAACATTATCCAGACTCAGATGCAGTCAAAGCACCTGACATTCTTCATGGATACAATGGACGTTGTTGACGAGGATGTATACTGTGACAAAGTGCATATAAATCAGGTGCTTCTGAACTTGCTGTCAAATGCGATTAAGTTCACACCGGCAGGCGGCGCAGTTTTCCTGACTATCAGGCAAAAACCTGACGCTCCGACAGGCTACGGCTCCTATGAACTGCGGGTAAAGGATACAGGTATAGGTATGAGTCCGGAGTTCTTAGAGCATATATTTGAACCATTCGAGAGAGAGCGCACCTCTACTGTCAGCGGTATACAGGGCACAGGACTCGGCATGGCTATAACCAAGAGCATTGTAGACTCAATGGGCGGCGCTATTACGGTGAAATCTGAAGAGGGACGCGGCACTGAATTTATCATTCAGTTGCATCTCCGCCTGCAATCCGAACCCAAACAGGTAGAGGTCAGCCGGGTGCTTTCTGAAAAGCGCGCGCTGGTTGTAGATGATAATTTTTCTACCTGTGACAGCATGACAAAGATGCTCGCGCAGCTTGGCATGAAAGCGGCATGGACAATGTACGGCCGCGAAGCGGTTTTGAGAACGCGCCAGGCTCTTGAAATGGACGAAGATTTCTTTGCATATATTGTCGACTGGGCTTTGCCGGATTTAAGCGGGTTAGAGGTTGTCCGTCAGATTCGTTCAATCGTGGGCGACGATGCTATCATTATTGTTATGACCGCATACGAATGGAAAACCTTCGAGGAAGAAGCACGTGACGCAGGTGTAACAGCATTTTGCAATAAGCCTGTTTTCCTTTCAGAGCTAAGACAAATCATGGAAAATGCCGCTCATAAGATTGAAACAGCTCCAACGTCGCCCGTCAGAAAGAAGATAACAGCAAATTCTGACAACAAGAGACTTCTCGTTGTTGAAGATAATGAGCTTAACCGTGAAATCGTTGTGGAACTACTTGTAGAAAGCGGCTTCAGCGTGGAAACTGCCGAGGACGGTACTATAGCGGTAGAAAAAGTAAAATCCGCCGAACCCGGCCGGTATGATATGATACTTATGGATATACAGATGCCTGTCATGAACGGCTACGATGCTACCAAAGCAATACGCGCTATGAAAGACCCCGCAAAGGCTTCTATTCCTATCATAGCCGTAACGGCAAACGCTTTTGAAGAAGACAAGCAGCACGCGCTGGAATGCGGAATGAACGATCACGTAGCAAAACCGATTGATATCGAAAAACTGCTCGAAATTCTGAAAAAATTCCTTGGAGATTAAAAATTTAAATGGTCGGCAGTCTCGGTGCTCAGGCATCAGCCGCAATAGGTCTTGCCGGTACAATGATGTGGCTTATAGGAGGACTGTGTATATCTGTGTCAACAGGCTTTTCCGTTCAGACAGCGCAGCTTATAGGCGCGGAGTGTCAATAATCCGAAGATTTTCCCGCTTGAAAAGAGCACGTTCAACGGTCAGATAAGTCTGACGGTATTCTTTTCTCGTGGTCATGTTTTATTCTCCTTATGTAGTCCTATTATATTAATTGTACTCTTGTTGCATTCGCTTTGTCTAATACTTTAATCATAACCACCAGTGAACTGGTGGTTTGCTCAGCCCCTAGAAGGGGCAGCACTTGCTTACCCCCTAAAGGCGGTATTGAAAATTTGACATCGCATTACTATCACGGGCGGCCATCTACCGATG
>JAFLUB010000054.1 GCA_022509025.1 Oscillospiraceae bacterium | reverse complement strand
CGAAATTCCACATTAAGAACTATTTAAAATAATCTAAAAATTCAGGCTTTATGCTGATTCAATGCCTTTCTATGGTCTGCGCTAAATCGGGCAGCCCCATATCTATATCTCTCTATACTCAGCCTGACCTATCTCATAGAGGTCGTTACCCTCACAGTCGATAAGCACTACAGCCGGGAAATCCTCGACTTCAAGTCGGCGGATTGCTTCCGTGCCCAAATCGTCATATGCGATAACCTCCGCTTTCCTGATTGACTTTGCAATAAGCGCGCCCGCGCCGCCTATTGCTCCGAGGTACACAACGGTGTTGCGCTTCATGGAGTCTATAACGTCCTTATTCCGCGCGCCTTTTCCTATCATACATCCTAATCCGTTATCGAGCAAAAGAGGCGTATAAGCGTCCATTCTGCCCGCTGTAGTAGGTCCGCATGAACCTATGACCTCACCCGGCTTTGCCGGACACGGTCCGGCGTAATAAATAACACTGTCGGTAAGGTCAATAGGAAAGGTCCCGTCTTTCTCAAAATTAACCGCCATACGCTCATGAGCAGCGTCACGCGCTGTGTATATAACTCCCGTTATAAGCACGCTGTCACCAGCCTTTAAATCCTTTATTTTATCCTTTGTGAACGGTGTTGTAATTCTTTTCTCCATTTTAATCCTCCAATAGAAAATCCTCTACACTATCTAAAATATATGTTGATCCCAGTTCTTCAAAATACTCTCTCGCTTTCTTCCCTTGCACTCCTGTCAGCACAGCGCAGAAGTCCGCCCCCATCGCCTGAGCCGCGAGTATATCTGCGCCCGCGTCACCTACCACAAGCGTACTCTTTATTTTTTCTTTATCGTAATTCTCGTCTATGATAAGCTTATCATCATAATCGGTACCGTAAAGCGCCTTCAAAAACATATACGGATGCGGTTTAGTGAGCGCATTATTATCAAGCTTCTTTTCAGCCTCTACAACGTGGTCATAATTACATAGTCCGTCAGGAGCAAAATACTGCTTTATTCCCCAGTCGGTTATCGGCTGTATCATTTCTATATGCGGTCTGCCCGTACCCACGCACACGCGTTTATCACGGCTTAAAAGCTCAAGCACATTTATAAGCTTGTCCTTATTTATGATAGGCTCTTCCCTATAAAGAAGTCCTGTTTTCCCTGGATTTAACGGTCTATAGCCGAAGCGTTCCTCAAACAGCTCATCACCCAAAAACCACTGTTGGAATATATCGCGCATAGTACGCCACATCAGTTCGTTACGCTTAAGCCAGTCATAATCGAAACCGGTCACTTCCGAACATTTTTTAGCAAGATTATCATACTCATCAATAATATTATCTCCGAGACCTTTTGCGTATTCAAGGACATCAGAGAAATCATCCCTGTTATCATTGCCTGAATCCTTACCTGAGCATATCCAGGCAATAAGCGCGGTAACATACCCCAAATCCCAGTTGGAGTTTACTCCCCTGCTCTTTAGTACACTTATAAGCTCATCATCACAGAATACCTTTTTGCGTATCTCACTAATATGCTCCATACAGTCGGCAGCATCAATTTCTCTGTGGCTGTTCCAATTTAAATATTCCCATACAGTCAGAGCGGCACAGTTCCAGTAATTCTGCTCACTCGTTATAACTCCGTCCATATCAAATATCACAGTATCATATTTATCAAGAAAGCTATTCAGTTTCATTCCATCACCATATCTATAATAGGGACACTAAATGTTAGTGTCCCTATTATAATTTTCTTTTTTATTCAATTACCCAGTCTATTCTACCTGCGACACCGCTTGTTTTACCCTTGCGGCTCTCGGATACCTCAAACACCTTTTTAAGCGCGCTGCCCACCGAACGATAAACCGCTTCCCAAATGTGATGTCCGTTATGTCCCTTTAAAACATCAATCTGAAGCGTGCACATCGCGCCCTGAGCGAAGCCTTCAAGGAAGGTTTCAAGGTCTTCCGTATCCATGCCCTCAACCTGCTCGCTAAGCTCATTGCCGTGATAATCTATATCGAAGTATGCTCTCGATTCAAAGCTTATACAGGTCTGCGCTTTCGCTTCGTCAATCATTCCGAACGCATCACCAAAGCCCATTGCTCCGTCAGTACGGTCTATATATTCCTTTGCAGCCTTACCCAAAGCAATACCTAAATCCTCGCATATAACGTGCGTCAGAACAAATTCATCCAAGTTAACATCAACTTCGATATTAACCTCAGCGCGCCATGCGATATGCTCAATCATATGATTAAGGAACGGTATCGGTGTTTTTATGTACTTTCTGTAATCCGGTTTAAGCGGCGCAAAATCAAGCACCACACTCATTTCGGATTCAGTTGTTTTGCGTGTTACTTTTATCTTATCCATAGCAATCCCTCCATATTTTCCAATAAAAACAATAATGCGAATCGCAGCGCGGAAAAGAAACAAGCAGATTGCCCTTTTAAGGAACGCCGACGTATGTTTATACTTCAAGTTCCGAAAAAGGGTGAGATGCGTAGTTTATTTTTTGCGTTGCAATTTATTTTCTCTCCTTGACTGCTAACCCATGCGTGTCGAAGCCTTCGACCTTTGCAAATCTATACGCGTATTCTCTTACCTTTTCAAAGCCGTCCTTTGACGCGTAGCCTACAGAAGAACGCTTCAGGAAGTCCTGAACCGACACAGATGAATATGTCTTTGCAAAGCCACCTGTCGGGAGTATTGCATTCGGGCCTAAAACGAAGTTACAGAGCGTTACAGGCGTATAGTCACCAAGCAGTATTTCGCCCGCATTCTTTATCTTCGGAAGAGTGTCAAACGGCTTTTCTGTCATAACCTCCATATGCTCCGGAGCATAATCGTTTACAAAATCAATTGACTCGTCAAGAGAATTTGTAAGAATAACTCCGCCGTAGGTTGTAAGATTAGTTTCAATCCAATCTTTTCTCTTCTCGGAAATCTTTTCAAGCTGACGATTTACAATAGGTATAACCTTATCAACAAGCTCCTTTGAGTGTGTAACCAGAAGAGCTGCGCTGTCAGGTCCATGCTCAGCTTCAATCATCCAGTCAAGCGCGACCTTCTCAGGGTCTGCCTTTTCGTCTGCAAGCACGATTATTTCACTCGGTCCTGCCGGAAGTCCCGCGTCAATATGATTAGCGAGCACTCTCTTTGCAGCTGTGGCATAGCTGTTACCCGGTCCTATAATCTTATGGCACTTTGGAATAGTCTCTGTTCCGTAAGCAACAGCCGCTACCGCCTGTATACCGCCGACCTTATATATCTCGGTGATACCGATTATCTTTGCAGCGCAAAGAATTGCATCGTCAACCTCGCCCTTTTCGTTCGGAGGAGTTACAACGACAATCCTCGGCACCTTTGCAACTACTGCCGGAATGCCAAGCATACAAAGAACTGACGGGAACGAGCCTTTTCCATGAGGGACATAAAGACAAACATCAACTATCGGCGTTGTCTTCTCGCCTACCATAAGACCGTCATCAACCATAGTGAACCACATTTCCTCAGGAAGCTGCTTCTCATGGAAATCATATATATTCTTATAGGCATATTCGATAGCCTCTCTTGTTTCCTTATCAAGACGGTTATATCCCGCTTCAATTTCCTCGGGTGTAACCTTCATATTATCAGCTGTAAGCTGTACTTTATCAAATTTAGCAGTATACTCCAAAACAGCCGCATCTCCGCGGTCTCTTACGTCATCTGAAACTTCCCTTGCGACTTTCATCTGTTCAGTAATGTCAATCTCAGCGCGCTTTAGGATAAAGTCATACTGCTCTTTTGTCATTTTAGACAGTTCGTAAATATTCGGTGTCATTGTCTTCCTCCTGATTCAGGTTTATTTAAGAAAATCCTTCATCTTATCATAAAAGCTTTTCTTTTGCTTATAATTATTATCTTCATCAAAATTACGCAGAATTTCTTTTTGTTTTGCAGTAAGATTTCTTGGCACTTCAACGGTCACCGTAACATACTGGTCACCTCTCGACTTACTCCTCAGATACGGAATACCCTTTCCTTTCATACGGAATTTAGACGAGGTTTGCGTACCCTCCGGAATATTAAGTTCCACCGGACCGTCAAGAGTCGGTACTTTTACGGTAGAGCCTAATGCGGCCTGTACAAACGTAATCGGCATTTCAATAAGTACGTTATTTCCTTCACGTCGGAATACTTCATGCGGACGAACCCTTACTGTAAGAAGCAAATCTCCGTTAGGACCGCCCTTACTTCCGGCTTCACCTTTTCCCGAAAGCTGAATGGTCTGTCCGTTATCAATTCCCGCCGGAATCTGAACTTCTATTTTCTTGTTCTTTCTGACGTTGCCTGTTCCACGACATTCGCGGCATGGCTCTTTTATAATCTTACCTTCTCCGCGGCATTGCGGACACGTTGTTTCAGTTGTCATGTATCCCAAAATCGTTCTCTGCTGAGTCTGTACACGTCCTGTTCCATGACAGTGGGAACACGTTGTGACAGGGGTACCCTTCTTAGCGCCGCTTCCGCCGCAGCTTTCGCATTTTTCCTGGGTCTGAACATTAAGCGTTCTCTTACAGCCAAAAGCCGCTTCTTCAAAGCTAATGTCAACTGCCTGACGTATATCTGCGCCGCGCTTAGGTCCGTTTCTGCGTCCGCCGCCAAAACCACCGAAGCCGCCGCTGAACATATCAAAAATATCTCCGAAATCAAATCCTGCGCCGTTAAATCCGCCGCCACCCGCTCCGAAGTTCGGGTCTACGCCCGCATGTCCGAATCGGTCATAATTGCCTCTCTTTTCGGCGTCTGAAAGCACCTGATACGCTTCGTTTACTTCCTTGAACTTCTCCTCAGCCTCTTTGTCGCCAGGGTTAAGATCCGGGTGATATTTTTTACTTTGTCTTCTGAACGCTTTTTTTATTTCTTCATCTGACGCGCCCTTCTGGACGCCGAGAACCTCATAATAATCTCTTTTTTCCGCCAATTTATTCACCTGCCTAAAATATTATACTAAATACGGCTCTGTTTGTAAAGACTTAATTTTAATTTACACACAACGAGGCTGTCATGGTGACAGCCTCGTGTCTCGATTCATTTGATTATTGATTATCGTTGTCTACCTCTGTATAGTCCGCTTCATAGACATTATCTCCGCCTGCGCTCTGCTGTGCGCCCGGCTCACCTTCTGGAGCCGCGCCTTGTGGGTTTGCCTGAGCATACATCTGCTGTGCAACAGCATAGAACTTTTCCTGAAGCTCGTCAGTCGCTGCCTTTATAGCCGCGCTGTCCGTACCCTTAAGAGCTTCCTTAACCTTATTAACTTCAGTTTCAACCATTGACTTTGTATTATCGTCAATCTTATCGCCGGCATCCTTAACAGCTTTTTCACACTGGTATACAAGCGACTCGGCATTATTTCTAATCTCAACCTCTTCCTTACGCTTCTTATCCTCTTCAGCGTACTTCTCGGCTTCTTTAACAGCCTTATCAATATCTTCATCACTGAGATTTGAAGATGCTGTGATTGTTATCTTCTGCTCATTGCCTGTACCGAGGTCCTTTGCGCTTACATTTACGATACCGTTAGCATCTATATCAAATGTAACCTCTATCTGTGGCACACCGCGCGGAGCCGGAGCAATACCGGTCAGATTAAAGCGACCCAATGTCTTGTTGTACTGAGCCATTTCTCTTTCACCCTGAAGAACGTGAACCTCAACAGAGGTCTGACCGTCAGCGGCGGTAGAGAATATCTGTGACTTTGAAGTCGGAATTGTTGTATTTCTTTCAATCAGCTTTGTGAATACGCCGCCCATTGTTTCGATACCCAGTGAAAGCGGTGTTACGTCAAGCAGAAGAATATCCTGTGAATTATCGCCGCTTAAAACGCCTGCCTGTCTTGCAGCGCCGACAGCGACACACTCGTCCGGGTTAATTCCCTTATTAGGCTCCTTGCCCATTTCCTTTTTAACCGCGTCCTGAACGGCAGGGATTCTTGAAGAACCGCCTACAAGAAGAACCTCGTCAATCTGTGACGCGCTTAAATCAGCGTCGCGCATAGCGTTTCTTATACATGTTATAGTTCTGTCAACAAGGTCAGCGGTAAGTTCATCAAACTTAGCCTTTGTGAGAGTTATATCCATATGCTTAGGACCTGTAGCATCTGCTGTGATGAACGGAAGATTAATATTTGACGTTGTCATAGAAGAAAGCTCAATCTTCGATTTTTCCGCCGCTTCCTTAAGTCTCTGCATAGCCATTTTGTCACCGGACAAATCTACGCCGTCGCTCTTTTTAAATTCAGAAACAAGGAAATCAATAATTCTCTGGTCAAAATCGTCACCACCCAGGCGCGTATCGCCGTTCGTTGAAAGAACTTCAAATACACCCTCGGAAATATCAAGAATAGACACGTCAAATGTACCGCCGCCAAGGTCGTATACCATTATCTTCTGATCCTTCTCGCCCACACCGTATGCAAGCGCGGCAGCAGTCGGCTCGTTTACTATTCTCATCACCTCAAGACCCGCAATCTTGCCGGCATCTTTGGTAGCCTGACGCTGTGAGTCATTGAAGTACGCCGGAACAGTGATAACCGCCTGCGAAACTGTTTCACCAAGATATGCCTCAGCGTCCTGCTTCAGCTTTGAAAGAATCATTGCAGAAATCTCCTGCGGAGTGTATGCTTTAGAATCTATTGTAACCTTTTCGGTCGTACCCATTTTTCTCTTTATTGACATTATTGTTCTGTCAGCATTTGTTACAGCCTGACGCTTAGCAACCTGACCCACAATTCTCTCGCCGTCCTTCTGAAAAGCGACAACAGACGGAGTTGTTCTCGCGCCCTCGCTGTTTGTGATAACATTAGGGTTTCCGCCCTCCATTACAGCGACACAGCTGTTTGTTGTACCTAAGTCAATTCCTATTATTTTTCCCATGATTTATTTTCCTCCTTAAAGAATTCAAAATTTATTTTTAATTTGCAACTTTTACCATACTATGGCGCACAACACGGTTATCCTTGTATATGTAGCCCTTCATAAGTTCCTCGACAACTGTGTTATCGTCTATAGTCTCATCCTCTATGTGCATCACCGCGTTATGAAGGTTAGGATCAAACTGCTCACCCTCTGCTTCGATAGGCTTCACGCCAAGCTTCGTCAGCGTTTCCGTAAACTGCTTCATAACCATTTCGATGCCCTCTTTAATTTTTATCCCTTCCTCAGTTGATGCCTCAATCTGCAACGCTCTTTCAAGGTTATCACCTATAGGCAGTATTGCCGCGACAGCATCTATTACAGCGTCACCGTAACGCATATCCTTTTCACGCTGCGTCCGCTTCTGGAAGTTATCAAATTCAGCGTACAGACGCATATATTTGTCTGTCTGCTCTTTGAGTTTTTCTTCAAGAATTTCCTCATTGGACTTTTCTTCTGCTGTTTCCTGCTGTTCAGTTTCCTCCGAGGTTACTTCCTGCTCTGCTTCCTCATTATTCAATTCTTCATTAAACTCCATCAGATTATTACTCCTTTCCTCAGCTGCCATTCATGTAGTAACCGAGTATTTTATCTATTTCATTTGAAATCAAATCAAGACTTGCGAAAACCTTTGAATAATTCATTCTTTTCGGGCCGATAACGGCAAGCTTGCCGCCCGGTTTATCACCAAGTGAGTAGTTTATACTCACCAGCGAGCAGTCTTGTAATATTTCAAAATCATTTTCTTTACCTATTTTGGCTTCTATACCGTCACCGCTGTCTGTCTCGACAAGCTCCCTGAGTTTTTCCTTGTCTTCAAGAAACGACAGTATTCTTTCCGCCTTTTCCACGTTGCTGTATTCAGGATAACGCAGTATTGATTTTGCATTATTAACATATATTTCAGTTTCGCCGTCCTCCGTTATGGTGTCATATACGAAATGAAGTATATCTATAAGCACTTTCGGATTCAAAGAAAGTTTCCTTTCAATTTCCTTTTGGATTTCCTGTATTTTCTTAAAATCAATATCCTCTGCTTTAAGTCCTTTTAGCTTCGTGTTCAGCAATTTGGAAAGCTTTTCACAGCTTTCACTGTCTATGTCTATGCTCATAGCCTGACTTCTGACATTACGTGTTACAACTATAAGCATGACTGTATGACTTGCTATCGGAACAAGGTCGATTTTCTTTATCTCAAAATTATTCTCTTTAGGGGTCGTTGCCACTGTTGTATATTCAGTGAGACTTGACGCTATAGACGCGGCATATTTAATAAGCTTTTCAAGCTGGCTTACCCGCATCCTGAGAAGTCCCTGAAGCTCGGCAACGGCTTCCATACCTATTTTATAGTTACTCATGAGAGAATTTACATAAAACCTGTACCCTGCGTCTGACGGCACACGTCCGGCGGACGTATGAGGCTGCACAAGGTATCCCATTTCTTCAAGGTCAGCCATTTCATTTCTTATGGTCGCGCTCGAAAGACCAAGATTTTCCTTTTTGGAAATAGCTCTTGAACCCACAGGCTCAGCAGTACCGATATATTCGTCAATGATTGCCTGAAGGATTCTTCTTTTTCTCTCACTCAAATCCACCGCCAATCATCCCTTTCCGCCTTACGTTTTATTGTTAGCACTCAACAGGAATGAGTGCTAACAAATATAAGATACCACTATTAGCATTAATTGTCAAGCAATTCAATTGATTTTTCATAATTTATTCACAATTTTTTAATTTTTTTTAATTCACCTTATTAAGCATAGGTTTTAAGCCATCTTTGAACACTTAAGATTAGGGTAATTTTTATGATTTTATTGGTTCCACCCTAACTTGACCCTAATTATTTCAATATCCCTTGCATGAGTTCTTTGCCTGAGAGCATCGCGGTAATTGCATTTATTTTGTCGTCTTGCGAACTGTGGGAGTATATTTTGTCTATCATATCATAGCTACTGTGTCCCAACAGGTTTTTAAGCGTTTCCAGTGAAATATTGTCACGCATCGCTCTACTTGAAAATGTATGTCTCAAATAGCGCGGAGAAAAATGCTTGAGGTCTATATTATATTCTTCTTGCAAGTAATTTATAGTAGTTGATATTGCGGCAACGAAATGTCCATTTTTTATAATCTCATTATCTTTATATGTTACAAAGATATAGTCCTCATCTTTGAACTCTCGGTCAAATTGTTTTGCGACAAACTTTGCTTTCTCCTTCTTCCTGCACCGTTCTTCTCTTAGTTCCGGAGTTATTGGGATTGTTCTATTTGATGTCTTTGTTTTCGGTTCATTTACAGTTTTTTTCTTTTTTTATTCACATAATATTCTACATATGTCTTATTTATACTCAGACCGGTATAGTCCTCAGTTATGTCCTTCCACTGTAATCCCAAAACCTCTCCGCGTCTGGCTCCTGTGACAAGCAGCAGTTTAAATAAGAGTGCATCATTTGGTTTTTTCTTCTAAGCCTCTGAAAAACCAATAAAGTTCATAATCGGTAAGTTCGCGTTTCTCGTTCTTTTTCGCATTACAGGAGTATCCAATCTCTTTCATAGGATTTCCTTTTATAATTTTTTTAATCCCCGCTTTTTCAAACATACTTGCCAAGTGTCCGTGCAGATTATTTATTGTGGTGGTCGCGTAACCCTTTTCACACATTTCGTCAAATATACTCTTTACATCCCACTCGGTAACAGTCTGTATTTCCTTGTTTCCTATTTGTGGTTTAATATAAGATTTGTACTCTCTCTCTATTACGGAAATGCTTTGAGGCTTAACAACCCCTTCTTTATACAGCTTTATAAACAATTCAAACCATTCATCGACAGTTATATTGTTTTTGATACATATTCGCCCATATCTTTCTCTACGACTGTCTTACTTAGCTTTTCCCTAACCTCTTTTTGTGTTTTTCCGTATACACTATGCTGTTTTCTGTCATTCGGATCGGTGTATCTTGCCTCCCATCTTTCGTCCGGACGCTTTCGTATATTTCCCTCTCTATTGGCTCGTTTTGCCATTTTAAATTCCTCCTTAAAAAAACAAAACCCGCCATATTGAATTAATTATTTATTCTACCATAAATAATTAAGCATTGTCAACAACACGGATTTTGCTTTTTCATTTCTTTATTTTTTTTACGCTCTAAATTCACGTCTATCGTCTAAGTGTTTATCTAATACCTTTTTTGATACCCTGACACTCCTTCCAAAATAAACCAGTCCATCAAAATCCTTATTATGAATCAATGTGTCTGCGCTCCGTAAGCTGATTTTGAGGTAATCGGCTACATCCTTTCTGGTGAGCCATTCACCTGTTCTATCGTCTTTAACGTCTCCCGGAGCTGCCCTATTCTCTTTTATCATAGCCCATCACCCCTACTTGATATCGAGTTCCTGAATACCCTTGAGGAGTATAGACTTCGTACCGTCCTCTTCCACTATTATCTCGAACATATCCGGATTCTAAAACAATTCGGGCAAATTAAGTGGTCTACTGCCCTTCGTACTCTTCCTGTTGGTCGCATTACTCCATTCGGTGTTGTTTTATATTCCTCCTTCGTGTACCACACAGGGGTAAGGTCAGCACCACAAGAGCATTTACCATATTTATCTTCCATTTTTCTTTTCCTCCTTAAAATTTATATAAATCACCTAACAGGGAAACAGAATAAAAATAAATTTATATAAAAAAAAGAGCAGACTACCCGCCTGTCAAGGCTCATAATCTGCTCATTTCAACTAAAAAGTAAAAAAGAGAAAAAGTTAAACTTTTCTCCCTAAAAATCTTCATATACGATATGTTTATTATATCATTCTCCCCGCTCTTTGTCAAGATGATATAGGGGAAATCATTGCAAAACTCAATCATTCTACAGTTTTATTCTCTCTGCAAAGCTCTTATTAGATTCTTGACTTTATAACGTAAAAGTGATATAATAAAGCATGATATTGATACCCTGCGGACAGCTTTTTCAAAATAGCGGAAAAATGGAGTTTTTACAAAAATAGAAACCCGCAAATTCATATATTACTTGCATTGATATCAATTCTGCTTTCGTAAATTTGAGTATATTTCAGCGCTTTTTTGCAGAAATAAGTGCCGAGTAAAGATCAAAGGCATATTCCATCTCAATATGATGCAAAATCATTGTAGCGGATAATGCTTTCAATAGCTAAATTCTTTCCAATTATTTTACTTGTAAAATGTAGCGCTTCACTAAAAAATGTGTCAGAAATTGAACAAACTATTTATACCTATCAAAATTATATTATAAAATTACATTACCGGTTATATTATAATTTTATTTGAGTATTTTACAAGGAAACAAGTAGAATATTTAGAAAGCGATATTACCAAAAGATAAAAAAATTGATTTGTTTATATTGCGTATATATACAAATAAAGCATACTATATGTGAAAGGAGAGGTACAAATGAAAAAACCTAATTATGAACATTCTGCTCAGGCAGAAGTGAAACAAGAGGTGCTAAAAGCGTCAAACGGAAAAAAATATGCTAAAGCACCCATTGAAAAATTGGCAGTTGCTGTGGCTCTGCATGATAATTTTCACATGAAAATTAACCACCAGATTCAACACGGAATTGTCGATGGTACCAGAACTATTGTGAATATGGAAGAATTGCTGGAACGGCTGGAAACACCGCTCGACCCGGCCGGAAAGCCTGTCGAGATTCACACTAGGGAAACTTATAAAATCTATAACTGTCTGAAGACCATGCCGCATTGTATCAAATCCATGGAAATCACTCGTGGGGACACAGAAACTAAGATTGGAACAAATCGACCACTGGAAAACACAATCTGTGTGGCCATCCATCATCTTGACGATAAAAGCTATGGCGGTCTGTGTGTACTCAGGGAATGGGGCGCAGTTGATATGGTCACTGTATTCGTAGGCTACAATCCGCTTCAAACAATGATATGGAGAGATATGCTTGACGAAATACCCAATGAACAGTTCACAGCTTGCATACTGGGATCTACACCGGCATCGGCAACGGCGCCAAGTTGGGCGGAAGGAATTTACAAGGTGGTGGAAGATTTCAATAAGTTCCCGGCATCAGAGCCGCTGCCTTCCAAACAGTTTGATGCTATTTTTGACGGAACTGATGGAGAAAAGAATCCTTCCGGAAAACCGCTTGCGTTTCTGGATGCTCAGAGAAGTATCTGTGCGTATAATTTCCTTAGGGCATTGGCCAAGGGACATAGAGAAAACAAAAAGGTGTTTGTATGGGAGGATGGCGGATATCTTAACCCTATCATTGATGAAACTATTCAGAAAAAAATGTCAGTTGCAGATTTCCGAAAGAAATATATGTTACCCGAGGATAAGGAGACTGACAGTGTATTACCGGCAAATTTTGCTGCTGCATTAGAATCTGTTTTCATCGGAAGTGTGGAATTGACACGGAATGGATATGATATGAGTGCCGCCATTGCGGAAAAACGTGAGATGAATACCACATTGTATTCCATTGCAGCCTCATACGAGAAGGTGATGTTAGAGGGAGATTCCATTGCCCTTGCCTGTATTGATGCCCTGTCACAGGTGTTGTATTCCACAGGTTGCAGTTTGCGTGGAAGGAACGTGCTTGTAATGGGGGCAAGAGGAAATTTAGGAAGGCTGAGTATCAATCATCTCTCTAATTTACTGGAGTCTCCAAAAGAACAGCTATGGGGATGTGATTTGAAGGTGGACTGGCCAAAACCAAAACCAGACTCCATACCTCAATGGGCAGAGTGGTCCGCATCCGATAAACCTCTGGAAAATGTCGGAGGCGAGGTTTCTGCTTATGTCAAATTGCCTAAGGAAGTCCGTTATAGTTTGGATGTTATTTTGGGCTGGACCGGCGGTCCTAAAACTGTTGAAACGAAGTCTGGGCCTGTACACTATCAGACGATTAACGGTCAGGATATTGCGGATTGGCTGACGGAAGGAAGAGCGAAAGCAAGCTTATATCTGGTGTCGGGCAGTACCAAAACAATAGAGTTTTCGGATGTGTTATCATGGTTGGAAACTCTTTTAGAAACAGAACCGGAAAAACGTATGATTAATGGCATAAAGCTGGATGATATGTCTGTTGACCCTATCCCCGACCAGCTTTCCATCGCGGCCGTAGCGCAGATGTGGCCTAATAAGGATGAAAAGCCGCCTACTGCTATTGCAAGGAATTTTGGCACACAGTTTACGTTTGTATTTGAGCAGGATGGGACGCAAGTAACAAAGACAATTTATTTGGTGAATAATACTATGCCTGTTAACTTTATGTTTTACGGAACCCCTACAGAGATTATGGATATGACGTACAGTCAGGTGACAAGCTGCGCCGCAGCTCTTGTGAAAGCAGAAAAAGAAGGAAAAAAAGAGCTTGGAGTATACCCTACAGATTATCGTCAAAAGGCAACAACCGGAGTATATCTTGCAAGAAAGTTGGATAAGGACTATGATATCCCGTCATCTATCTAATGGGAACTTTTATAAAAATATATGAATTACTTAAGGAGGAAATAATTATGTCAGAAAAAGATGTTTTTAGCGGAGCCACTGTAGCCTATACAGCATATTTTGCCTATGTCAAGACACTGATGAATGAAATCGGAAAAGAGAAGACTCTGGCGTATATGACGCAATCAGATACAGCAAGGGGAACAAAGGCCGGAGCTGAAATTAAGGCTGAGGCCGGCGGCAAGGATTTCAGCGTAAAGGAAACCATGGAAACGATTGTGAATATGGCCACGGGTATTGGCGGAATTGATACCGTTCTGGAAGTAACTGATGATAGGGCCAAGACTGTTACAGAATTCGGAAAATGTCCGGTTTATGAAGCAGGAAAGGCTTTGGGCATGGAGGATGAGGAAATAGAAACGCTGTGCCGCGCAAGTTCGTTACCTTTTTTGGACAGTGTCGTTAAACAATTAAATCCGAATTTATGCTATACGGTCACGGCATTCCGCTCTGAAGAATATAAGGGATGCGTAGAGGAAATCGTACATAGAACTGATACAGAGAAACAGTAGTATATATAGAAGAGCAGAAAAGAACGTTGGTTCTCCGCTCAAGTGTGAAGAAACTTCTGTAAATTCAATTTTTCTATGATAAAATATCTTGTTTTACAGGCAGGAATAGCCGGTCTTCGGCTTTCCTGCCTTAGCTAAAATATAGCACATGGATTTCCCGGTAGGTCAAGGGTGGGCTCGTTGGAGCCCGTTCATGGAAAAAGGTCACACATTAGATATGCGACCTTGCCTTGTTGTTATTTCTTTGCTATACCTCGAAATGGTGATTGTAGAAGTGTTCTAGTTTATAGTCCGCTTAAGTTAACGTTTTCTTCTGCAAATATACTTTACAGTCAGAACCGTCCTTAGCTGTAAGCCCATTAATAAATCTGTGTCATATTGTCTATGGGTTCACATTCGTCTGCTGAGAATGAATCCAAATCATTTATAACAACCTCGATATCATTTTTGTCAGAATATACACCTCAAACCATTCCGTCCTTTACTTCAATGATTATTTTTCTCATAGTGATTACTCCCTTTTTAACAGCCGTTGACTCCTTTTATAACAGCTTCTTCTCCACAGTCACAACAGGTCCATATGTTATCCGGGTTAGGCATTGCCACTGTTTCGGTACAGTTATCTTTGACTCTCAAAAGATTACCCATACCGTCTACTTCCCAGTCCTGTACAACATGAGCTAAAGTAAGTCAAGGTAATATTTTTTTAATTATATAAACTATCTGCTTTCTTTCAGATGGCTTGTATAATCAAAAAATTACAGGTTTTAAGAGAAGTTTATAATATTATAATCAAATCAATGGCGGGTTTTCAATGAAATCTGCCTGACCCTAATTTTGACCCTAACTGACTTTCAGTTCGGTACATTTTGGTGCAGTTTAATCTAATTCCACTATTTTTTTGACCTTAATCATATTTATTGCTATAAACGGCTTAGTACAGCTATATGCAGTTTGGTGCAGTTCGTTTGAAAATTGTTTTTATAAAACTTCACAATTTTTCATAATTTATTCACAATTTATACAAATTCACACAATATTGAATTTGATACGTCAATACCTTTTGGTGTAAGTGAATATCTGTCTCCGTCAAATGTCATAAATCCCGAATGAACAAACGTTTTCAGTTCCCTTCCGAAAATATCTTTTATGTCTTTTCCGAAGCGTTCAAAGAACATCTTTTCACTTATACCCTTGTTCATTCTGAGACCCGTTATAATAAATTCTGAAATTTTATCCTCCTGACTGAGAACAATAACTTCTCTTTTGTTTTCCGATATATATTCATCGATATTCTGACTGTTTGAATACCTTTTACTTCCGTTATAAGAATGAGCCGCCGCGCCCAAACCAATATATTTTTCTCCTGTCCAGTACTTTATATTGTGCCGGCACTCATAGCCCTGTTTTGAGAAATTCGATATTTCATATTGATAAAATCCTTTTTCTTTTAATAAATCCACCGTATATGAATACATTTCACGGTCAATATCATCGTCAGGAAGAACAAGTTCACCTTTTGAATATTCTTTTTCGAGAGGTGTTCCTTCCTCAATTATAAGGCTATATGCTGATATGTGCGTCACCGGCAGGCTTACGGCAGTATTAAGAGTATTTTTAAGACTTCTCATCGTTTGCGAAGGGAGCGCGGTCATCAAATCAAGACTTATATTTTTAAAACCGCTTTCCTTAAGTTGCCAAATTGTATTATATGCTGTTACGGCGTCATGTATTCTCCCTATTTTTAAAAGTTCATCGTCATTAAACGACTGTACTCCCACGCTTACACGGTTAACTCCGCTTCCGAGCATCGCTCTGATTTTTTCATTATCTACAGTTCCGGGGTTTATTTCTATTGTAAATTCATAGTCCTCCGTAACATCAAAAACATCAAAGCACATTTTGCATACGCGCTCTATCCGGGCGGCGCTTAAAACAGACGGCGTACCGCCGCCCATAAATATTGTATCAATTTTTTCACCATGATACTCATGCGCTTCTTTTATTACAGCTTCGATGTATTTATCTATAATATCATATCTGTCAGCAAACGAAACAAAATCACAGTATTTGCATTTACGGATACAGAACGGTATATGAATATAAAGTCCTTTCATAATAACTCCTATATAACTTCACAAAAAAAGGGACTTATACGTCCCTTTTTTTATAACTAAAACTATTCTCCAGCTTCCTCGTCATTACATTCAAACTCAAGTTCGATTTCATCATGACAGTTAGGACATATAATAGCGTTATCATCGTCAATCATATCAAAATCGACCATGACATCCTCGCCGCAGTTCGGACATTCTATCTCAAAATAGTCGTTGCCTTCACTCTCATAATCGTCTTCGTAGTCCTCCATGATGTCGTCATCGTCAAAATCATAATCGTCGTCATCATAGTCCTCGAAGTCATCACCGTATAAATCATCGGCAATAGCAAGGACGCATTCATCAAGCTCGTCCATCATATCCTCTGATTCCTCTGCTCTGACAGTCAAATCCTCAATAGCATCTGCCATCTCGCCAAGTAAATCCAGCATCTTTATTATGAGTTTTCCCTCATCGCTTTTAGGGCTTATGTCAAGTCCATCAGCATAGCCCTTCAAATAAGAAACCTTTTTTATTAAATCTTCCATAATATTACCTTTCTGTACGGGGATACACGCAGCTTACTTTACGCGTTCCATATATTCGCCGGTTCTTGTATCTACTCTTATCATCTCGTTAATATCAACGAATAACGGCACCTGAATTATCGCACCTGTTTCAAGCGTTGCGGGCTTTGTTGCGTTTGTTGATGTATTGCCTGCAAAACCGGGTTCTGTTTCAGTAACCTGAAGCTCAACGAATGTCGGAGGTTCAACACCGAAAATATTTCCCTTATAAGACATTACCTTACATACATCATTTTCCTTAACAAACTTCATCTGCTCGCTGATTTCCGACTTTGCAATATCAACCATATCAAAAGTCTCATTATCCATGAAATGATAGAAATCATC
>JAFLUB010000053.1 GCA_022509025.1 Oscillospiraceae bacterium | reverse complement strand
TACGAGCACGTTTACGTCAGCGCCTGAAGCAAGAGCGTGGTCAACACCGCCGAAGCCGATATCATATGCCCAACCGTCACCACCGAAGATCCAGCATGACTTCTTTGAAAGATATTCTTTATCAGCAATTACGTTCTTTGCTTCCTCTGAGTTTATGTTAGCGATAGCCTTAAGAAGCTCGTCTGTAGCAACCTTGTTTGCTGTTCCATCGTCCTTTGTTTCGATGAACTTGTCAACAGCCGGCTTAACCTCAGGATTATCGTTAGCTATCTTTTCGAGCTTTTCAATATTCTTGTTTCTCAGTGTATCCTGAGCTAAGAACATACCGAGACCGAATTCAGCGTTGTCCTCGAACAGTGAGTTAGCCCATGCAGGACCGTGACCCTCTGCATCAGTTGTGTACGGTGTTGAAGGAGCGCTACCACCCCAGATTGATGAACAACCTGTAGCGTTAGCAAGATACATTCTGTCACCGAACAGCTGTGTAACAAGCTTAGCATAAGGTGTCTCGCCGCAGCCTGCGCATGCGCCTGAGAACTCAAGATAAGGCATTCTGAACTGTGAACCCTTAACTGTTGATGCCTTGAACTTATCAAGAACTTCCTGCTTTTCAGCAAGAGTTACGAGATAGTCATACTGCTTCTGCTCTTCAAGCTGGCTGTCAAGCGGCTTCATAACAAGAGCCGGATCCTTCTTACCAGCAACGTTAACAGGACATACATTAGCGCAGCTTCCGCAGCCTGTACAGTCAAGAACTGTGATAGCCATTGCATAATATAAGCCGTTTAACTGCATAGCGTTTGCATACTTGATACCCTCAGGAGCGTTGTTGAGCTCTTCCTCTGTAAGAACTACAGGACGGATACAAGCGTGCGGACATACATATGAACAGTTACCGCACTGGATACATGTGTCTTTGTTCCACTCAGGAACGTCTATAGCAATACCTCTCTTCTCGTATGCTGATGAACCCAGAGGAACTTCACCTGTCTGGTAGGGGCTGAATGCCGATACAGGCAGTGATGCGCCCTTGAACTGGTTAATCGGAACGAGAATGTCGTTTACGAAATTAACGAGCTTGCTGTCGCCTTCAACCTTAACAGATAAATCCTCAGGCTGAGCATTTTTCCATGACTCAGGGACTTCAACCTTAACAACCTGCTGAGCGCCGGCGTCAATAGCGTCATGGTTCATCTTAACGATAGCGTCACCCTTCTTTGAGTATGAAGCTGTAGCAGCGTCCTTCATGTACTGAATAGCGTCTGCTTCAGGAATGATGTTAGCAAGCTTGAAGAATGCTGACTGCAGAACTGTGTTAATTCTGTTGCCGAGACCGATTTCCTTACCGATCTTAACACCGTCAATTGTATAGAACTGAATGTTGTTGTCAGCGATGTACTTCTTAACCTGACCGGGGAGATGCTCTTCAAGTTCTTCTGCATTCCATGAGCAGTTCAAAAGGAATACTCCGCCCGGCTTAATATCAGATACCATATCATACTGTCTGATATATGAAGCCTTGTGACAAGCAACGAAGTCAGCCTTGTTGATAAGATATGTTGAAGTGATTTTCGGATTACCGAAACGTAAGTGTGAACATGTAAGACCGCCTGACTTCTTTGAGTCATAGTCAAAGTAAGCCTGAACATTCATGTCTGTGTGGTCACCTATAATTTTAACTGAGTTCTTGTTAGCGCCAACAGTACCGTCTGCGCCGAGACCCCAGAACTTACAGCTTGTGATACCCTCAGGAGTTGTATCAGGATTTTCCTCGATTGGAAGCGAAAGATTGGTAACATCGTCAACAATACCGAGAGTGAAGTGCTTCTTCTCTGTGTTCTTGAATGCAGCGATGATGCAAGCCGGAGTTGTGTCCTTAGAACCAAGACCGTAACGACCTGCGTATACGTCAACATCAGCAAGTCTGCCGCTTTCCTGAAGAGCTGCAACAACGTCAAGATACAGCGGCTCAGCAAGAGCGCCCGGCTCCTTTGTTCTGTCAAGAGCAATAACCTTCTTAGCTGTAGCAGGAATTGCCTCAACGAACTTATTAGCAGCGAAAGGTCTGAATAGTCTTACTTTAATAAGACCAACCTTCTGACCGTTAGCGTTTAAGTAGTCAACAGTCTCCTCGATTGTGTCGCAGACTGAACCCATAGCAACGATAACTGACTCAGCATCAGGAGCGCCGTAGTAGTTAAAGAGCTTGTAATCTGTGCCGATTCTCTTGTTAACCTCGTCCATGTAATACTGAGTAACTTCAGGAATCTTATTGTAAGCTTCGTTACATGACTCTCTTGCCTGGAAGAATACGTCACCGTTCTGGGCAGTACCTCTCTGAGCCGGATGCTCAGGATTCAAAGAACTGCGTCTCCATTCGTTAAGAGCATCCCAGTCAACCATCTCTGCAAGTTCAGCATAATCCCAGCAAGCAACCTTCTGGTACTCGTGTGATGTTCTGAAACCATCGAAGAAGTGCAGGAACGGAATTCTGCCCTTTATTGTTGTCAGGTGAGCTACAGCGCCTAAGTCCATAGCCTCCTGCGGGTTTGTTGAAGCCAGCATAGCGAAACCTGTCTGGCGGCAAGCCATAACGTCACTATGGTCACCGAAGATTGAAAGCGCGTGTGATGCAATCGCTCTTGCGGATACGTTGAATACGCAGGGGAGCTGCTCACCTGCAATCTTGTACATATTCGGAATCATAAGTAAAAGACCCTGTGAAGCGGTATATGTCGTTGTGAGAGCACCTGCTGTAAGCGAACCGTGAACAGCGCCTGCCGCGCCTGCCTCGGACTGCATCTCAACAACCTTCACGGGCTGTCCGAAAATGTTTTTCTGACCGGCAGCTGACCATTTATCGGTTACTTCTGCCATGGTTGATGATGGTGTGATAGGATAGATAGCAGCGACATCTGTAAACGCGTATGACGCGTATGCAGCGGCGTTGTTACCATCCATGGTTTTCATTTTTCTTGCCATCGGAAAAATTCCTCCTCTTGATTTATTTATCTTTGCTGTATTTTTATATACATAT
Source organism: Oscillospiraceae bacterium (assembly GCA_022509025.1). Classification (GTDB taxonomy): domain Bacteria; phylum Bacillota; class Clostridia; order UBA1381; family UBA1381; genus Hominilimicola. The sequence goes on along the minus strand of JAFLUB010000053.1, from coordinate 14,548 downwards.
TAATATAATACCACTTTTACAATGTAAAATCAAGGAATAACAGAAAAAATATGCACGATTTTTTTTGTTGAGTTTTAATGAAATTGCACAAATAGAGGATATATAAGCAATGATACCAGTTCAATATCCGTATTTTTTCTGCGTGATTTCATATCTTAGTGATTTTTCATAGTCAAGAAAATGTGAGTAAAGCTCATAGCATCTGTTTGAACGTTTCGTGAGCGCTGCTGCTGAGATGTCACCGCCGTTTCGTATAGTCCTGTCCATGATGGCGTCAAATCTCTTTTTGCATAATTCAACATATAATCCGAAAAGAAAAAGATATACAGATTTAATAAGTAATTTCATACCTTACCTCCAATAATGTATAGTTTATATTATCTTCAAAATAAGGAATGTTACCCATGTAAAATTTGTTTATTAAAATAAATATTCCCGGGCAAACTGGCAGAACAATGTAACATTGCTGTAAAAAATAGATAACAAGCTTGTAAAAAACAGATAACAAGCCTGTAATTGCAAAAACAGATATTGGGTGCTATAATTGGATTTGGCTGAAAACAACACAAGATATTGTGGTTTTAGATAAATCGTAATTTTTTGAGGGGTGTGAAGGATTATGAGAGTTGTAAAAAAGGATAACACAAAAGAAGCGTTTAATGTGCAAAAGGTTGTTGTAGCAGTAAATAAATCGGCTTTCCGCGCTCTCGTGAAATTTACAGATGAAGAGCTTGATTTTATCTGTAAATTTGTTGAGGAAGAAGCAAAAAAAATGGGCAAAGAGGATATCGAGATTTCCGAAATGCACAATATTGTGGAAGGAGCGCTGGAAAGAGTCAATCCGAAGGTTGCCAAAAGCTACCGTGATTACAGAAACTATAAACAGGATTTTGTACAGATGCTTGACGAGGTTTATAAAAAGAGTCAGTCTATTATGTACATAGGAGATAAGGAAAACTCCAATACGGACAGTGCGCTTGTATCAACCAAGAGAAGCCTTATCTTTAATCAGCTTAATAAGGAGCTTTATAAGAAGTTTTTCCTTACAACAGAGGAGCTGCAGGCGTGCCGTGACGGTTACATATATATTCACGATATGTCCGCGCGCCGTGACACGATGAACTGCTGTCTTTTTGATGTGGAAAATGTCTTAAAGGGCGGGTTTGAAATGGGTAATCTCTGGTATAACGAGCCGAAAACTCTTGATGTAGCTTTTGACGTAATAGGCGATATCGTTCTTTCGGCGGCGAGCCAGCAGTATGGCGGTTTCACGGTTCCGTCGGCTGATCTTATACTTGAGCCTTATGCAGAGAAATCCTACAGAAAATATATCGAGAAATATACTAATCTCGGACTCAGTCATGAAAAGGCCGAGGAAGTGGCTATGGCGGATATAGAGCGTGATTTTGAACAGGGCTTCCAGGGCTGGGAGTATAAGTTTAATTCCGTTTCTTCAAGCCGCGGCGATTATCCTTTTATTACTGTAACAATAGGCACGGGAACAGGCAGGTTCGCAAAAATGGCGTCAATCTCCATGCTCAATGTCAGAAAGAACGGACAGGGCAAGAAGGGACATAAAAAGCCTGTACTTTTCCCGAAAATTGTATTCCTTTACGATGAAGAACTCCATGGAGAAGGAAAGCTGCTTGAAGATGTTTTTGAAGCGGGAATTGAATGTTCTTCAAAGACAATGTATCCGGACTGGTTAAGCCTCACAGGTGAGGGATATGTTCCGTCTATGTATAAAAAGTACGGAAAAATAATTTCACCTATGGGCTGCAGAGCGTTTTTATCGCCGTGGTATGAAAGAGGAGGCATAAATCCAGCTGATGACAAGGACATGCCTGTCTTTGTGGGAAGATTCAATATAGGCGCTGTGTCGTTGCATCTGCCGATGATTCTCGCAAAGTCACAGCAGGAGAACAAGCCGTTCTATGATGTGCTTGATTATTATCTGAATCTTATCAGACAGCTGCATCTGCGTACTTATGATTATCTCGGAGAAATGCGCGCGTCAACCAATCCTCTTGCATATTGCGAAGGCGGATTTTACGGCGGCAATTTAGGTATTCATGATAAGATAAAGCCGCTTTTGAAGAGTGCGACAGCTTCATTCGGAATTACCGCTCTCAATGAATTGCAGCAGCTTTACAACAAAACTTCGCTTGTTGAGGACGGAGAATTTGCAATAAAGACTTTAGAGCATATCAACGACGAAATCGCGAAGTTCAAGAAAGAAGACGGAAAGCTTTATGCCATTTACGGAACTCCGGCTGAATCATTGTGCGGACTGCAGGTAGAGCAGTTCAGGAAGAAGTATGGAGTTATTGAAAATGTATCAGACAGAGAATATGTTTCCAATAGCTTCCACTGCCATGTTACGGAGGATATTACACCGATACAGAAGCAGGATCTTGAAAAACGCTTCTGGGAGCTTTCAAACGGCGGTAAGATACAGTATGTAAAGTATCCTATAAGCTATAATAAGGATGCAATAAGAACTCTTGTAAGACGCGCAATGTATATGGGATTCTATGAGGGCGTTAATCTTTCGCTTGCGTATTGTGACGATTGTGGATACGAGGAGCTTGAAATGGATGTTTGTCCAAAATGCGGAAGCAGGAATCTGACAAAGATCGACCGTATGAACGGCTACCTGTCATATTCGCGTGTTAAGGGAGACACGCGTCTTAACAGCGCTAAAATGGCTGAGATTGCAGAAAGGAAAAGTATGTAATGCGTTATCATAATATAACAAAGGACGATATGCTCAATGGAGACGGACTGCGCGTTGTGCTTTGGGTTGCGGGCTGTGAACACAGATGTCCTAATTGCCAGAATCCTGTCACATGGGATATAAACGGCGGGCTGGAATTTGACGATGACGCAAAGCGGGAGGTATTTGCCGAGCTTCAAAAGAGTTACGTTTCCGGAATAACCATATCCGGCGGTGATCCGCTGCATACGCTTAACCGCAGTGATACGGGAGCGCTGATAGAAGAAATTGCCGAACGGTTTCCGGATAAAACAATATGGGTATACAGCGGCTATGAATGGCAGGATGTAAGGAATTTACCGTTTATGAAGTGCGTTGATATACTGGTAGACGGTGAATTCATAGAGAAGATGAAGGATAATACCATACCTTGGCGCGGCAGCTCAAACCAGAAGGTAATAGACGTGAAAAAGAGTCTTGAAATAGGCAAGACTGTACTTGCCATGAAGTAAAGAAGGAGAAGGAGTATGCAAAGGATAGCGAAATTTGAAAAAGTAAGCTTTGAACAGTTCAGGAAGGACTGGGAAGATACGTTTGGTTCCGCAGATGGTATCGAAACAATATATAATGATATAAAGCTGCCCAAACGCGCAACATCAGGCAGCGCAGGATATGATTTTTATGCTCCGATGGCGTTTGAACTGAAGCCCGGAGAGACCATAAAAATTCCGACAGGTATCAGAGTAAAAATAAACGATGGCTGGGTTTTAAAGCTGTATCCGAGAAGTGGTCTCGGCTTTAAATTCCGTGTGCAGATGAACAATACTGTCGGTATAATCGACAGTGACTATTATAACAGTGATAATGAAGGACATATCTTCTGTAAGATTACAAACGATACAAACGAGGGTAAAACAGTTTCTCTGCATAATGGTGCAGGATTTTGTCAGGGAATATTCGTAGAATATGGAATAACATTTGACGATGATGTGACAGAAGAAAGAAACGGCGGCTTCGGAAGTACGGGGAATTGATAAACGTAAAATTAATAGGCTGCCTTGAATAAACATTTACAAGATGTTCATTCAAGGCAGCCTGTTAATTTTCTTTTTATGCTTATAAGTCAAAAATCCGACTGCCGGAGTTATTGTTTCATCTACACAAACACGTTTTATTGCTTACATGGAATTGTGATTGTAACCTCAGTTCCTTTATGGAATTCACTTGAAATCTTGATTTTTCCGCCGAAGCTTGATTCAAGAGACTGCTTCGCAATTGCCAGACCTAATCCTGTACCTCCCGTATCGCGCGAACGCGCCTTGTCAACACGATAGAATCTGTCGAAGATATGCGGAAGCTTATCCTCCTGAATACCTATACCGTTATCAACAACCTTGATACATATATCATTATATACCTTACTTGAATAAACTTTGATTTCTCCGCCATCACTCGTATATTTAAGTGCGTTACTGACCACGTTTATTATCGCTCTTTCGAGAACGTCATAATCACCCATTATAACCGGTACTTCGTTGGTAGGGCGATAGGTGAGCTTCTGATTTTTCTTCTTGGCAGTAAGACTCATCCTTTCAACGATTGATTCAAGCATCTTGCGCACGTCTATCTTTTCCGGTGTCTTGATGTAAGTCTGATTTTCGTCAAGCTCGGAGAGCGTAAGCAGGTCGCTTATAATTCTTGCCATTCTGTCAGATTCAGACGCAATAACGTCAAGGAATCGTACCTGTAATTCTCTGTCCACATCCGGCATATCTGCAAGTGTCTCGGAATAAGATTTTATGGTTGTGAGCGGTGTACGGAGCTCGTGCGAAACATTTGCTACAAAGTCACGTCTTGATTTTTCAAGCTTTTCTTGTTTCGTGATATCATGAATAACTACAATAATACCGCCAATCTTGTTATCCATTTTAAAAGTTGCAAAATTAAGCCTGAGATATTGATTTGATAGCTTGACTTCGCGTTCTACACTGCCTTCCGGCTGCATATACAATAAATCGCCGAGTGTTATACCTGCGTTAATTTCCTTAAAGAAACGATCAAATTTTATATCGTCAAAGTAGCGGCGCTTAAGAAGTTTTTTGGATTCACGGTTATAGTGGATAAGATTACCCTTCATATCAAACGCGAGTATGCCGTCATTCATATTTTGCAGAATTGTTTCAACTTTTATCTTTTCGCCCATAGCCTGCTCAGATGATATTTTTCGCGTCTGTGCGAGTTGAATCAGCGAATTTGTAAGATTGCCGATTTCATCCTTTGAATCTGACTTCTGAAGAGCGGTTATATCACCGTCGGCGAGTTTTCTCGCATGCAGGGCAAGCTGTTGAATAGGCACGGTTATTGATTTGGATATAATCGTTCCGAAAATCAATGATATCACAAGCGATAAAACGAGAGATACAAGAAGTATATCAATCAGAGCCTTTGTGACTGCGTTCTGCTGATGGCAGTTATCCTTAACGTATACAACGTATTTAACAGTGTCTCCATTCATCAGAGGGAAAGCATAGTCCATATACATCTTATTAATCCTTGTTTCCCGGCTCTCTGTACCGTTAAGCGCTTCGGTCAAAGACGGTGTTTTCTCAACATTTGTTGTTCCGTCAGATGATTGAATCACATTGCCGAGAGAACCGTCAATTATACAGTAGAACCTCGATGCGGTGATTCCGAGAGAACCGGAGTGTGATGCCAAAATGTCATTTATCATAGATATATTATTAAGTGATGACTCCTGAATCACAGTTGACAAATCGCCCTCCTGAATAGTGGGGACAGTAATCTCATTTGCTGCGGCAAGCAAATCATTTTTAATTTCCTCCGTAAAAACTTTGTCAATGCTGTTGGAAAATTCTCTGTGATAGTGGCTTGCCACACCGATGAGATTAAAGAATCCTATCAGGATTTCCGCAACAAGTACGAGAAGCACAAATATAATAGTTATTTTCCATCGTATACTTTTAAACATAAAACATAATCCTTCCTGCTGTTAATGTTCTAAAAGGGGCTGCTCAATTTAGCGCAGAAGATAGAGAGGTGTCAGCTCAGTTTTGCTTCGACCGTTCTGCATCTAAATTCATTCAGCCCCAAAAGAGAGTGTCGCTTAACGCAACACCCCCTTTTCTGAAAATTTTTATTTGTTAAAATAGTAGCCGACGCCTCTTTTTGTTATAATATATTTCGGCATACTCGGATCATCCTCAATTTTTTCGCGAAGACGTCTGACTGTTACATCGACTGTTCGCACATCACCGTAGTATTCATACCCCCATACATTTTCAAGAAGCTTTTCTCTGGAAAAAATTTTGTCAGGCTGCATTGCAAGAAATCTGAGAAGCTCAAATTCCCTGAGTGTTATATCTATTATCTCACCATTCTTTGAAACTTCATAACGTTCAACATTTATCGTGAGATCTCCGGAAATGATAGTGTCCTGACTCTCTGTTTTAGTTTCGGGAACAGGAGGAACCGCAACGCTTCTTCTGAGATTAGCTTTTACCCTTGCTGCAAGCTCGCGCATAGAATACGGCTTTGTGATATAATCATCCGCGCCAAGCTCCAGACCAAGGATTTTATCAATTTCATCCTCACGTGCTGTAAGCATTATGATAGGAACCTGTGAACTTTCACGTATCTTTTTACAGACCTCCCAGCCGTCAAGACCCGGGAGCATGACGTCAAGTAATATGAGATCCGGGTTTTGTGAAAGCGCCATTTCAAGACCTGTAATTCCATCCAGCGCGGAAAGTGTTTTGTATCCCTCTTTAGCAAGTGAAAAGGTAAGAATATCGTTTATATTCTGTTCATCTTCGATGACAAGTATGGTTCGCTCCATTTGTTTCAATCCTTTCATACAAGATATAGTATGTAATATGACATATTTTTCGCAATTATTACATATATTTTATCAGAAATTTACATAAAATTCAAGTGTATTTTGTAAAAAATTTAAATTTTTTTTGACAAATTATTATTTTTTTGAATATTTTTGCTATATTATAGACAAAAATTCAAATTTGATGTATAATTAATTGAATATAGGAAACGGAGGATAATTCAATGCCAAACTACGCAGAGAAGACAGTGCTTATGGATGAAGCAACCGCAAAGCGTGCAGTAAGCAGAATTGCTTATGAGATTGTTGAAAGAAACCGGGGAACGGATAACCTTGTTGTGATAGGTATCCAGACAAAGGGAGTATCCTTAGCGAAGCTGATTATTGAAAAAATCAATGAAATTGAAGGTATAAAGCTGCCTTTAGGAAGCCTTGATATAACGTTCTACCGTGACGATTTAACGCGGCTTTCGGCACATCCTGTTGTTGCGGGAAACGATATTGCCTTTTCAATTGAGGACAAGAAAATTATTCTTGTGGATGATGTGCTGTATTCAGGAAGAACGATAAGGGCGGCGATGGAAGAATTGTTTGATATGGGGCGTCCGGAAAAGATAGAACTTGCGGTTCTTGTCGACAGAGGCGGACGCGAGCTTCCGATACGAGCCGACTATATAGGCAAAGATGTTCCTACGTCACGCGATGAATATATAGACGTTGTCTTGAGAGGTGACGATTTAGAAAAAGTATCAATATGCGGTAAGGGGGAAGAATGATGATAAAAGATCTACTCGGACTTAAAAGTTTAAGCGCGGAGAATATAAAAAATATACTTGATACCGCGGATACGATGAAGCTTATATTAAAGCAGCCAAATAAAAAGACTCCGCATTTGCAGGGTAAAACTGTTGTGAATCTGTTTTACGAGAACAGCACGCGCACCAGACTTTCGTTTGAACTTGCGGCAAAGTACATGAGTGCGAACTCGGCAAATATATCAGCGAGTGGTTCATCGGTGCAGAAGGGTGAAACACTTATAGATACTGCCGAAACCATTAACGCGATGGGAACGGATATTCTTGTGATGCGTCATAACATGAGCGGAGCGCCGCATCTGATAGCGCCGCTTGTAAGCGCGTCGGTGATAAACGCCGGAGACGGCATGGACGAGCATCCGACACAGGCGCTTCTGGATATGATGACAATCCGTGAAAAGAAGGGCAGCATTGAAGGACTGAAGGTTGCGATTGTAGGTGACATATACCACAGCAGAGTTGTAAGGAGTAATATTTACGGACTCACAAAGCTTGGCGCCGAGGTAAGCGTCGGCGGCCCGAGCACGCTTATTCCGCCGGGTATGGAAAATATGGGCATTAAGGTCTTTAAGAGTATACATGAGGCGATTATAGATGCGGATGTTGTAATGGGACTGAGAATTCAGCTTGAAAGACAAAAGAGCGGACTGTTCCCGACATTAAGAGAATACTACAGATTTTTCGGTATTGATGAAAATCGTCTTAAGTTCGCAAAACCGGACGCGCTTGTTATGCACCCGGGTCCCGTTAACCGCGGCGTGGAATTTTCATCGGCTGTTATCGACGGAGATAAGAGTGTTATAAATGAACAGGTAACAAATGGTGTTGCGGTCAGAATGGCGGTTATGTACATACTGTCGCGCGGCGGTTTTGAGGAATAAAAGGAGGGTGAGACGGATATGAGAATTCTTATAAAAGGTGGCAGGGTTATTGACCCGGCTAATAATATAGATAAGGTTACTGATGTTTATATCGATAAGGGAGTTATTTCTGAGATAGGAGATGACCTTGGACTTGAAGGTATAGAAATGGAAGTCATAGACGCGGCGGGTAAGATTGTATCTCCCGGACTTGTTGATATGCACTGTCATTTGCGTGATCCGGGACAGGAATATAAGGAGGATATTGAAACAGGTACAAGAAGCGCCGCAATGGGCGGAATAACGTCTGTGGCATGCATGCCGAATACTAAGCCTGTAATTGACAATGAGGCAGTTGTTACCTATATAAGAACAAAGGCAAAGGAAACGGGATACGTTAACGTATTCCCGATTGGCGCAATCTCAAAGGGACTGGAAGGCAAAGAGCTTGCAGAAATTGGTGAACTGAAATTTGCCGGAGCGGTTGCTGTTTCGGATGACGGACGCCCTGTAGTCGAATCAGGACTTATGCGCAGAGCGATGGAATACGCGGATATGTTCGATATGACGGTTATATCCCATTGTGAGGACTTGTCTCTTGCAGACGGCGGACATATGAACGAGGGATATATGTCTACATATCTCGGACTGCGCGGTATAACAAGAGCCGCTGAGGAGGTTATGGTATCAAGGGATATCCTTATAGCCGAAGCCACAGGAACGGCGATTCATATTGCGCATGTAAGTACAAGAGGCTCGGTAGAGCTTGTCCGTCAGGCAAAAAAACGCGGCGTAAGGGTGACATGTGAAACCTGTCCGCATTATTTTACGCTTACAGAAAAGGCGGTTGACGGCTTCAACACGAACGCAAAAATGAACCCTCCTTTGAGAACTGACGATGATGTTGAAGCGATTAAGGAAGGATTGAAGGACGGAACGATTGATTGTATCGTGACAGACCACGCTCCGCATCATATTGATGAAAAGAACTGCGAATTTGCACTCGCAATGAACGGTATTGTCGGCTTTGAAACATCTCTGGGACTCAGCCTTGAATATCTTGTAAAGCCGGGAGTGCTCACGTTAGACGAGCTTATAAGAAAGATGTCGCTCAACCCGTCAAGGATTCTGGGTCTCAGCAAGGGAACGCTGACTATTGGCAATGCAGCGGATATAACTATATTCGATCCGGAAAAGGAATGGACGGTTGATGTATCCAAGCTTCACTCAAAGAGTAAAAATTCGCCCTATGACGGATTCAAGCTTTGCGGTAAGCCGGAATATGTTATTGTCGGCGGAGATATAGTAGTAAATCAGGGTATTTTACTGTAATGAAGGAGGAGGAAAATAAATGTCTGTAGATTTATTGGTAGAAAAAATCAAAGCGAAAGGAAATCCGTCGGTTGCGGGCATTGACCCTAAGATTGACTATGTTCCCGGATTTATAAAGGAAAAGGCTTACTCTGAATACGGTAAGAATCTGAGAGGCGCGTCTGAGGCTATATGGCAGTTCAATAAGGGACTTATTGACGCTCTCTATGATGTTGTTCCGGCGGTAAAACCACAGTCCGCGTTTTATGAAATGTACGGACTTTACGGCGAGGAAGTACTTCACCGCACAATAGCATACGCTAAGGAAAAGGGATTATATGTTATTCTCGACGTAAAGAGAAACGATATAGGCACAACCGCTGAAGCTTATTCAAAAGCATATCTCGGAAAGGTTGAGGTTGATGGGGAGCTTTTTGATGCTTGTCCTGTTGACTGTATTACCGTAAACCCGTTCCCGGGTTCTGACGGCGTAAAACCGTTTATCAAGGATTGTGTTGAATATGACAAAGCGATATTCACGCTTGCTAAGATGTCAAATCCGTCATCAGGCGAGCTTCAGGATTTAGTTACAGACGATGGAAGCCGTATATATGAAAAAATAGCGAAGAATATAAACGAATGGAATGAAGGCACGATAGGAAAAAGCGGATACGGAGCTGTTGGCGCGGTTGTCGGAGCGACCTATCCCGAACAGGCTGTGACACTAAGAAAGCTTATGCCTAAGTCATATTTCCTTGTTCCCGGCTATGGCGCTCAGGGCGGCGGAGCAGAGGGCGTAAAGCCGTGCTTCAACTCTGACGGACTCGGCGCTATTGTGAACTCATCAAGAGGAATAATGTGCGCTTATCAGAAGGGCGACTGGAAAGAAGAACAGTTTGCCGAGGCGGCAAGAGCGGAAGCGATAAGAATGAAAGACGATTTAAACAGCGTTCTATAGTTTTGGAAAAAAAATGCTCGTTGCATCTCGCACGGTGTTCGCATACTCGCATACTCGGGTATAGTATAGCATGCTCAACCGCACGACCTGCTTAGAGCATTTCTCACAAACAGTTTTGTGAAAGGAGTCATAGTAATAAATATGAAATATAATGAATTGTGTAAACTCGTTTCAAAAAAAGAAATATCAACAGGCATATTTGACTTTGTAATTGAAAGCGAGAATATAGCAAAGGATACTCAGTGCGGACAGTTTCTGCATATAAACTGCGGTGACGGTACTTTTCTTCGCCGTCCGATAAGCATATGCGATGCATATGACGGAAAGGTGAGATTTATATTTGAAGTCAAGGGACAGGGCACAAAAGACCTGGCGAAAAAGGAAACAGGGGATATGATAGACGTTATCGGTCCTTTGGGGCATGGCTTTGAAGTGAGTGACGGCGTTAAGCATCCTGTTGTAATAGGCGGCGGAATAGGTGTTTTCCCGCTCTATAAGCTTACTAAGGAGCTCGGAGGAAGAGCGGACGTATTCTTAGGCTTCCGCAGTGCCGACAGAGTTGTTATGGAAAAGGAATTTGAGCAGATATCCAATATGACAATTGTGGGTACTGATGACGGAAGCTATGGATATGATGGCTATATAGCCGCTGCGATGGAGCAGTATCTTAATTTTCATGACTGCGATATGATTTATTCCTGCGGACCTATGCCTATGCTCAAGGCGGTGAAAAAAATCGCGGAGGAAAAAGGCATTAAATGTCAGATTTCGCTTGAACAGCGTATGGGCTGCGGAATTGGCGCTTGCCTTGTATGCAGCTGCGAAACCGTAAACAGCGGTGCTGACAAATACGCTAAGGTATGCACAAACGGACCTGTTTTCTATTCCGAGGAGGTGACTTTAAATGATTAACACAAAGGTTAATTTCTGCGGTGTTGAATTTAAAAACCCGATAGTCACAGCTTCCGGCACGTTTGGATTCGGTATGGAATATAATCAATTCGTACCGCTTGAGGAATATGGTGGATTCAGCGCAAAAGGACTTACAAGAGTGGCAAGAGAGGGGAACAAGCCTCCGAGAATTGCGGAAACTCCGAGCGGAATCTTGAACAGCGTGGGACTGCAAAATCCGGGAGTTGAATATTTTGCCGAAAGCATTATGCCGATAATTTCCGAGTACGATACGAATATAATAGCCAATATGTCGGGAAACACAGTAGAGGAATACTGTGAAATGGCGGAAATTCTTTCGGATACCGATATTGCTCTTATAGAAATGAATATTTCATGCCCGAATGTGAAGCATGGCGGACTGGCATTCGGAACAGATGCTAAGGTGGTAAACGACCTGACAAAAGAAGTAAAAAAACATTGTAAAAAACCTCTTGTCGTTAAGCTCTCGCCAAACGTAACGTCAATTTCCGAGATCGCAAAGGCGGCGGCGGACGGCGGTGCGGACGGACTATCTCTTATAAATACGCTTTTGGGTATGAAGATAGATATAAACACGCGCAGACCAATATTAAAAAACAACACAGGCGGATTGTCCGGGCCTGCGGTGAAGCCTGTTGCAGTACGTATGATACATGAGGTTTATAACGCTGTGGATATTCCGATAATCGGAATGGGCGGCGTTATGAGCGGCGAAGATGTGATAGAGTTCATGCTTGCGGGCGCGTCTCTTGTGGCTTTGGGAACGGGACTATTTGCAAAGCCTGACCTGATTTTATCAGTTAAAAAGGATATAGAAAACTACATGAACCGATATAATATAGAGAATATCACCGACCTTATCGGTGCTGCGGTTATGAATTAGTTAATTTAAAAGGCATAGCTTCACAAGGCTATGTCTTTTAAATTTTTTTGTAATCAACGCAACCTTTTGCCTCCTTGAAAAGTATTATATACGAGAGATAAATTGTTAAAGTAGGAATTTTATAGCTGAAAACAATTTGGGAGAAGAATTATGCTAATCAAAATGTTGGTATGTTTTTCGGTTGTTATTCATATAAGCGCGCTTGCGGAAAACATACTCATTATAATTAGTACCCGGCACAGTTGAACCTGTACCTTTTTCAGTTAAAAATTATCTAAACTACTTTACAATTTCAGTCTGTGCAACATTTAAAAATCAAGGCTGCGTTTTCATGCGTAGTCTTGAAGAAAGGCTACGCATTTTTTTATGCATAAATTGAGGGAGGTTAACGTATGAAAAAATTTATTTCAATATTTACAGTACTAAGCATTGTATTTTCGATGTTTGGCACATTTACAGTATTTGCCGATGAAACAGCGGAGGATATTACGGAAATATCCACGCTTGCAGAATTAGAAAAATTCCGTGATAGCGTAAACGAAGGCAATACGTACGAGGGTAAAACGGTTAAGCTGACTGCGGACATTGAGGCATCGTCAAAATACGGCGAGTACAAAAATGTCTGGACACCTATAGGAATTGGAGACGGCAGTTTTTCGCCCGAAGCGAAAAATGTATTTGCCGGAACCTTTGACGGAGGCGGACATTTAATAAGCAATATCTATATTTATTATGAAAGTGAGACTTCCTCTTATACGTCCGCAGGATTTTTCGGCATAGTTACGGGCACGGTTAAAAATCTTACGGTTGAGGGTGAGTACACTAACCTTAACGGTTGGTGCACAGGCGGCATAGCAGCTGGCTCATTCGGACGCATAGAACAGTGTGCTTTCATTGGGGAAATTACCTGTCAAAACAACTCCGGAGGTATAGTTGGCGGAAATGGCGGAACAATAGAGAATTGCTACAATACAGCATCCGTTATCACATATAATTGCGGCGGCGGCATAGCAGGCTCAAATGACGGAGGTACAATAACGCGCTGTTATAATATGGGCAGAGTATATACCGGCGGAGTCTTTGATGATATTGAAGACGAGTACAAATGGATTGGAAGCATATGCGTGGGTGCGGCAAGCTCTGTAACAGACTGCTATTATCTTACAGGCACCTGCGAAAGGGGCGTTTACACCTTCTCAGATGAGGATGGAGGAACGGAGCTTACCTTAGAACAGTTTGCGGATAAGTCAAATTTTAATAACTGGGACTTTGACAGCGTTTGGGAAATGGACGCAAACTTGGGCAGACCTGTTTTACGTTCAAACAAGAAAAGTGTTGAAGAGATTACTGAAATTTCTAATGCCGAGGAGTTAAAGGCATTTGCTGATAGCGTAAACAACGGCAATACGTACGAGGGTAAAATCGTTACGCTTAAAGCGGATATTGACCTTTCTTCCGTTTGCGGAACGCAAATAGGTGAGACAGACCTTGAGGTGTCGTGGACGCCGATAGGCGATGATAGTCCGTTTAACGGTACATTTGACGGCAATGGTCATACCATAAGCGGACTGTATATCAATTCCGTGTATTCGGATGGTGCCGGATTGTTCGGATTTTGCGACGAAAACTCACAAATTCTGAATCTGGTTGTTGACGGCTCTGTTACTGTTGGTTATCCTTCAATGAGAGCCGTACCGCCAAGCATAATAAGCGGTATTGTTGGTGCTAGTTTAGGTAAAATAGCGAACTGTCACAACAAAGCTACAATTACAGGAATAGGAAACGGCGTGTATGCAGCAGGTATATGCGGCATGGGCATAGCGGTAGAAAATTGTATAAATACCGGCTATATCATCAGCGAATACGAGTCCGAAGCTATAATTGCATTTGGTGACAATTCTTGTAACGATAACTGCTATTACCTCGAAGGAACATCGGTTCACGGCAATGGCGCGATGGCGAAAACCGCCGAACAATTTGCGTCGGGCGAAGTTGCGTATCTTTTAGGCGATACGTGGGGACAAAAAATCGGTGTTGACGATTATCCTGTAATCGGAGGCGACAAGGTTTACTATTCCAACGGTGAATATACAAACACACCGTCTACGACCATGGAGGTTACCGTTCCTCCTCCGGATGTGGACACAGAAAGCGGTGTTGTGCAGTACGGAACAAAGGTAACAATATCTCCGGCCGCCTGAAGGGAGGCGCCGAGA
>JAFLUB010000052.1 GCA_022509025.1 Oscillospiraceae bacterium | reverse complement strand
GAACCGACATTTTTGGTCCGAAGGATACTATGTGAGCACAGTAGGATTGAATACTGCAACGATACAGAAGTACATACGAGATCAAGAAAAAGAAGATCAAATAAAAGATAAATTAACAACGAAGGAATATACAGACCCTTTCAAGGGTAGCAAGTAATCAGTCCACAATGGCTTGAACAAAGAGAAAGCCAGCCCTCTTGAGGGGGCTGGCACTCTTATGCCCTTATAGGGCTAGTTCAAGCCACCCCTCTTAGGGGTGGTCTTGACTATTATTTCCTGTGAACGTGAATAGAAATAAAGAATGCGTAGCAACATGTTGAAAATTAAGGCTGCGCATTTTATATTATTAAGGAGGAATTACAATATGAAGAAAAAAATGATAAGTTCACTTATTATTATGTTGATCTTTATATCATTGACCCCCACTGTATTTTCAGAAAAATTTACTGTATTAGCAGAAGATACTCCTACTATTGGCAGCTTAATAGAACCCAAACCTACCCCTACCGCCACAGTTGAACCGGATATAGATACTTCATTTGATTTTGACTCAGACAGTATTAAAACGATTCCAAATACAAATGATACATTATATGGTCCAAAGGTTAATATAGGTGGTTCGTCTTTTAATCTGTTTGAATTTCCTATAGGCGCGTCCATAAAAACACCAGTGGCTGACATAAAATACAATTCTGACGCAAAAAAATATCAGGTAACTATCGGTTTCATAGATAAGACTGCTCTTAATAACGATAAAAAGAAGAATGAAACATACCATGAAATAAAGGAATTTATAAATTTTTTGGGCAGAAAAACAACGGGACAAACATGGAATAAATATCAACGGTTACAAAAAAAGTTGAAATCTAAAAATATGAAGATGGGTTTTTCTTTTGACGCCACTCCCGTAGGATATCTTGAGTTTGATTCCGGCGGAAAATTTTTAGAAGGATCTATAGCTTATATTTTGAATTTAGATGCAAATGTGAAGATTAATCCTATTGCGGCTGTTCCGGTATTGTATATAAAAGTAGGTTTAGAAGTTGATGGAACAGGAAAATTTGGAATTAAGTACATAACAAGCAATATGGATTACCAGATGTTTGGCTTATTGGATATCGATATGTCTCCTTATATCGGAATAGGGGCGGGAAATTCGGGATTGGCAAATGCGGAAGGTGGATTTAAAGGCACCTTAGACACTGATTTAGAGATTACAGGTAAATCGTTTAAGGATAGTTTCAGCGCGTATTTAAAAGGTGAATTGTATCTAAAAGCTCAACTCCTGTATTTTGTCAATATTGATAAAAGATGGCCGATTCCTAACCAAATAGAGTTGTACCCTAATTTTGGAAATATAGAGCTTGCGTCAATAGAATATGACGATAATAAATTTGAAATGATACCGCGGAATTACGGAGCGGAATCATCTGAATTTGTTGCAAATAGCTTTATTGAACTGATGAGTGTTGACAGTATTGATATAAATACATTTAAAACAAATGTATATCCGTATAGTGAGCCGCAGTTAATAGAACTTTATGATGGAAGAGAATTAATGGTATGGGTTGACGATGATATGTCGCGTTCAGACGAGAACAGAACAATACTCATGTATTCGATAAATACGAATGGTACGTGGAGTGAACCTACGGCAGTTTATGATAATGGCACAGCTGATTTTACGCCTAAATTAGTCGCAACTGACAACGGAGCCGCGCTTGTATGGCAAAAGGTTAATACCGTGCAGAATTCGGGTTCAAGTATGTTAGATATATTTTGCGATGTTGATTTGTATTATAGCGAATTAAATGGAGCTACGTGGGCAACGCCGACTAAACTTACAGACAATAATTCTATTTATGAGTATGGGCATACCATTGCATCTAACGGTTATAATGTTTCTGTAACGTGGCTTGAAAACTCGGAAAATGATTATTATTCACAAACAGGAACAGAAAGCATTTATGCTATGCGGAAAGACTGGTATTATGGTTGGGAGAACGCGTCTCTTATAGCGTCAGATTTAGCGAAAGTGACGGATATTGAAAGTGGGTATATAGGTTATACACATACTGTCGTTTATACTGTGGATTTGGATGGCGATATAAATACTCCAAACGATGTTGAGCTTTACGAAATATTTGATGAAAATAATATACAGACGCGGATTACGAACGATGCTATATGTGATTCTGATATATATTTTTCTGATAATGCATATTATTGGGTGCATGGCGATATTTTATACGAAAGGAATTTCTATTCGTTTGAGCCAATTGATATTAATATTAATCCCGGGTATTTGTCTAATGCAAAAATACTAACTAACGGTAATAATAAAATGATACTATGGGAACAGACAGACGGATTTAGCTCTGATTTATATGCTGCCTATTATGATAACTATACTTGGGGTGCCCCCATAAGATTAACAGAGGACAATAAGAAAATCCGTGAATCGAATGGATATATGAACGATGATGGCTCTGTAAGGCTTGTATTTGGTCAGGCGGAAATTGATGAAAATGCAGATGATATTTATGGCAGATGCAACCTCATGATATCCAGTATATCAGATAAAGCAGATATTGAAGTTACATCTGCGGATTGTTCCTATATCTATTATACACCTGGTGAGGAAGCAACGATATGGGCAACAGTACAAAATAATAGTTCGTCTACTATTAATGATTTCAATGTTACTGTATCGTCAAACGAATCACGAATAATTCAGCAAAATATAACAATTGAGATTGCTTCTGGAGCGAGTGCAACAATTGAGATTCCGTATACTCTGCCGAATGATTTATCGCATAAAACCTATACTGTTACAGTAACAACAACAGACATCGCCGAGAACGATGTTTCAAATAATACGATTTCTTTTGAAATGGGATTAGCAGACATTGTTACAGCAGCAACGATTAATGGAAACATTGTATCAGTTAGTCTGACGAATAATGGCTATATTAATGCTGAAAATGTAGTGTGCAATTTGACTACAGCAGATGGAACGGTTATTGAAACAAAAGAAATTGGTAGATTAGCCGTAGATGCTTCACAAGATTTAACATTTACAGTAAATGATGCAGATGCGATTATTGTTTCTGTAACAACTGACAGCGAAGAAAATCTCTATGCAAACAACAATGTATCCCTAAGTTTCAATGAAAGTATGCCAACGGGAATTTATATAGCTTTAGGCGAATATGATGTGGATAATGACAATCTTATCGCGCGTGCAACTGTTGTAAATAATGAAGATATTAATAGAGACATATCTGTTATATTTGCCACATACACGGATGGTAAACTTAATAAAGTAATTTTTGCACCAATAAATATATCGTCTGGGAACGCGCAAATAATAGAGCAAGAACTCGCTATAGATGGCTCAGATACAATTAAGATGTTTGCGTGGGATAGTTTAAATGGAATGATACCCTATGGCAAAGCTATAAGTATGGATATTAAATATTTGGAATAGGTAAACGATAAATGGCGATATGCTTTTAGCTGTGCGTCCATTTAAAACCGTAGATATAATTCAAGCCCTCAACATTTAAAACGTCTCATAGTTGTTTGTTTTCATGCTTGAAGGACGTTTAAAATTGTATTTTCGATGATTGCCATATAGCTATATGGCATATGTCAAATTTGAGAATTCCGGTTCAAAAATATTTAGCTTTTATGTGGTTTGAAAAATCTAAAGTGTCCACTTAAAGCGTGATATGTAGGAGAAAAGGCATATCGTAAAATCCAATACGATATGCCTTTTCTGCACCCTGTTCAACAGCCTGTCATAAAATAGTTACTTTACTGTTCTATGTAGGGTTGCCGAAACAGCCCTTTTTCGTATTATTTGGCGACAATGCAGCAAATGCATTTTGCGCAATATAAAAATGCGTACTCGGATTTTCGCCAAATAATTTTTAAATATACTTAACAATCGCATATAAAGAGTACGCATTTTCAACAAAGAAAAAAGCGCTGTTAAATATATTCTTTAAAATTGTTTGGCACTCTTAATAAAGCACAGTTTCATAAGTTTGTCAATAAAAAATGAAGCGGCTGTAACCGCTTCACTTTATCATTTCAATCAAATCCGGTATACATTCCTCAAACTTCACGCCGTACCAGTGTTCTTTTTCATATCCTATCGTATGGCGTATACAGTCCACGGTGAAATCAACCGCTATTTTAACGGACTTACCCATGTCAAATCCCTTTACCAGCGCACCCGCCAACGTGCTTGAAAAAACATCGCCTGTGCTATGGTAATATCCCGGAATATTATCGCTGAAATACGAGAAAAATTCTTTTGTTTCACTGTTATAGGACATAACACCCTGGGAGTTTTCATTAAAGCTTACACCTGTCAGCACAACGATTTTTGATCCTATCTTTGAAAGGCGGATAAGCATATCTTTAATAAAATCCTCGTCATATCCGCTTCCCACATATTCTTCACCAAGAAGCAGCGCCGCCTCCGTAAGATTCGGGAGAATAACGTCCGCCTTCTGGCAAAGCTTATGCATTTCCGATGCGAACTCGTTTGTAAATCCCGCGTAGAATTTTCCCTTGTCGCCCATAACCGGGTCAACTATAAGAAGATTATTATCTGTTTTGAAATTATCAAAAAATTCCGAAACAAGCTTTATCTGTTCAAATGAACCGAGATAGCCCGTGCATACAGCGTCAAATTCAAGATTAATGCTTTTCCAATGTCGCGATATATCTGCAATATCACAGGTGAGGTCACGGTATGTATATCCTGTAAATCCGCCTGTATGTGTGGAAAGTACCGCCGTTGGTATGACGCAGGTTTCTATGCCCATAGCCGAGGTTATAGGCAGAGCCACCGTAAGCGAGCATTTACCGAAGCATGAAATATCCTGTATAGAAACAATTCTTTTCATAACCGACAATCCTTTCCGTTAAAATTTTATGCAAACACAATTTTACAATATTTTAAGGTGTATGTCAATAATTAAATCTGTTAACATGGTTTTTCACGTTATTATCATTATGTTATTTTTATCTTCATACTATAATATAACGTGTAATCTTTTGGAGGGTAAAAAGAATGTATTGCTATTCAAGACTGATTGAGGACATAGAGAAAATAAAAGACGACAGAGTTGAAGTATTTTCAATTGGCAGGAGTCTGATGGGACGTGAAATTCCATGCATTAAAGCCGGAGCGGGAGAAAGAAAGCTTTTTATTGCCGGGGCTTATCACGGTCTTGAATATCTCACATCGGCGGTGATTATGTATTTTCTTTCTTGCTATCTTAAAAGCGTCAAGGCGAGCACAGATATTTTTGGCTATGACGCTGAAAGTCTTTTTTATGACGTGACGCTATTTGTTGTGCCGATGGTAAATCCGGACGGAGTGGATATTGCGATAAACGGTATAGATTTAACAAATAAATATCACAAACAGCTTATAGAGACTGTTGGTATACATGACTTTGGAAACGTATGGCAGGCAAATGCGAGAGGGGTTGATATAAACCATAATTTTGACGCTGACTGGCAAAGGGTAAAGGACGGAGCGTCACCATCTAAATATGGCGGCGAATGCGCTGAAAGCGAGAGTGAAACGCGCGCTGTGGTGGAGCTTATACGTAAAGAAAATATTGATATGATGATTGCATTCCATAGTCAGGGCAGAGAAATATATTATGATTTTAACGGCAAAACTGCTCCGCGTTCTCTTGAAATTGCCGAAAAAATGGCTCGCGTGAGCGGATATGAAGTAAAAAAGCCTCAGGGAACTGCGGCCTTCGGCGGATGCAAGGACTGGTTTATAAAAGAATTCGGCCGCGAAGGATTTACCGTGGAAATAGGCAAGGGAAGAAACCCGTTGCCTTTAAGTATGCTTGGAAGCGTATATGAGGAAAATGCGCGGATTATATTATGTGTTATGCAAGAATGTACAGTATAGAAAATATAAAAGACGTTATTGTGTTAAGAAACAGTTCTGAGGGTCTGCGCTAAATTGGGCAGCCCTCTAAAATCTCTTGTTTTTCCTGTATTCCTTAGCGCATTTTAAGAGATAGTCACGATTGTTGAGCGACGGATTTATTATAATCTCATCAACAAGACGCTTTAACGCGTCAGCGGTTTCTCTGCCGTGACGGTAGCCCAGTTTTAATAAATCCTTACTATTTACGGCAAGATGTGAGACAAGATAAGGCTGTCTCTCCGAAAGAACTTCCTTATAAATCTGATACGCGCTGTCTATGCGTTTTTTCTTTTCGGGGAAATGCTCGGGATTTTTTGCCATGTTGTCAGCAATCTGCAATAGCATAAGCTTTTCAAAAAGCGCTTCTCCCGTGCGGGACATCATTCGCTTTACACCGGTAGGTGACGGCTCAACCCTGACATCGTGGTTTTCTACCAGAACAGATACATCGTGGATTATATCGCTGTTCATGCGCAGCCGGTGCATTAAATCAACGGCGATTCTGCAGCTTTCCTTGTGATGGCCGTAAAAATGTATTATTCCGTTTGAACCGGTGCTGGAACAGCAGGGCTTACCGATATCGTGCATAAGTGCCGCCCATCTTAACACCATATCAGACGGAACGTTTTTAACTGTCTGCATTATATGCTCGCCCACATCATATATGTGGTATTTGTTCCTCTGCGGTTCGTCGAAGCAGCGGTCAAGCTCCGGCATTATATATTTTAACAGACCACATTCGTGTAGTTTTCTGATATAGTCGGGATTCTCGGAAAGAAGAATTTTATTTATTTCTTCAAGTATTCTTTCGCTGCCGGCATTCTTTATGAGTACCGCGCATTTTTTTATCGCCTTCCATGTATTATCCTCAATCTTAAAAGACAGCGCGGCGCTCAGACGTACCGCGCGCAGCATCATAAGAGAATCTTCTTTGAAGCAGTGTTCCGGTTTTCCGACACAGCGGATAATCTTGCGTTCTATGTCGCTCTGACCGCCGAAATAATCAATCACGCCTGTCTTAGGGCTGTACATCATGGAGTTTATAGTGAAATCGCTTTGGGCACAGCCGGATTTGATTTCAGTTTCGGGATTTTTTGCTGGAGCCGGTATGCCGTCTGCATACACATTGCTGTGTCTGAATGTGGTTATCTCATACCCTGTTTTGTTTTCTATTACCGTAATTGTTCCGCGCTTTATCCCGGTATCCACAGTGCGGCGAAAAAGCCTTTTGACATCTTCGGGCTTTGCATTTGTGGATACAGTATAATCAAGAGGAGTTTTATCCATAAGCATGTCCCTGACCGCTTCACCTGAGACATAGGCAGAAAAACCGCCTGTTTCCAGCCGGCTTAAAATATTTATAACGCTGTCGGGAAGTAAGCTGTTCATGATAACCCTCCATCCGCTTTTTTCTTAAAAATTATAAATCTTCTGTGTGGGATGTGTCAATAGAAATACTGCTAATGTAAAGAATATTTAAAGTATGTAACATCTTACCAAAAATAACGGCGAATTGATTGACTTTTTCTGCAAAATAGTGTATATTATATGTTGAAGTAATATATTATGACGATGGAGGGGTAACCATGGAACGAGATACAGCTACAAGGCAAATAAAATATGAGGTGCTGCGCTCTGTTGCGGAGCTTGTATTTAATGACGAGCTTACGGAGGAGAATGCCCACAATATACCGTATCAACTCATACCAACGGCAACACCGAGATTTCGTTGCTGTGTATATAAGGAAAGAGAAATTATTCGTCAGCGAGTGAGACTTGCCACGGGTAGACCGCCTCTGCCGGCGCATAATGTTGAGCATATTGAGATTAAGAATACTACAATTCAGGTTATTCCGGCTGCGTGCGAGGGCTGTCCGATTAACCGTTTTCAGGTAACGGAGAACTGTCAGAAGTGTATGGCAAAGTCATGCAAAAGCGCATGCGCGTTTGACGCGATTACGATTACGGGACGCGGCGCGTACATAGACCAGACAAAATGCCGTGAATGCGGAAAATGCGCCGAAGCGTGTCCGTATCATGCGATTGCTGACCTTATGCGTCCATGTAAGAGAAACTGCGAGGTGGGCGCGATTACAATAGGCGGCGACAGACTTGCAAATATTGACGAAACAAAGTGCATAGGCTGCGGACACTGCGCCGTGGGCTGTCCGTTCGGCGCGATTTCGGATATGTCGCAGATAGTGGAGGTAATCCAAAAAATAAACGATAAAGATACAAAGGTAGTCGCAATTCCCGCTCCTGCGGTTGAAGGTCAGTTCGGACCTGAGGCGACTATCGGCAGAATTATTACTGCGCTGAAGATGCTTGGCTTTGATGACGTTGTAGAGGTTGCTTTAGGCGCTGACGCTGTTGCGTATAATGAGGCTAAGGAGCTTATCGAAAACCATGAAAACGGTGTGAAGATGACAACATCATGCTGTCCGGCGTTTGTGACGCTTATCAGGAAGCATTATCCGAAGCTTGCAGAGAAGATGTCGAACACTGTTTCTCCGATGGTTGCGACAGTAAGATGGATAAGAGAAAATATGCCGGGCGCGTATATTGTGTTTATCGGACCATGTATGGCTAAGAAAGAGGAAGCAAAGTTTGGAGTTGAAGGCAGCCCTGACGCTGTTATGACCTTTGAAGAGCTTAACGCTCTGTTTGACGCGAGAAGAATCAGCGTTGCTGATTGTCAGGAGGCTCCGACTGAAGCGACTTCATACGGCAGACGCTTCTCCGGTGCGGGCGGCGTGACTGAGGCGGTTATGAAAGCGGTTCAGGAAATGGGCTGCACGGATACCATTACGGCAAAGGGCTGCAGCGGCGTCAAGGAATGTAAGCTTGCTCTTGCAATGCTTAACGTTGATAAGCTTCCTGAAGATATTATCGAGGGTATGGCTTGCGAAGGCGGCTGTATGGCAGGACCGGGTTCAATTGCTTCTTTGCAGCAGCTTAAAACTGCAAGAATGAAGAAGATAAAGGGTAAAGAAAATGATAACATTACTGAAATGCTCACAGGCCATGACTTTATGAAAGTCGATATGGAGCGCGACAAGGCTGAATAATACATAATAAAATTAACGTATTTTTGAGGAGATTAAGATATGATTCGAGAGGCAAGTTTTGATTTCGGCGAAAAACCTCCTGTTGACGGTTATACGAAAGTAAACGGCAGAACGTTATATTCTAAAGAGACGGGCTTCGGACTCGGGCATGAGGCGGAAGCCGGGGAACGCAAAGAAGGCGAAAAAGAACTCCACAGAGACTTTCTCCTTGTGGATGAGAATACTTTTACCGTGGATGTGGAAAACGGCGAATATATGGTGCGTATCTCCAGCGGTGACTATCTGCATGAGGGTGACGTATTCACACGTTTCACTATTAACGGTGAAAAGCATGTCATGTGGGTAAAGTGTAACGCTATTTTTGAAAAGCTGATAGATTTGGAAGTTACTGACGGGAAAATAGAAATTGTTTTTGACGAGGGAGTGCACAGCTGTCTTAACAGTATTGATATCGCGCCTAAAAAGAACATTGAAATAACCGGTCTCAGGAGCGTTGTTACCGCAAAGCGTGACAAAGTGCTCTTAAAGCTTTCGTGGGATAAGGCGGAAGGAGTTATTGGATACAGAGTATTCCGCAGGAATCCTGACAATAACGAAATCGAATTGACGAAAGACGTAGTAACCGAGGAGTTTACCGACAATACTGCTCAAATATGCAAAAAATATGAATACGCAGTCTGCGGACTTTATTCCCAGATGTTTATGGGTGTTCCGGTAAAAAAAGAGATTGAAATTGTTGACGGAGAAAAGGTAACAGGACGTCTTACCGGACTTGATGCGCGCGAAACGGCAAACTCCGTTACTCTTATATGGGACAAGGTAAAGGAAGCGCTGTGGTATAACGTATATCAGAAAGCGCCGTACGGAATTTATAAGTTTATAGGCAAAACAGAGGACACAACGTTTATAGATGACAAGGTTGTGACAAATGTACCGTTTATATATGCGGTTGAGGCTGTCACAACGAGCGGCATAACGAACCGCGCAGAGGTTACGATAGACATGGAGGCTGAGCCTAAAAAGCGTAAAATGGAAACTCTCGGCCGCGGCGCTGTCGCGATGAAGACAGAGAGCGGTGTATTCTTAAGCTGGAGACTGAACGCGTATGAATACGAGCAGGATATCAACTTTATTATACTTCGTAACGGAGACAGGATTTCAGATATTATAACCGACTCGACAAACTTTCTTGACGAGGACGGAACCACTCAGGATGTATACACAATCAAGGCTGTCAAAGGTAATAAAGCAGAAAAGAAAGGCACAGATGTAAAGGTAGTAGATGCTCCGTATCTGTCAATACCTCTTGATAAGCCTAAAGATTTCACTGACCCACTGGGAAATGTATACCAGTATACGGCTAATGATGCGTCTGTGGCTGACCTTGACGGTGACGGCGAATACGAGATAATCCTGCGCTGGGATGCTAAAGGCAGAGATAACGCTCATAAAGGTTATACGGGCGAATGTATCATTGACGCTTACAAGCTTGACGGAACAAAGCTGTGGAGAATAAATTTAGGTAAAAATATCCGTTCCGGCGCACACTATACACAGTTCATGGTTTACGACTTCAATAATGACGGCAAGGCGGAAATGGTATGCAAGACTGCTGACGGAACAGTGGACGGTAAAGGTAATGTAATAGGCGACAAGGATGCGGATTACAGAAACGCGGATGGATTCATAATAGAGGGTCCGGAATATCTGACGCTCTTTAACGGCGAAACAGGCGAGATTATGGATACTGTTGACTATGACCCGCCGCGCGGCAACGTTATAGAATGGGGTGATTCATGGGGCAACAGGGTTGACCGTTTCCTTGCCTGTGTGGCTTACCTTGACGGTGAAAATCCGAGCGTTGTTATGTGCCGCGGATACTACGTTCATGGTTGCCCGACCGTGCTTGTTGCGTATGATGTTATAGATAACAAGCTTGTTAAGCGTTGGAAGTTCCTCGCTAACAAGGATCAGAATATTGAATATACAAATCAGGGTAATCATAATTTAGGTGTCGGCGATATAGACGGCGATGGTCTTGATGAAATTGTGTATGGAGCTATGGCGGTTGACCATGACGGAACTGGTATTTACTCAACAGGTCTTGAGCACGGCGACTGTATGAATCTGGGTAACTTTACCCCGAACACTCCGAACCTTGACTTCTTCCAGATTCATGAGCATGAGCATGTAGAGTACGGTTACGAGGCGCGCGACCCTGCCACGGGCGAAATAAAGTGGGGCAGATATACGGGACGCGACACAACGAGAGGCTTATGCGCGAAGATTGACCCGAGATATGTGGGTAACCAGTGTTGGGTTATGGATGATGCTATTTTCACCATGGAGGGTGAAGTGATAAACGAGCATGGACCTGAGTCAATCAACTTCGCAATCTGGTGGGACGGCGACCTTATAAGAGAACTGTTGGATCATGAGTTTGACGAGGAAACAGAGATAGGCTATCCTAAAATCTATAAATGGGATTATGAGAATAATAAGCTTGTAACAATCCTTAATCCGAGCGGAGTGCTGTCAAACAACTGGAAAAAGGGTAATCCGTGTATACAGGCGGATATCCTGGGCGACTGGAGAGAGGAAGCCGTTTGGAGAAATGAGGACGACACGGAGCTTCGCATTTATATGAATACTGAGGTTACGCATCATAAGTTCTATACCTTCATGCATGACAGCGTATACCGCCTGAGCGTGGCATTCCAGAACACTGCGTATAACCAGTGCACTCAGACAAGCTTTTATATAGGTCCTGAAATGGACGAAAATATCCCGGTTCCGAATAATGAGTATGTAAGGGGTATAAATATCCCTGACTTTACGGAAAATATTGACGATTAATGTATATAATGTATCAAATCCTTTACAAAATCATTGATATTTGATGTAAATTCAAACAAAAAACAGTAACATTGTTGACCTTTTGTGAAAAGTAGGATAAAATATTACGGAGGATTGGCATGAGGATTATATCAGGCACGAGGCGCGGGCATAAGCTTACGGAGTTTTCCGGCGATGATGTTCGTCCGACTACTGACCGCGTGAAGGAGTCTGTGTTCAATTTGATACAGAACTTTATACCGGACGCTGTATGTCTTGATATGTTTGCCGGCAGCGGAGCTTTGAGCTTTGAGGCAATCTCAAGAGGCGCCTTGAAAGCGGTTCTTATAGATAAGGACAAGCGTTCTGTTGATATTATAAGAAAAAATGCTATGTCCTTAGGTTTTATGGATTATTGCGATATAAGAAATATGTCTTGCTTTGATTATATAAGCGGAATAAGGGAAAAGTTTGATATAGTTTTTCTTGACCCGCCGTATAACAAAGGATTTATAGAGCCTGTGCTTACCGCATTATCGGATAACGATGTTCTCAATGACGGAGGAATCATTGTTCTGGAAAGCGATGAGACAGATTTCCGTGATGAGATTGGCAAGCTTCATATATATAAGCAGCGAAAATACGGCAGGACATATATAACGGTTTATCAAAAGTCATAATAAAATTTAGGAAAAAGACAGGATAGTGAGTAAACAAATGAGAATTGCAGTTTATCCCGGCAGCTTTGACCCGATAACGAATGGTCATCTGGACGTGATAGAACGCGCAAGCCGCGTTTACGATAGGATAGTAGTCGGAGTTCTCAGCAATGCAAATAAAAAACCGCTCTTTTCCGCAGAGGAAAGAGTGGACATGATAAAGCGTGTGACGGGACATCTTGACAATGTGGAGGTAGACTCTTTCACGGGACTTCTGGTTGATTTTGCGGCAAGCAAAAATGCGACCGTGATAATTAAAGGACTTCGTACTGTTGCGGATTTCGAATATGAATTTCAGATGGCGCTTCTCAACAAGGCGCTTAATCCTGAGTTTGAAACCATGTTTATGATGACGAATTCAAAATATTCATATATAAGCTCAAGCATGGTTAAAGAGCTTGCAGGATTTAAAGGTGATTTGACAGGTCTTGTACCTTGTGAAATAATAGAGGAAATAAAAGAAAAAATATCAATAGGACGAAAGGATTGAAAAAAATGGATATGGATATGGATATCATGGAAATTGTTGACATGATGGAAGAAACTATTGAAAAGGCTTCCGCTGTACCTCTGACAGGTAAAGTCATGGTTGACAAGGATGAACTTTTGGACTACATTCAGGAAATCCGTCTTGTATATCCCGACGAACTTAAAGAGGCAAAGTGGGTCAAAGAGGAAAGACAGAGAATTCTTTCAGAGGCGGAAAGCAGAGCTGAGGCAATTCAGAAGAATGCTGAAGAGACTCAGATGCAGCTTATTGATGAGCATGAAATCACAAAGCGCGCTTACGAGCAGGCTAATGAACTTGTTAACGCTGCTCAGCAGAAGTACATCGAAATCAAAACAGATACTGAACAGTATGTTGACGATATATTGAACGATGCTGAACACCGTCTTGATTTGCTTTTGAGAAAGGTACGCGAGGATAGAAGCTACTTCAATAATAACTAAGGACTATCAAATAAAATAGCAGGGCTGGATTTATGCGCCGTTTGTTGACGCTGTTCAGCTCTATTTCCATTTATATAGCAATAAATAAAAAGGGGAGAAATAATATGCTTTCAGATATAGAGATAGCTCAGGGAGCGAAAATGAAACATATCCGTGAAATAGCTTCGTCGCTTGGGATAAAAGAGGATGAAATAGAGTATTACGGAAAATATAAAGCTAAGATGTCAAACGAATTGTGGAACCGCGTCAAGGATAATCGCGATAGTAAGCTTGTGCTTGTAACCGCGATAAACCCGACGCCTGCCGGAGAGGGTAAGACCACGACCACTATTGGTTTGGGCGATGCGCTCACGAGATTAGGTAAAAAATGCGTGCTTGCTTTAAGAGAGCCGTCTTTGGGTCCTGTGATGGGCGTAAAGGGCGGCGCGGCAGGAGGCGGTTATAGCCAGGTTGTGCCGATGGAGGATATAAACCTCCATTTCACAGGTGATATGCACGCAATAACAGCGGCTAATAATCTGCTGTCAGCCATGATTGATAATCATATTCATCAGGGCAATGCGCTTGATATCGATGTTACAAACATTGTCTGGAAGCGTGTGGTCGATATGAATGACAGAGCGCTTCGTGAAACAGTTGTTGGCATGGGCGGAAAGATAAACGGAGTGCCGCGTCAGGACGGTTTTATGATTACGGTTGCATCGGAGATAATGGCAATTCTGTGTCTCGCGTCCGATTTAGAGGATCTGAAGAAGCGCTTCGGTGAGATTATCATTGGCTATAACCGCAGCGGCGACCCTGTTAGAGCTTCGGATTTGAATGCTCAGGGTGCTATGGCGGCGCTTATGAAGGACGCTATAAAGCCGAATTTAGTACAAACTCTTGAATATACTCCGTGCTTTATCCATGGCGGTCCGTTCGCGAACATCGCGCACGGCTGCAACAGCGTTCAGGCTACAAAGCTTGCAATGAAGCTGTCTGACTATACAATCACAGAAGCGGGATTCGGCGCTGACCTGGGCGCTGAAAAGTTCATGGACATTAAATGCCGCATGGCTGGATTAAGTCCTGACGCGGTTGTTATCGTTGCGACAGTCCGCGCGCTCAAATATAACGGCGGCGTGGCAAAGGCGGATTTAAAGGAGCCGAATGTGGACGCGCTTAAAAAGGGTATCGTAAACCTTGAAAAGCATATTGAAAATATGAAGTCTTACGGCGTGCCTGTAGTCGTTGCGGTGAACCGCTTCGATACGGACAGTGACGAGGAACTCGATACAGTTATTGAACACTGTCATAAGTTAGGCGCGCAGTGCGCTTTAAGCGAAGTGTTTGCAAAAGGCGGCGAAGGCGGAATAGAGCTGGCAAATAAAGTGCTTGACGCGATAGAAAATGAAGCGTCTGATTACCGTCCGGCTTACGATGTGAACCTTTCCATACAGGAAAAAATCAATACGATAGTAACGAAGATATATGGCGGCAACGGTGTTACATACAGCGCAAAAGCTAAAAAGCAGATTGCGCGACTTGAAGAACTCGGACTTGATAAGAAGCCTGTTTGTATGGCGAAAACACAGTATTCGCTATCGGACAATCCTTCCTTGCTCGGCAGACCGGAGAATTTCACGGTTACGGTAAGCAATGTGCGCGTTTCAAACGGCGCCGGATTCATTGTTGTTGAGACGGGCAGCATTATGGTAATGCCCGGACTCCCGAAGGTGCCGGCGGCGAATAATATAGATATAGATAGGGACGGAAAGATTACAGGATTATTTTAACGTGAAAAATAAACTTCGTATCTCACCCTTTTTCGGAACTTGAAGTATCCGCATACGTCAGCGTTCCTCAAAAGGGCAATCTACTTGTTTCTTTTCCACGTTGTTGGAGATTGATATGAAATATATTTCTGAAAGCTTAGAGGAAACTCAAAAAATAGCGTCAGAGTTTGCGAAAACTCTGCAAGAAAGCGATGTTCTTTGTATGTACGGCGATTTAGGCGCGGGCAAGACCGCGTTTGTTCAGGGGTTGGCAAAGGGACTTGGAATTGAAGACCATGTGACAAGTCCCACGTTCACAATAGTGAACGAATACTACGGAAGTATGCCGCTTTATCATTTTGACGTTTACCGTATCGCGGACAGTGACGAGATGTATGAAATAGGCTACGAGGAATACGTTTACGGAGAAGGTGTAAGCGTGATTGAGTGGCCGCAGCTTATAGATGATATCCTCCCTGAAAAAAGATATGAAATCACTATTCTGAAAGATTATGATAAAGGCGAGGATTACAGAACGATAGAAATTCAGCGGAAAGGCTATGGTGATTAAAATGAGAGTGCTTGCGCTTGACACTTCCTCAAATGTGGCGACTGTCGCGGTGATGGAGGATGACTTGCTTCTGGGCGAGTACATTTTAAATCATAAGAAAACCCATTCGCAAAAGATTATGATGATGGTAGAGCAGATTCTTTCTGACCTTGAGCTTACAGCGAATGACATTGATATTTTTGCGGCGGCTGTGGGACCGGGCTCATTTACCGGACTGCGTATCGGTGTGGCAACAGTCAAAGCGCTTGCGCACGCGGCGGGTAAGGAGGTCGTGAGTGTCGGCACGCTCGAAGCGCTTGCGTATAACGTTCCTTATGCGGAGCATATAATAGTCCCGGTTCTTGACGCGAGACGGAACAATGTATTTGCGGCAAGCTATATATGGGACGGAGAGTTTAAGGAAATCGGTGAGCCGGAAGGTATCACGATAGAGGAATGCGTTGAAAGCTGCGGGGATTTTCTTGAAACTGTGTTTGTGGGCGACGGCGCGATAAAACACCGTGAGTATATAGTAGAGAAACTTGGCGACAGGGCAATATTTCCGCATGGCGCGGCACTGAACCCAAGAGCGTCGTCTGTGGCGGCTGTTGCAATGGAGAAGGCGAAACGCGGCGAAACGCAGTCATATCTTGAGATGAAGCCGCACTATATAAAGAAATCTCAGGCGGAAAAGGATCTTGAACAGAAAGAAAAAGGAGAAAATAAATGATAGCGATAGGCAGTGACCACGGCGGTTTTGAATTAAAGGAACATATTAAAAAGTACTTGACGGAAAAGGGAATAGAGATAAAGGATTTCGGCACTCACAGCGAACAGAGCGTTGACTATCCCGACTGTGCAAGACCTGTATGCGAGGCGGTTCTTAAAGAGGAATGCGAAAGAGGAATACTTATCTGCGGAACAGGTATAGGGATTTCCATGGCGGCGAACAAGTTCAAGGGTATAAGGGCGGCGCTCTGCACAAACGTGTTCAGCGCGAAAATGGCTAAAGAGCATAATAACGCTAATATTATCTGTCTCGGCGGAAGAGTTACAGGACGTGAGCTTGCGTTTATGATTGTTGACGCATTTATGGACGCGGAATTTCAGGGCGGAAGACACGCTGAGCGCATAAAAAAAATCCATGAAATTGAAGCGTGATTAAGAGAAATAAATAAAAAGATGAAAAAGCGTTCTAAAAAAACGCTTTTTTTTGTTCATAATTACTTGAAAATATACAAAAAAAGGTATATAATAAAAATATCTCAAAAATATTAGAAAAAAAGGAGTTTTGTGTAATGGGTACTCTCATAGAAAATCTGAAGGAAAGAGCAAAGAAAGACATCAAAACAATAGTTCTTGCCGAGGGCGAAGAGATAAGAACCCTCAAGGCGGCGGAAACTGTCAGGAAGGAAGGATATGCTAAGGTAGTTCTTGTCGGTAATCCGGATAAGATTAAGACCATAGTTGATGCCGAGGGTATTGATATTGACGGTATTGAAATCGTTGACAGTGAAAACAGCCCGAAGAACGAGGAATATGCAAACGCATTCTATGAACTGAGAAAGAATAAGGGTGTAACACCGGAACAGGCGGCAGAGACAATTAAAGACCCGTCATACTATTCTGTGATGATGGTTAAGCAGGGCGACGCTGACGGTATGGTTTCAGGCGCGGTTCATTCGTCCGCTGATACAATCCGTCCGTCATTGCAGATTTTAAAGACTGCTCCGGGTACAAAGCTTGTTTCAACATTTTTCATTATGAATGTGCCGGATTGCGAGTTCGGTGATAACGGAACTTTTGTTTTCGGAGACTGCGCACTCAACCAGGATCCGACTGCGGACGAGCTTTCGGAAATCGCTATTTCATCGGCTAACTCATATAAGAGCCTTGTAGGCGATGACCCGAGAGTGGCTATGCTTTCATATTCATCATACGGCAGCGCTAAGAGCCCGCTGGTTGAGAAGGTTCAGGAGGCTACAAAGCTTGCAAAGGAAAAGGCGCCTGACTTAAAGCTTGACGGTGAATTACAGCTTGACGCGGCTATTGTTCCGAGTGTAGGTAAGCAGAAGGCTCAGATCGGAAGAGCGTCGT
>JAFLUB010000051.1 GCA_022509025.1 Oscillospiraceae bacterium | reverse complement strand
TATAATAACCTCAGGGTGTTACCCAAATCAAAGATTTGGACACCCATGAGAACATTGAAACCTGCTTTATGCGCCACGCTGCGGCGCCGGTTGCTATGCAACCTATAAATACAGGTTATAATAACCTCAGGGTGTTACCCAAATCAAAAATTTGGACACCCTTGAGAACATTGAAACATAACGCTGCGGCAACGATGCTGCCTTGCAGTTATGTTTGAATAGTCTTGTGGGAGCGATTTCTATGATTGAATATATCAGAATAGCGGTACTATTTGCTGCGGGGATATATCTTAGCGACAGAATCAGTGCAGGATTTGGAGTGATTTTCACCATATCCCTTTTTATGGTATTGACAATTCAGGCGGTTTTTAAACATAAATTCAATATAAAAATATTGATTGCTCTGGTAGCTTTTACAACAGGAGTTCTTTTATGCCGCTACAGCCTGTCTCCCGAAAGACGGGATTTATATGAATATTCAGATAGGTATGTCACTCTGGAAGGACGCATAAATCAAATTCCCGAGATTGACGAGGGGAATGTACAGTATACGATTGATGTAAGAAAAGTAACGTATGCGGGAGAAACGGAGAAAGTCCGTGAAAATGTACTGTTAACCGCCGCTTCGGGGTTTAAATACGGGGATACTGTTATAATGAGCGACTTTCTTGAGGATATACCGCTTAAGATGAATGAAAACGGGTTTGATTTTGACAAGTATTATAAGAGTAAAAATATATTTTATAAAATATACTCTGATAACGCAGAGCTGTCATCAGACACAATAAGAGATTATTCACCGTATGCTTTAGGTATGTATGTTAAAAGCTATGTCTGCAATCTGATTGATAATATCTATTCCGGTGATTACGGCGCGATTATGAAAGCGGTACTTACGGGTAACAAAAAAGAATTTTCGGACGATTTTGATAAGATTCTTGTAAGGACAGGGCTTAAGCGTTTCTATTACCCTGCGTTTGTACATGTCATGCTGTTCATGTCAGTTATAGCCTTTGTTCTCAGCGCTTTCGGCAGAAGGAAACGCGATATGATAACTGTGTTTCTTCTTATTATATATGCGTCAGTGAATTTCTCTAACGCGGTGTTCCTGAAACTAAGTATCATGATGGCGCTTCTGATATTTCTCAAGAGCCGTTTCGGACACGTATATTATCTTGATGTTATCGGCATGACAGCGATAATTATGGGATTGATAAATCCGCTTGTGTATTTTGATACAGGATTTATAATGTCTATGCTGTCGAGCATTTTGATATACTATTTCTATGATACGGTTTATGGAAAGCTTGAATTTATTAAAGTCAAATACATACGCAGAGTGACCGCGATAGGACTTATATGCACAGTGGGGCTTATACCCGTGACGGCATACTTTTTCAATGATGTATCATTCTATTCGCTGCTCGTATCGTTTATAATGCTGCCGTGCGTGAGTCTGCTGCTTATACTGTCGCCGCTTCTCATATTGCTCTGGTCAATTTTTGGCGCTGCGCCTGTTATAAAGCAAGCGTCAAGCTGTATGCTGTTTATACTTAAATACATACCGATATGGGCGGATAAATTCAGATTTCTGCATATTTCTCTGCCGAAAACAAGGACGTTATTTCTTATTATATATCTGTTTATAATGATTGCGGCGGTCAAGTATATTAAAGATAAGAAACTCCATGCGCGCATTGCGCTGCTTGTCGCAGCTGCGCTTACGGTATCAATGGCAGCGGTAGAAATAGAAAGATTTAATGATCTGGAAATAACATTTGTGAATGTCGGACAAGGTGACGGCGCTTTGATACGCGCTCCATACAGGTTTAATGTTTTAATAGACGGTGGCGGCGGAACTGCCTACTCTGACTACAACCCCGGTGAAAAGGTATATCTCGAATACCTGAAAACAGAGGGTATAACAGAAGTGGACAGTGCGTTTGTCAGTCATTATCATCAGGATCATGTGCAGGGAATTATAGCGGCATTGGAGAATATAAAGGTAAGGAATTTATTCCTGCCGGACAATATGGAGGGAAGCGAGTGGAGAAAAGAGTTAGAAAATGCAGCGCATGAAAGAGGGACGAAAATTCATTATATGTCTGAGGAAACGCTGATTACATATAATAACGGAATGACAATTCATGCTATACCTCCCGCTGCCACAACGGCGATAAGTGATGATGAAAATGACACAAGCTATGTATATCAGGTTGAGTACGGCGGATTTTCGTCAATGTTTACCGGTGACATGTCTGTATTTGCTGAAAAATGCCTTCTTAATATCGGCAGAGTTCCTCATGCAGATTTGTTAAAGGTATCGCATCACGGTTCGAGAACAGCAACAAGCAAAGAATGGGTAGAAGCAGTTTCCCCAAAGTATGCTGTAATAAGCCTTGGCGAGGATAACAGCTATGGATTTCCGAACAAAGAGGTACTTGAAAATTTAACGGATATGGAAATTTACCGCACCGATTATGACGGTGATATTCGATTTATATTAGAAAAAGACGGTAGAGTTGAGATAGAAACTTTTAACAGAAGGGAGTAGCTTATGGCGGCAAAGAAAAACGACGATTTACTGAAACTGAAAAAACAGCTTAAAGAAGGTATACTTGCGCCGCTGTATGTTTTTTACGGCGAAGAGACATTTATGCGTGATATGTACGTCGGACGTGTTAGTGAGCAAGTGCCGGACGGCGGTTTTCCCGAGTTTAACCATATAGTGTTAAACGGCGCGGACATACCGTTTTCCGACTATGACGATGCATGGGAGAGCTTTCCGATGATGGCGGAAAAGAAGCTCATTCATATAAAGGACAGCGGTATTTTCTCATCAAAACGCGCGGCCGGAGGCCCAAGCGCTGAGGAGAAAAAGGAGTTCTGGTCGGAGAAATTCAAGCGTATTTCAGACGATACAGTTGTTATATTTGATGAGTCAAGCGTAGATAAGCGCAGCGCGCTTTATAAGGCGGCTGCAAAGGCGGGTACAGTTGTTGAGTTCACGTTTCTCAGCGATGCCGATACGGTAACTTGGGTTATAAAGCAGTGTCTTGACGCAAAAAAACGTATCAGCAAGGAAAACGCGTATTATCTTATAACGCTGTGCGACCCCGGGCTTAGTAATATAAACAATGAACTGCAAAAGCTGTTGGATTTCTGCGATGAGGAGATTTATAAATCTGATATTGACCGCGTTGTGTCGAAGTCGATGCAGGTTATTGTATTCGAATTGACGGACGCGATTATGGCGGGGAATACTCAAAAGGCAATGTCCGTTCTCACGGATTTAAAAACTGTAAAGGAAAACGCGTTCACGCTTTTGTATCTGATGTTTTCATCGTTTGAAAAAATGCTTCACGCAAAGCTTATGCAGGGGTATTCACAAGGCGAGATAGCTTCAGAGCTTGGTGTTTCGCCGTATATCGCGAGAAAATATATAGACGGCGCGCGTGGATTTTCAGAAAATGCGCTTGTATGGATGGTGCGCCGTGTCGCGGAGATTGACCTTGAAATAAAGGAAGGACGTATTGACGACTGGTCCGCATTGGAGCAGTACGTGATGGAATGTATTCACTTTGGGAAAAAATGATAAATAATAAAATTTATATAAAGGAGAATAAAACAATGAAAAAGAAAATCATAGCCGCGATAGCGGCGCTGTCTATGACAGCGGCAATATTGCCGGTAATGCCGGTATCGGCGGCAGAACCGAAACCTGTATTGCAGTATACCTTTGACGGTAAAAAAGAGCTTACAGACGAAAACGGAAAAAATGAGCTGAAGCTGTCAGGCGGCGCGAGCGTGACAAACGACGGTAACGTAGGCAAGGCATTATTGCTGGACGGCGTGGACGGATTTGCCCAGCTTCCGTCAGGAATTATGTCCGACAGTATGACAATAACAGCGTGGGTTAAAATGTCCGCATTCCGCACATGGGGAAGAGTGTTTGACCTTGGCACGGATTCAAACAACAACTTCTTCCTTTCGCCGTATTCGGGCGGCACGGCGAGAATAGAAATGAAATCACCGTCAGGCGTGGACACTATGGACACGGTACAGGAAACGGAGCGCGACTGGGTCCACTATGCCGTTACATATAATAAAGGCACGTTATCCTATTACAGAAATGGATTACTCATAGGTTCAAAGGCAAATCTTTCCATAAAGCCTACCGATATTAAGGATGAGCTTAATTACATAGGCAAGTCGCACTATGACGGTGACGCGTACCTTTCGGCGGCGATTGACGACTTCCGCATATACGACAAGGCTTTGACGGCTCAGGAAATAGGCGCAGTGTTTGCTGAGGGCAAGATAAGCCCCGCGGTACTTTTGGGCTCATACGCGATTGAAAGCGGCGCGCTTGTTACCGGCGACAGTATCACTCTGCCGCAGACCGATGGTCTTACATGGACTGAAACGGACGAACTTGGTCTTATAGACACAAAAACGGGCGCGGTTAAGCATATTGATAACACAGCGAAGGTAACGCTCACGGCGGAGTACGGCGGCGAAAAAGCGGAGTATTTTGTGTATGTCACAGGCACGTCGAATAGCCCCTACAGCATAAACATTGACGCGGCTGACCGCTCAAAGGACGTTTCAGATATTATGTGGGGACTGTTTTTTGAGGATATAAACAGCGCGGCTGACGGCGGTCTGTATGCGGAGCTTATTGAGAACCGTTCGTTTGAAATAGCGAAGGACGACCATCTGTATTCATGGGAAACAGATGGCGACGTTGCGGTTAATACCGAAAATCCGATGAATAAAAACAACCCGACCTATGTAACACTTACAGGTGAAGCATCCATCATAAATGATGGTTTTGACGGAATAAGTCTAAAAAAAGGCGAAACATATGAGTTTTCAATGTATGTACGCGGAAAAGGTACTGCTTTGATATATATTAATAACAATGGTGAATATGTCATGAATATACCTCCTGATGCTTCCTTTGATCAAGAGAATACGGATGAATGGCAAAAGTACACAGGAACATTTACTGCAGAGGAAGATTTAGATAATGCTACTATTGAAATTAACCTTTTTGGAGGAACTCTTGACATTGATATGGTATCACTTATTCCGCAGGACACATACAAAGGTCATGGCTTACGCAAGGATTTTATGGAAGCATTAGAGGCAATGCACCCGAAATTCCTCCGTTTCCCCGGCGGCTGTGCGGTTGAGGGTAACGACATGAGCGTTGCGTGGAACTGGAAGGACACCGTTGGCGACATTTCCGAGCGTAAGGAAATGGTAAACATTTGGAGCCCGGCGGACGGCACGTATCAGATGACTTACGGTCTCGGCTTCTATGAATACTTCCAGATGTGCGAAGATTTAGGCATGGAGCCTGTGCCAATTCTGAACTGCGGTATCGCGTGTCAGGTACGTTCAGGAAGCGCGGAGGACGAAGCGCATCTCGTTCCTATGGACAAATTACAGCCTTATATTGACGACGCGATTGACCTTATAGAATTTGCGAACGGTACGGACGAGAGTAACAAGTGGGTTAAACTCAGAATAGAAATGGGTCACCCTGAGCCGTTCAACATGAAGTATATCGGTATCGGCAACGAGCAGTACGGTGATATTTACTTTGAACGCTACAACGAGTTTGCAAAGCAGATACACGCAAAATATCCCGACATGAACCTTGTCACAACGTCCGGTACAGCGTCGAGCGGCACGAACAACGACCTCGCATGGAACTGGATAAACGCGAACACGGAGCTTGCAGACCGCGTTGACGAGCATTACTACGAGAGCGCAGACTGGTTCAGAGAGCACGCATACCGTTACGACAATTACCGCCGTGATACAAATTCAAAGGTATTCTTAGGTGAGTACGCGTCAAAGGGCAATGCGTGGTACAACGCGCTTTCCGAGGCAGCGTTTATGACAGGTCTTGAAAGAAACGCTGACATTGTACGCATGGCTTCATATGCGCCGATGTTCGCGAAGTACGGCAACGTGCAGTGGTCGGCGGCAAATATGATTTGGTTCACGAATGACGATTATATGCTCACGCCGAATTATTATGTACAGTCGCTGTTCTCGAATAATAAGGGTGACTACACACTTCCCACAGAAGTAGAGTTACAGGGTATTCAGTCGGAGGATTATCTTCACGGCGGCGTTGTGCTCGGCTCGTGGGGTACACAGAACGAGTTCAAGGATGCTAAGATAGAGCAATTGACAGAGGGCAACAGCGCAACGGCAGACGTAGCCCCTGCGGATTGGCAAATCGGAATAGGCGAATGGACGGTAGGCGACGACGGTGTTATTTCGCAGACGGGAGACCTGACAGGCTCAACAGTTTATAACGACTGGGCGGCGGCAAATCCCCAAATGGTTGACAGAGACTACACCTTCACCGTTAAGGCTAAGAAAAACGGCGGCGGCGAGGGCTTTCAGATAGGTGTTGCGGCAGAGGATAATCTCAATTACTACCGCGTAAATATCGGCGGCTGGGGCAATACGACGGCGAAGATACAGCATATCGTAAACGGCGTCAGCGTGGACGTGGGTAACGTTGCGGAGCAGTCGTATGTCGGCAATGTTGAGATAAAGGAAGGCGAATGGTACGACGTTAAGGTTGAAGTCAGCGACTATGAGATAAAGGCGTATCTAAACGGCGAATTTATCTGCTCGTACGCTAAGCCGAAGTCGTACGGTCCTATCTACGCATCAAGCGTGTATGATGAGAAATCGGGCGAGGTAATCGTTAAGGTTGTGAACACGATGGATTCGGATGTGGACGTTGACTTAAATATATCAGGTATGGAAGTAGGCAGCAGCGTTGCAAAAACAACGGTTATGTCCGGTGACACATCTATTGAAAATAGTCTGGAAAATAAAAACGCAATTGCGCCCGTTGAGGGAGAAATCAAAAATGCGTCAAATAACTTTATATATAACGCGCCGGCTGATTCGTTTAGCATTATAAGATTACAGGCGGGCGGCACAGACACAGGGCATAAAGCATATATTTCAGGTTACGAGAATGGCACATTTAAACCGGACAATTCGATAACGCGCGCCGAAGCTGCGGCAATGATTTTTAAAATTACTACACTTAAAGCAAAGGATCAATATACAAATCATTTTACTGACGTTAATGAAAATGCGTGGTACAAAGATTATGTATGCCGTCTTGCTGATAACGGCTGTATAAACGGATATGCAGACGGTACATTTAAGCCTGAAAATCCGATTACACGTGCTGAGTTCGCCACAATTATCGGAAAATTTATTGGTATTGAGCCTGAGACGCTTTCTAAGTTTTCGGATGTGCCGTCAACGCATTGGGCGGCGAAGTATATAGATCCTATGGCATTAAACGGTTTGCTTAAGGGATATGTAGATGGTACATTCCACCCCGATAACACAATAACCCGTGCTGAAGCGGTTACAATGATAAATAAGGCATGGGGACGTGATGCCGATGTGAGCGGCTCTGCAAATCCGTTCAGTGACGTAAACGAAAACCATTGGGCATATAATCAGATACTCGAAGCCGCTGTAGCACACTAATCGGAGGATAGACAATGAAACGAAACGAAATACATATCCGCGACCCGTTCATACTGCCGTATGACGGTAAATACTATCTTTACGGCTCACGCGGCAGCGAGGTATGGACGGACAATGCGACAGGTATTGACGTATATATAAGCGATGACCTTGAAAACTGGTCAGAGCCGAAAGAGGTTTTCACGCGTACACCGGACTTCTGGGCGGACAGACATTATTGGGCGCCCGAGGTGTATGCTTATAACGGCGCGTTCTATATGTTCGCGTCGTTTAAGTCGGCTGACCGCTGCCGCTGCACCATGGTGCTGAAATCAGACGCACCGGACGGAAAGTTTACTATCCATAGCGAGGGAGCAATAACCCCTCCTGACTGGGAGGCTCTTGACGGCACGCTATATATTGCGAAAGACGGCACGCCGTACATGATATTCTGTCATGAATGGGTACAGATTAAAACGGGCGAGATATGCGCCGTGAAAATGAGCGAGGATTTAAAAAGAGCCGTTGGCGAGCCGTTTACGCTCTTTAAGGCGGACGAGGCAAGCTGGATAAGAAGCGGCGAGGGCGGAATTTATGTGACTGACGGACCGTTTCCGTATAGGTGTAAAGACGGCACGCTGATTCTGCTGTGGTCGAGCATAGGTGATGAAGGTTATACCGAAGCTATTGCAGTGTCCGATAACGGCGATATCGACGGCAATTGGATACAGCGTGATGAGCTGCTCTTTAAAAAGGACGGCGGACACGGCATGATTTTTAAAACATTTGATGAAAGGCTGCTTCTATTATTACACGCGCCTAATGAGCATCCGTTTGAACGTCCCGCGTATTTTGAAATTGAGGATAAGAATGGCATGATTTATGTGAAATAAAATTACATACAAAAACAGGGGTTCTCAAAACCCCTGTTTTTGTATGTAATTATCCCTGTGTATTATAACTATAATTCGGCGCTTCCTTAGTGATATAAATATCATGCGGATGGCTTTCCTTAAGACCTGCGCCGGTGATTCTTACGAACTTTCCGTTTTCCTTCAAATCCTGTATTGTCTTTGTTCCGCAGTAGCCCATACCTGAGCGGAGACCGCCGAGCATCTGGAATACTGTATCCGAAAGAGGACCCTTATAGGGAACACGTCCCTCAACGCCTTCCGGAACGAGCTTCTTTGAGCCTGTCTGGAAGTATCTGTCCTTTGAACCCTTTTCCATTGCGGCAAGAGAACCCATGCCGCGGTAAACCTTAAAGCGTCTGCCCTGGAATATTTCAAACTCGCCCGGGCTTTCATCGCAGCCTGCAAGCAAGCTTCCCATCATGACAACGTCGCCGCCTGCCGCGATTGCCTTAACGATATCTCCCGAATACTTGATACCGCCGTCTGCGATAATAGGTATTCCGTACTTCTTAGCAACGAGGCTTACATCGTAAATAGCTGTAATCTGCGGCACACCGATACCTGCGACAACTCGTGTTGTACATATAGAACCGGGGCCTATGCCGACCTTTAAACAGTCCGCGCCGGCGGCAATGAGTGCTTGGGCAGCCTCGCTTGTTGCGATATTGCCCGCAATAATCGGTAAATCAGGGAACGCAGCCTTTATTTCCTTAACTTTGTTTATTATGTTCTTACTGTGACCGTGCGCGCTGTCAAGAGCGATAACGTCTACGCCTGCTCTGACAACAGCTTCAACTCTTTCGAGTGCGTCATTCGTAACGCCGATTGCCGCGCCGACAAGCAGTCTGTCCTGCTTATCTCTTGCAGTGTTTGGGTACTGTACCGCTTTTTCTATGTCCTTTATTGTGATAAGACCTTTAAGATGACCGTCATTATCTACTATCGGAAGCTTTTCCACCTTTGCCTTTGAGAGGATTTTCTGTGCTTCCTGAAGAGTTGTTCCGACAGGGGCGGTTATAAGATTTTCCCCGGTCATAACGTCTGCTATTTTCTGTGTGAAATCAGTTTCAAATTTAAGGTCGCGGTTCGTTATGATACCTATCAGCTTGTTGTCTCCGTCTACAACCGGAACACCGGAGATTTTAAAACGTGACATAAGTTCATCAGCGTCTTTAAGCGTACGCTCCTTAGTCAGACTGAACGGATTGGTTATAACACCGTTCTCGCTTCGTTTGACCTTGTCCACTTCCGCTGCCTGTTCTGCGATAGTCATATTTTTGTGGATAATACCAATACCGCCTTCGCGCGCCATTGCGATTGCCATTGCCGATTCTGTAACGGTATCCATCGCCGAGCTCATAAGCGGTATGTTAAGTGTGATGTCTTTTGTCAGCTGTGTTCTGAGATCAACCTCGTTCGGTGTGAAATCCGAAGCCTGAGGCACCAAAAGCACGTCATCAAACGTAAGACCTTCTTTGGAAAACTTATCTTCCATTTTCTACAACTCCTCTCATTAGTATTTTTTAGTGGGTATTTTTAATATTATAACAAATCACACACCCATTTGCAAGATATTTTTTTATAAATATAAATAATTTTTGCTAACAGGAAATTGCTGAATTTTCTGTTAGCAAAAAGTAAACTTTTTTATTTGTTTCTGCTGGCTGCCTTTGCCCTGAGACTGGTGTTCAGAATTTTCTTTCTCATACGCAGACTGTTTGGAGTAACCTCCAGAAGTTCATCATCCGCGATAAAATCGAGGCACTGTTCAAGACTCATTTCACGCGGCGGAGTAAGCTTTAAAGCATCGTCACTGCCGGAAGCGCGCGTGTTTGTCGCGTGCTTTTTCTTGCATACGTTAACAACAACGTCCTCCAGTCTTGCATTCTCACCGACAATCATACCCTCGTATACCTTGACACCCGCGCCGATAAAGAGCGTGCCTCTTTCCTGAGCGTTATAAAGACCGTAGGTAATAGTCGTGCCGTCCTCCCACGCTATAAGCGTGCCGCGTGTTCTGCCTGTGAAGTCTCCTTTATACGGCTCGTATTTTTCCAGAATGCTGTTTATTATTCCCGTGCCCTTTGTAGCCGTGAGAAGCTCGCTTCTGTAACCGATAAGTCCTCTTGACGGGATAAGGAATTCGAGACGCGTATACCCCTGAGCAGTCGGAGCCATATTTGTCATTTCACCCTTACGGCCTATAACTCCGTCCATAACAGTGCCTGTGTATTCATCCGGCACATCTACGGTAAGACGCTCTATAGGCTCACACTTCACTCCGTCTATCTCTTTATAGATAACAACGGGGTTTGAAACCTGAAACTCATATCCCTCGCGGCGCATATTTTCTATAAGCACAGAAAGATGCAGTTCGCCGCGTCCTGAAACGGTAAAGCTTTCGGTTGTATCAGTCTCTTCAACTCTGAGGCTCACGTTTGAATCAAGCTCACGAAAAAGCCTGTCACGAAGATGACGCGAGGTAACAAATTTACCGTCCTGTCCCGCGAACGGGCTGTCATTCACGCTGAACGTCATTGAAAGCACCGGGTCGTCTATCTTAACGAACGGCAGCGGGTCGGGATTATTAGTATCGCACACCGTTTCACCTATGTTGATGTCTGAAATTCCCGATATAGCGACAACGTCACCCGCGCCGACCTCGTCAGCCGGTGTCTTTTTAAGACCTTCAAACGTATATAGCTTTGTCGCTTTCGCATGAGCGGTTTTTCCGTCATGCTTGCAAATCGAGAGCGGCATATTCACGCTCACCTTGCCGCGCTGTATCTTGCCGACTGCAATTCTTCCTGTGTAATCGTCATAGTCAATGTTTGAAACAAGCATCTGGAACGGCGCGTCCTCCTCGCAATCGGGGCAGGGGATATAGTTCACTATAAGTTCAAACAGGTCGGTGAGGTCATCTTTAGGACGCTCGGGGTTATATTCAGCTGTTGCCCAGCCATCGCGTCCTGACGCGTATATTACAGGCGTGTCAAGCTGTTCCTCCGTCGCGCCGAGGTCGATAAACAAATCAAGCACCTCGTCAACTACCTCATACGGGCGCGCATTCGGACGGTCAACCTTGTTAACTACTATTACAGGCTTAAGGTTAAGCGAGAGCGCCTTTGACAGCACGAAACGCGTCTGCGGCATGCAGCCCTCGAACGCGTCAACCAGAAGCAGAACGCCGTCAACCATTTCCAGCCCGCGTTCCACCTCTCCGCCGAAATCAGCGTGTCCCGGGGTGTCGATAATATTTATTTTGACGCCTTTATAATATAAAGACGTGTTTTTTGCAAGTATTGTAATACCTCTTTCTCTTTCAAGGTCGTTTGAGTCCATGACTCTTTCGTCCACCTGCTCATTTTCGCGGAATGTTCCGCTCTGGGCAAGCATCGCGTCCACAAGCGTTGTTTTTCCGTGGTCAACATGGGCGATAATTGCTATATTTCGTATGTTTTCTCTGTTAGTCATAAAATATCCATAACCTTTCTGCGTTTATTATAAATTGTCTATATATTCATTAAGAAGCTCGCGCATAAGCGGGAAGTCGTTTATTTTAAAAACCTTTTCCTTAAGCCGCGATGCTCCGGGTAGTCCTTTTATATACCATGCGATGTGTTTTCTCGCTTCTTTTATCCCGCGCGATTCACCTTTTTCCAAAACAAGCATTTCTATATGCTCTATCATTTGTTTGAGCTTGTCCTGCGGTGTGGGATTAAACGAAACAGTACCTGTTTCAAGGTATTCGTTTATCTGCCTAAAAATAAACGGATTCCCCTCGCTGCCGCGTCCGATCATAACCGCGTCGCAGCCTGTATATTCGAACATATTTTTAGCGTCATAAGCGGTTCTGATGTCGCCGTTACCGATAACGGGAACAGACACCGCGTTTTTAATTTCTTTTATAATATCCCAATCGGCTTTGCCG
Source organism: Oscillospiraceae bacterium (assembly GCA_022509025.1). GTDB lineage: Bacteria > Bacillota > Clostridia > UBA1381 > UBA1381 > Hominilimicola. The sequence continues at coordinate 5,679 of JAFLUB010000051.1, read as the reverse complement.
CTGTAAAACTCAGCGCGCGTTCTGCCGTGGATTGTAACTGCGCTTGCGCCGTTCTGCTCAATTATTTTTGCAACAGTAACCGCGTTAACGCTGTCATCATCCCAGCCCTTGCGGATTTTTACAGTGACGGGAACAGGTGAAGCGGCGCTGACTTTTTTCACAATCTCTCCGATAAGCTGCGGATTTTTTAAAAGCGCGCTGCCGTCACCGTTATTCACTATCTTAGGCGTGGGGCAGCCCATATTGATGTCGATTATATCGGGTTTTACCTCCATAACCTTTGGTATAACCTCAGCCATTATATCAGCATCCGAACCGAAAATCTGTACTGCGCACGGACGCTCAGTATCATCTATGCGCATAAGCTCAGCCGTCTTTTTATCGCCGTAGTAAAGTCCCTTAGCGCTTATCATTTCCGAATACACAAGTCCGGCTCCGTACCGGCGGCAGATTTTCCTGAACGGCAAATCAGTAACGCCTGCCATAGGAGCAAGAAAGACGTTGTTTTCGGTCGTAAGACTTCCTATTTTCAATACGGTTATCTCCTTTTCGAATACTCGATAATTTTGTGGTTATTTGAGAAGAACTGCAAATTTGCGTCAAAATAAATATGTGAAACACCTTTTCCCTCAATAAATTCACCGTTCTCTATTTTATTTGAGCAGTCCCATGTCGGGTCAACTATTATCCATCTTCCGTCCACATAGACTTCATTCCACGCGTGATTCTGTTCATCAGAAGCAGTCGTTTCATCTGTCCAGACACTGCTGCCGCCGCTCACGCCGAGAGCGTAACCTGAAACAACATTACAGGGTATATTGATACTACGGCATAATGCCGCCATAAGTGTGGCAAAGCCTAAGCATACTGCTTTGCGCGATTTAACTATTTCAGTGGCATAGTACGGAGGAGTGTCCTCTGAATTCAGGCTGTCTGTGTCATAATACATATATGAACAAATCCAGTCATGCAATGCAAGAACCTTGTCATAGTCGTTTGTAATTCCCTCCGTGAGCTGCCCGGCAATAGATATGATTGACGCGTTTTCAGCCTGTATAGAAGGGGTATGTTTCAAAGCATCGCTTATAGATTTATCCTTCTCATATAGCTGTTTATTAGCCTCAAAAACAGGCGAAGACGCAAGCTCCCAGCCGCCGTCCGCCGTTTTTTGCAGTGTTATATAATTATACACCCAGCTTTCAAACTGACCGTAGGGCTTGCTTCCGGTATATATGGCAAGCTTCATTGAAAGAAAATCCGTTTCGGGGATATCAATCTCTTTATTAAATTCACCGTCAGAGTTTGCCGAGACAGAAACCTGATCAAGGCTTTCACCGTTTTCGTCCGTAAACTCTGCGACAAGGTGTGACTTATTTTTTGATGATACAATACCGAAAACATCGACTGTTTTATAATCAACAATCATCCCTATGTTTTCTTCCGGATAGAACGTGAGCATAGGACTGTTTTCTATGTATGCGTTAGTCGCAACATCCGAAGGGTCGATAGGCAGCTCCTCGTGCTTTATCATAGCTATTATTTCAGCAGGAGAGGGGATATAGTCGGTGAGCATGGAAAGCTGCTCCGATGCGGCGGTAATCCCTTCAGCAACCTGTGGATATTTTTCCTGAATCAAGGGAACATAGCTTCCGAAGTTCAGGAAAAAGTCGGTTTGCGCGTTTACTATACATATTCCGATTGCTAAGATGAGCAATACGGCAATAAATCTTTTAAATTTCTTCATTATAATTCACCATAATTAATATATATCTAAATTATTGTATTCATATACTTCAAGTTCAGGATAACGCAGTATAGTCGGATTTACAAGAGCTTTACACATCTGAATACTTTCAGAAATTCGTCGAGACAAGGCAAACGAAGCGCAGACGTATTCTTATACTTCAAGCTTCGTTTAACGCAGTAAGCACAATTTAGTTATAAATTGTGCGATCGACGAATTTATGGAAGTATTTAAGGAAAAAATGCTGCGACCTAAGTTGATTCTTAAGCCGCAGCATCTTTCAAATTGGAGGCGCCACCCGGATTTGAACCGGGGAATAAAGGTTTTGCAGACCTCTGCCTTACCACTTGGCTATGGCGCCGTGGTTTCTTTCTGTTGATACAAACAACAAAAGACGCACGTTTTAGGCGTCTTTTGTTGTTTAAGTAAATGGAGCGGAAGACGAGATTCGAACTCGCGACGTTCACCTTGGCAAGGTGACGCTCTACCACTGAGCCACTCCCGCGTGTGAAACCATAATCTATTATATGTAAGACTATGGTTTTTGGTGCTTCCGGGTGGAATCGAACCGCCGACACTGGGATTTTCAGTCCCATGCTCTACCGACTGAGCTACAGAAGCATAATGGCGACCCGGATGAGGCTCGAACTCACGACCTCCAGCGTGACAGGCTGGCGTTCTAACCAACTGAACTACCGGGCCAATGATTAAGGTGTTAAGGTACATATTCAGCGCATTTTGCTTTGCAAAACCGCCTCCGACACGCTTCGCATAGCTGTTGCTTCGCAACGCAATAGTCTCTGGCTTGCTATGCTGAATATGTTTTCCATTCCTACGGAATGGAATAGGCAAGCCAAATTTTTTACGAAGTAAAAAATTTGGTGGGAGTTACAGGGCTCGAACCTGTGACATCCTGCTTGTAAGGCAGACGCTCTCCCAGCTGAGCTAAACTCCCATAATAAAATCATAAAGCTTTAATCAGCAACATGAAATATTATAGCAGACCCATTGCGGTTTGTCAACACTTTTTTAAAAAAATTTTCTTTTTTTACTGATATTTATATTTATTTTAACTTCAAAATATTGTATAATAGAACAAATATATAATAGCAGTTTAACGCCTTAGCTGTCCACGATAAGGACGTTCAGATTTTTATTAGATTTGCAGTCGGGACGGATAGGGAGCTTAACGTGAAATATCACGTTACAATTTGTGGCGCACGGCGTCGGAATGGAGATTAATATAAAAATTATGGGAAAATCAAAACAACAAAAGCTGAAAATTCTATATATAATGAAAATGCTCATGGAAAATACTGATGAAGAGCATTCCATATCCACCGCGGATATTATAGCGGGGCTTAGTTCCTATGGAATAAATGCCGAAAGAAAAAGCGTTTATGACGATATTGAAATGCTTAAACTGTTCGGGCTGGATATACTGGTCAGACGCAGTGAGCCGAAAGGGTATTATATCGCGTCCAGAGATTTTGAACTGCCGGAATTAAAGCTGCTGGTGGACGCTGTGCAGTCATCTAAATTTATAACGGAAAAGAAATCACGCGAGCTTATTAAAAAAATCGAAGGACTTGCCGGACGCTATGAAGCAAAGGAACTGCAAAATCAGGTTGTGGTTTCAAACCGGATAAAGACAATGAATGAAAGTATATATTATAATGTAGACAAAATTCATTCAGCTATCTCCTCCAATTCTAAAATACGCTGCAAATACTGTGAATGGACTATAAATAAAAAGCTTGAACCGAAAAAGAACGGCAGCTTTTACATATTGAGCCCGTGGATACTGACATGGGATGATGAGAACTATTATCTGATTGCCTTTGATGATGAAAGCGGTCAGATACGTCATTACAGAGTGGATAAAATGCTTGGTATAGAAATTATTCATGAGCCGCGAGAGGGCAGGGAGCAGTTTAAAAAGTTTGATATTGCAATGTTTTCAAAAAGAACATTCGGTATGTTCGGCGGTGAAGAAAAAGAACTTCATATTGAGTTTGATAACAGTCTTATCGGTGTGGTTATGGACAGGTTCGGAAAAGAGGTTATTATACAGAAACAGGACGAACAAAGATTTATTGCAACAGTAAAGGTGAATATAAGCGCGCAGTTTTACGGCTGGCTCGCAGGCTTAGGCGGCGGAGTCAGAATACTTTCTCCGGCTGAGGAAAGTGAAAAGTATGCCGGATATATAGAAAATATACTTTCAGTATACAAAAATATTACATAAAATGGAAGAAACCTCTGTAATTATTCATAAAAATTATGTAAACCTATTCTGTAAATTTGTCAAAAAAATGGTTTTATCACAAATTTTGTTGACAAATTATGTTCCGGTGGTATAATTACCGACTGTCAAGGTAATAATCCTTTATGAATAAATCATGAAACAGAGGAGGTTTTAACCATGAAACAATTTTCTTACACAATTAAAGGAGAGCAGGGTATTCACGCGAGAAGCGCCGGAAATCTTGTCAAAGAGGCGCAGAACTTTATGTCTAATATAAGCATTGAATATAATCAAAGAATTGAAAATCTGAAGAGACTGTTCACAGTAACTTGTCTCGGCGTGAAGAAAGGCGACCTTGTCACTGTCAGAGTTAACGGCAGTGATGAAGACAGCGCGGCATACGCTCTTGAAAATTATTTCAGAACAAATTTATAAAAAAGTCTTTATTGTGGTTGTCGCTTCACAGCGTTCCGCTCAAATATATTGACTTTTTTGCTAACAGAAAATTTAGTAATTTTCTGTTAGATAATAGAAAATCCCATGCATTGTACAAATGCACGGGATTTTTTATGCATAAAACCAATTAAGCGTGTGACTTTTTTGTATAATAATGATTATATGTCAAGAATTTTTGTGTTTACTTTCCCTTTTTCAATTTCTACTACCGCGTATGTACCTGAAAACCGGACACTTCCGGGATTTATCATAGTAACTCCGTAATCATATGATGTATACGGAATATGCGTATGTCCGAAAATAATAAGAGATGCGTCCGCTTCCTTAGCGGCGGCGCGCAGAGTGCGGTAATCCGATTCATACTTGACACGCTGCTCATGTCCGTGAGTTATAAATATCCTCACTCCGTCTATTATGACCGTCATCCTCATAGCCGCGGAGGAGAAAAAATCATTATTTCCCTTAACATAATAAATAGGTATATCAGGGTAGATATACGATAAATCCTCAGCATCACCCGTGCAGTCACCGGCATGGATTATTACTGACGGGCGGTTCTTTTCTATTATACTCATACACGGGTCGGTATATCCGTGTGTATCGGAAAAAACAAGTATTTTTTTCATAGCGCCGTATCCTTTCGCTTCTTGTATTTTACTATAACATATACATAATATTTTGTCAAAGACTGTTGTCGAAAAATTTTTTTCAGTTGACAACGGATTTTGACAAAATTTTCCATAGACAAGTAGTATACTATAGTTGCTATTTGTAGTTGTTATTTATATTTGGAGGATTATGTAATATGAATCAACCTGAAATAAAAGAACGCAGAGGCACGGAAATGCTCCGCGTTCCGCATATAAAAGATATCGGTATGACTATGCTTCTGATTTTAGCCGGCAGAGCATCGGTTTTGGGAATGTTTCCGTTTGGAATGGCATTTTTCGCTTCATGCTTTGATAAAAGCATAGCGTATATCGGAATAACCGCGCTGTCGGTGGCGCTGATGACGTCCGCGGGAAATTATATGCTTGTCAAATACCTTGTCGCGGCTCTGATATTCTGGATATACACACGCTTAAAAAAGAAGAACTCAGTTATTGCCTCAGCGTCCTGGTGCGGCGGAGCGATGTTTCTTGGTGGACTTGTATATCTGATGTATAATTTTGCCGGTATGTATGATATATTTATGCTTTTTATAGAGTCGATTATTACATCTGTGATGTAC
>JAFLUB010000050.1 GCA_022509025.1 Oscillospiraceae bacterium | reverse complement strand
AACAGCGGTATTTTATCGAAAAACACCGCTGTTATGCGCTTTTCACGAAAATAAGCCTTACCGTACCCACGTACGCCTACTTTTCTCTTTTCGTGAAATCTGACCTAATTTGTCAAAGTCTGCTCAGAGTGTAGACTTTGTCTACACTCTGGATTAACGTGAAAAATCACGTTAATTGGATTTAATTACCCGTGCGAGTATTTTCTCGCGTTGCTTCGAAAAGCGCACATGGGCATAATATCCATTTAACGCCTTATCTGCCCACGATATGAGCGTTAAAGATTTTTCATTATCACATTTGTGGGCAGAAAGGCTATGGATATTAATATGGTATATGTAATGCTTGCAGACGGATTTGAAGAAACAGAGGCTATAGAGCCTATAGACATACTTCGCCGCGGCGGAGTGGAGGTAAAGACTGTCGGAGTGAAGGGTAAGACCGTTACTTCGTCTCACGGGATAACAGTTATTGCTGATATAGAAATTACAGAGGTTGAGCCGGAGGAAATGGAAATGCTTATGCTCCCCGGAGGGGCGGGTCATGAGATTCTCGACGCTTCAAACGAGGTGCATGGTCTTATAAACTATGCCGTTGCCAACGGTATTTATATTTCCGCAATATGCGCCGCGCCTTCAATTATAGGCAAGAAGATGATACTTGAGGATAAAAATGCGACCTGCTTCCCCGGCTATGAAAAATATCTCTACGGCGCGAACGTGACAAAGGAAAAGGCGGTTATCGACGGTAAAATAATTACCGCGAAAGGCGCGGGCGCGGCTTCTGATTTTGGCTTTTTAATGCTTGAGGTGTTGAAGGATAAGGAAACAGCCGTTAAAATAAAGGAGATTATGCAGTATTGATGAAGGAAAAATTACGTCTTGAAATGCGTGAGAAAAGACGCGCGCTCAGTAAGGACATTATACAGAAATCAAGCGCGGAAATATGCAGACAGCTTTTCACGCTTGATGAGGTGAAAACTGCAAAATCAGTCTGTGTTTTTCTCTCCGCTTTTAACGAGCCTGATACTATGGGAATAATAAAACAGTTATGGCAAAGCGGAAAAAAAGTGTCCGCGCCTGTGTCAGACACGGAAACTAACACTCTTTCGCTTTTTCAGATAGAAAGTATCGAGGATCTTCATAAAGGCGCGTACGGTATACCGGAACCGTCAAAATCGAAGCCGGTTTCAGAAGAGGATATAGATGTTATCCTTGTTCCCGGACTTGCTTTTGATAAAAAAGGCGGAAGAATGGGATTCGGAAAAGGATATTATGACAGACTCCTTGCAAAGAGCCGCGCAATGAGGATAGGTCTTTGCTATGATTTCCAGCTTATGGACTCTATCCCGACCGAGGAGCATGATATTAACATGAATTATATAATAACCGAAAAAAATTTACAGAAGGTGATAAATAATGCTGTTTGATTCACATGCGCACTATAATGATGAACGGTTCAAGGACGACCTTGACGAGGTTTTGTCCGCTATGCCGGAAAACAATGTCGGACTTATTTTAAACTCCTGTTCGGAGTTGTCGGAAGTGCCGGATATTCTTAAAATTTGCGAAAAATATCCGTTTGTTTACGCGTCGGCGGGAGTGCATCCGCACGAGGTGGAGAATCTTACGGAACCGGATATGGACACGCTTATTCAATACGCTGCCAATCCTAAAATAAAGGCGATAGGCGAGATAGGTCTTGATTATTATTACGACTTCTCCCCGCGCGACGTTCAGAAAAAATGGTTCGCGCGTCAGGTAGAGGTGGCAAAGGAGCTTAAAATGCCGATTATTATCCATGACCGTGACGCGCATAAGGACTGCATGGATATTCTAAGAGACGCGGACATAAGAGATATAGGCGGAGTTTTCCACTGCTACGCGGGCAGTGTGGAAATGGCTAAGGAAATTCTTGACTGGGGTATGTATATCGCGTTCGGCGGCTCGCTGACGTTTAAAAAATCTGTCCGTCCCGTTGAGGTGGCAAAGTACGTGCCGCTTGACATGATAGTTATTGAAACGGACTGTCCGTATCTCACGCCGGAACCGCACAGGGGTAAGCGTAACAGTTCTCTTTATATTCATTATGTGGCGGAGAAGCTTGCCGAAATAAAGGGCGTTTCGGTAGAGGAGATTGAAAACGCCACCTTTGAAAACGCAAAAAAATGCTTTAATATAACCGATTAGGAGAGAAAAAGATGTACGGATACGAAACCTTCCATGATGAGCTTATGCAAAATTTAATAAATTCTGTCCATTCGGGGCTTAGCTCCCACGCGTATATATTCGAGGGAAAAGAGGGACTTGGCGTTCGGAATGCGGCGCGTCTTTTCGCGGCGGCTCTTACCTGTAGAAACAGGGAAATTGCGCCGTGCGGAGAGTGTCCCTCATGCAAAGAGGCAAAGGCGGATACCAATCCCGATATCGTATATGTTAACTCCGGCGATAAAAAAAGCATAGGCGCGGAAAAGATGCGCGCTCTTGAGGAGGATGTGGCGATAAAACCGTTTGCCGCGGAAAGGAAGGTCTATATAATAGAGGACGGCGCGCTTCTTACCGAGGCCGCGCAGAATGTGTTTTTGAAAACCTTTGAGGAACCGCCTGAATATGCCGTGTTTATAATCGTTATCGAAAATTCATCGCTCCTTTTGGAAACAGTCTTATCGCGTTTCACTCTTATTCACTTTCCATGTGTTTCCGATGCGAAGGTGGAAAGCTATATAAAAAGTAAATATCCGGATGAAACGGAAAGAGTTCCCTTTCTCGTAAAATACTGCGCCGGAATACCGGGCGAGGCGGACAAGGTTATAGAAAACGCTGAATTTGAAAATCTGCGTCAGGTATCACTTGAAAAATTTTCCGCGCTTCTCTCACATGATAAAAAATCCGCATTTATCATATCGAAATTTGCGGAAGAGAACAAGGATGATTTTTCTAAAATACTGGATTTCTGGCTATCCTTTTCGCGTGATATCATTCTTTTGCAGACAGACGCGGATGAACGGATAATAAATATCGATAAAAAAGACGAATTACGCGGCTTTTCATCGCAGATAAACCCTGAAAGAACTGTGAAAATATTTGGGAAAATTGTCAAGACCCAAAAGATGCTGTCGAGATATGTCAATATAAAAGCGACTGCTATGTGGCTTGCGCTTTAAAAAAACATTTTTTTACTTTTTTTCCTTTTTATTGACAAATTCCGGGATTTGTGATATACTATATCAAGTAGCAAAAATTTTTAAAGGAGGATTTTGTCATGAAATCTGTGGGTATCGTACGAAAGGTTGATGAACTCGGAAGAATTGTTATTCCGGTTGAATTAAGAAGAAAGTTTGGTATTGAAATAAGGGACTCAATGGAAATATATACTGAGGACAACTGCATAGTTCTGAAAAAATATGAACCGTCATGTATCTTCTGTGGTGACGCAAAGCAGATTTTCCAGTTTAACGGCAAAAATGTATGCCCGAACTGCGCGAAAGCTATGATGGGGTATATAAACGACTAACAATAAAAATGGGGCTGTTGCGCTAAATTGGGCAGCCCTTTTTTTATTTATTCTTGTGGTAGATTATCATAAGTCCCTTAATAAGCAGTTCATCGTCAAGGATAATTTTATTATGGCACAGAGGCACAACTGATGATGCAAGACCGCCTGTCGCAACAACGGTCATGTCGCCCATTTCTTCTTTTATGCGGTCAATAATTCCGTCCATACTTGCTGCCGTTCCATACATAATACCGCTTTTCATACAATCAACGGTGTTTGTGCCGATGAGCTTTTCAGGCTTAACGGTACTTATTTTGGGAAGCTTTGAGGTTCCGCTAACCAAAGCGTTTAAGGAAATCATCATTCCCGGCAGTATCATACCGCCGATATATTCCTTTTTGCTGTTTATAACGGAAACAGTTGTTGCGGTGCCCATGTCGAATATAATGAGCGGCGCGCCGTATTCCTGTATACCCGCTACAGCGTCAACTATAAGGTCAGAGCCCAATTGAGCGGGATTATCTGTTTTTATGCAAAGCCCTGTCTTTATATCGGGATTTATTATCATTGCTTCCGTTCCGCTAAGCTTCTTTACAGATTGACTAAGCGCATCGGTAACAGACGGCACAACGGACGAAATCACCGCTCCGCCAATTTTGTTTTTATCAATTGCATGTATTTCCAGAATAGCTTTCAGCTGTATTGCATACTCGAGCGCTGTGGCATGGTGGTTGGTGGTGAGCCGCTCCATAAACAGAATCTTTTCTCCGTCACAGCAGCCTATAACTATATTTGTATTGCCTATATCTATCGCAAGTATCATATTAATCATCATAGCCTTTCTGCCCACAAATTATAATGAAAAACTTAACATCATTATCTCAGGGCATCGGAATATTCAGCTTTTGCAGGAGCTCATTTGCCCTGCGTATCTGCTTTTTGCGGTATTCCGCCAGATAATGCGTGTCCGAACCGACACTGACCGCTATTTTGCCGTCAATGACAGCGCGCTGTTTCTTTTCGTTTGTGAGGAAATCGTAATAGTACATGTAATTTCCCGAGGTATTCAGCTCCCAGAAAATATCATTGTCACGCATAATTTTTATAACGTCCAACCCGTATCGCTCAGATAGCTTGAAGATATCCGTGTGCGCAAGTCCGACCTTGCACGTAAACAGCCGGCGCCATTCGAGGAATTCATAAAAATCCATTGCGCGCTCATCGTCAAGACTTTCAAAAAGAACGTAGTCAAATCTGCTTGTCGCATTGGGGAGCGACTCAGGCGGCGCGGGACGCGTGCCTATCTCCAGTCCGCACAGAACACGGATTTTATCCGCATATTTTATCTTGCAGTGCTGTATATATTCATAATACATCGGGAGATTATCGCCTATCGAAAACTGGTGGTCGGTTATGCCTATCACGTCTACGCCGCAGTTTATCGCGTTCTCTATTATTTCATCCGGCGTGTTCGAGCCGTCATAGCTGAATATGGTATGATTGTGTAAATCCGTGATATACATGGCAATATCTCCTTTCGTTGCATATACTGTACTATGTATTGTACCACAAATGAATTGGAAATTCAATCATACATGCGATAATTTATTTACAAACAGTATAATTTATGATAAAATATAATTAAACCATAAAACAGGGAGTGACCTAACGTGAAAAATCACGTCAGTCAGATTTAATTGCCCGTGCGAGTGTTTTCTCGCGTTGCATCGAAAACCGCGCATGGGCATAATATCCATTTAACGCCTTATCTGCCCACGATAAGAACGCTAAAATTTTCATTACTATTTGTGGGCAGAAAGGCTATGGATATTATTATGGAGATTTGCGTATTCGGCGCTTCAAGCAGTACTATTGATAAAACGTATATAGATAAGGTCGAGGAGCTTGGACAAAAGATGGCCGGGAGGGGTCACGGACTTATTTACGGCGCGGGCGCTTCCGGATTAATGGGCGCGGCGGCAAGAGGCGCGTATGAAAAACAGGGAAAAATCGTCGGAGTTGTGCCCGATTTCTTCGAGACGGAGGATATGGGCGTTGACGGAAAAATTTTCGATAAATGTACGGAGCTTATAAAGACCGACAGTATGCGCGAGAGAAAACGTATTATGGAGGATATGGCGGATGCGTTCATTGTCGTGCCCGGCGGTATAGGAACGTTTGAGGAGTTTTTCGAGGTTTTTACACTGAAACAGCTTGAACGTCATAACAAGGCGATTGTTATTCTTAACATTAACGGGTATTATGACGCTATGATTAAAATGCTCGACACGGCTGTGGAGCATAAATTCCTGCGCTCCGCGTGCAGACAGCTGTACGAGGTATGCTTTGATGTGGACGCGGCGCTTGACTATATAGAGAATTATAAGGCGCAGAAAATAAATGTGTTTGAAATGAAGAATATAGAAAACGGAAATTAAATACAAAGGGACGCTTCATAATGCGTCCCAATTTTTGTTTTATCAGAATAACTCGTCCAGTAAAAGATAATATCGGATTTTCTCCCGGTCGGGTTCTATGCCTAATTTTTCAAAAAGCATATCGGGATTGTAGTCCGGGTATTCCTTTTTTGCGTATTTACCGGAATAATTGTGTTTCAGGCTGCGGTAGCATATGGCTATGTCGCACCACTTGTCAGCGATACCGGTTCTGCCCAAATCTATAAATGTGAATTTATCGTTTTCAATATAAATATTCGGCAGGCAGAAATCCCCGTGAGACAATACCAAGTCCTCCTCCGGTCTGTGTGTTGTCAGCCATTGAAGTAAATCTTCAGGGTCTTTAAAGCCGTTTTCTCCAAATGTATCAGGCTCCGTATTTTCTGTATCAACAAGATTATTTTCCACATAATACCGCGCCTTTTGAAGCTTCCTGTTCAAAGACGAATCAAGCGGACAGGATGAAATATTAATTTTCCATAATTCGTGTAACGCGGCGGCAAGCAGGCTCGTGAGCTTTTCGGGATTATCCATATAGTATTCATCACACGCCATTTTGCCTTCCGCTTTTGTCATAAGCAGATAGCTTTTGTTTTCCTTGCGTTCATACGTGATAATTTTCGGCACGGAAACACGTCCGTTAAGCCACCGCATTGCCTGTACTTCGTTGTCGGCTTCTTCTGAAATATCCTGTATTTTTAATACTTTATCTTTGAATATTAAAATGCTGCTTCCGGACATTCCGATACCATCAAGAGTGTATTCTTCGCTTTCAATTTCGCTTTTTATACTGTCAGGTATATCAAACATTTATTTTCTCCTTTTGGTGTGTCTATTATATAAATCATCTCTGAACCGCAATACAAGAATATTAAATTGCTCTGTACTTTTCTTTTCTATGAATTTTTCCACTTCGTTTACAAGACTATCGTCTTTAGCAATCAGCCATAACTTAGGAATTGACATTTTTAAATTATTTATCGCGTTTTCCACGTTTTCTTTGTCTGATAATTTCTGAATGTCGTATTGTTCCACTTGTAAGGAATATTTCGCTTCCTGCGGAAAAAGAGCAATTTGCGCAAAGATGATTATAGATTCATATATCCTCTTTTTTTCGGTAAATATATACTTCTTTTTTTCCTGCATCGGCTGCAAAACAAGCGATGATAAAAGCAATGTAATTAAAGATGAACCCAATACACTTATAGATATTGATATTATATTACTCATGCTATGACCTCCCGCATTATTATATTAATACTACACCGGGATTGTGTGCGGGAATAAATCGAAAAACTTACACGCAAAACTCTTTTTTCAGCTTTTCCAATCTTTTTTCCTCATGTTCGGCAATGTCGAGGAATGGGTTATATAGGTAATGCTGTAATATATCAGCATCAATCAAAACTTCTGTAAAGGAAGTGTGTGTATCTTCTTTGTCACTGTGATTATATATTGCATCGCAAATCATATCAGTCTCATCATTTGTGAATATATCAATTTCTTTTAATATTTCTCTCGCCATGACTGCGCCTTTATGTGAGTGGTCTTGATGATTCATGGTTTTATAAGAATATATATCATGAAGCATACCTGACACTATTGCAAGTTCTACATTCTCTTTTCTTTTGTGTGCAATCATAGCGCACGCTTGTGCTACACCATAGAGATGGACATAAGCACATCTTCTTTCAACATCTTCTGTCATTTGCAAAAGTATATAATCTACATACTTCCTGACTTTTTCGATTCGATTCATTTTAAATTTCCACTCCTAGATTTTATCCGTTCAAAAATATCAATAAAACATATAGTTGAGAAATATTTTTAATGGTATAAAGATTCCATCAACTCTTCTACTTCTTGAGCTTCGATTCTCATTTTCCAAATTCTTATATGTTCTTGTATATATTGCTTATGCTTAAGCAATTCGATACCTGTAAAATAAGGTAATAAAGACTCATAAAACTTAAGACGTACTTGCATATATGGAATCATACTTCCCATTCCACCCCAATGATTAGGCTCTAATGACAATTTAGTAAAAAGCTCAAAATCTTTATTATTCTGAACAAATAATAAAATTGCTTTTTTACGTATATCCTCCCCTAATTCTGATAACACATCGAACAGCATAATTATTTTCTTACTATCGGTATAATCTTTTATCACATGGAATATCCATTGTTCTTGTCTCTCAGCCCTAATTTTTTTACCATTTTCGTGTACCAGTACATTCTCAAATGCATCTTTTATCCTCCATTTAGCATACTCATCTTTATCTATGATATAATTAAATAAATAATCAAATAAATAATCAAATATTTCTATGTAATTATCTAAATCCCAGCAAGCTAAAAGTCTGTCATGGTCATAAGAATTCGAATGTTCTATATTTTCATAAAAGTATTCAGCATATGATTCAATCCACGAATTATCAATACAAATAAAATGTTTAATAAATGTTCCGTTATAATCCATATGTGGGTCAAGACGTGCTGTGTAAAAATATATATCTTTTAACAAATTTATATCTGTCGAAAATCTATGTTCCAATTCTTCAGGCTTCCATGTAAGGCTATTAAATAAGGATTTAAAATACATTCTCACCATAAACTGACTATATCTCTGTTTTTTCATTATTATTTCAGCCACTCGACAGTATATTTGGGGATTTAATGAAATATAATTATCAAGAAACTTTATATCTCTATATGAAGAGCAATTAATCGCCCTATCTCCGTCATCTTCTAAATAATTTAGAAATCTATTTAACCATTTATTACTGATTATCTCTGTTGGTAATTCATAAAAGAAAACGTATTGCCATAAATTCCGTTGAGAAAATGTATTTTCCCATATCAATTTATAAACATATTCCTCATCAAACAGTGTGATAAGGTTTTTAATAATCATATATGGGGATACATTCAAACAATCTCCTTTATCAAAATATGATTGTGTAAAAACCAGTAACCTGTCTTTATCACATGAAAGTGCATTAGCAAATATTTCTAACCCATGAAAAATTTCATAACGCTCTCTATCTAATTCTTTTACAATTTGATTAAGTTCAAATACAATATTTTCAATTTCTTTTGCAGGTAGTGTCATTGCATAAGACTTAATTTCTTCATTTCTCTTTTTCTTGGCTTCTTTGTACGATAAACTTGTTTCCCAATGCTTATCAGCAAAAATGTCATAGATTTTCCATGTTTCACAATCAAGTAACCTATCAAATTCATTGTTGTAGTCAACATTAAGTCGTATCCACTTTTTACACAATTTTTTACATATAATACCATATTTTATTTCATTGTTAAGAGATAATTTGTTGATTATTTTTACAATAAATTCCTTATCAAATTCAAATACTTGCTTTTCTACTTCTTCATGCCAATTCTCAGCATAATTTTTCAAAATGCTTCGTATATCCTTTTCCCAAACATTATCTTGGCTGAGTGTAATTAACTCTTCCCAAATAATACGGCGATATTCCTTGCACCCGTTTGTTAATATTAATGGTATTTTATATATCGTATAGGTTTTGCCTCTACCTAATTCGGTTGGTTGATAAAACACACCCAGGAAATGATGTGCAAGTCCTAAAAACAACTTTGTGATAATTTGATTGGTTCTTTTCTCTTTAACTGTATTTACAATAGTTTTCACCGTATAATAATCATATTTATATGAATTTCTATTGATGCTATAGCATGTTTTTATACATTGTAAAGTGTCGTTAATGACCGTTTGTTTTTTGATTACATATTCACACATAAGCTCTATTGTCTCTGGCAATAATTTATGATTACGATATCCCGACAGCAACTCTATAATTTTATCATCAATTTTAAATCCATCTTTGGACAAATCTATTTCATTTAAATCTATTTTTTCCGATTTTACCTTATCTATCTTTTCTTTTGCAATTAAGAGAGTTTCCTCCGGTCTAAACGCATGAAAATATTTTACAAACTCAAAAAATAGTTCTTCGGATTCCTTTTTAAAAATTTCCCATACTTTTTCTATTTCTTTAGTTAAATAATCATGAACTTCATCTGAGCTAAAAATATTCCATAAAATTCCTGTAGCCGTTATTGTTCCATTTCTAAAACTTCTAAATCCGATTTCTAATAGTTCGGCAAAAGGTATTACACGTTTATTGAAAAATGCATAATATAGCATATAATTTCGCAAACATTGGTCGGATATAGTTGCCACTTTATCAAGTTTTATCTCAACATACTCATCTTCACATAAACGATAGACCATTTTAATAAATTGTTCTTTGCTTATGTCTATTTTTTCTAATAAATAATCAAGATAACTTAAATTTGAAAGATTTATAGTATGCAACAAAGATATTATCCCTGCCGTTAAACACAAATCTCTATCTGTAGTAATTGCAGAATTTAGCAAATATTTATTATAGTAACTTTCATATAATTGTGTAGCATCATTTATTGCCTTTAATGATTGCTCTGATTTTGCCAGTTTTCCTGCCATATATGCAATTCTGGGATTTCCTTCAGCAATCCTTATTATTGCTTCTACATAATTCTCATTTCGAATTTCCATGTTAACATCTAAAAATTCTTTTATTTGCTTATCATTAAATGGTTTGATATTTATAATGTGAGGCACTGTATATTGTTTAATATCATCAATAACTTTATTGGCTGTATAATCTCTTAATGTTGATATGATTTTTACATCATATCCCATTTTTCCCATATTGATGTATTCCAATATATATTTTAATCCTATCAATTCGTTAGCATCATCTATCAAGAAGAGATATTTTCCAGGTTTATCTATATAAGATGCCACATCCTCAGATATTGATAAATCCATGCTTTTAATACAAAACACTTTGTATCCGTATTGACTTCCAAAATCTTGTGCAACTTCTAACGATAATCGTGTTTTTCCAACCCCTGCTTTTCCAATAACCGTAATTACATTTTTACACGACAAAGCTGACATCATTTCATCATACTCTTCTTTTCTAAACTGGAAAATGGTAGATAGCGGAGCCATCATCTCATTTGCATCATATTTATTGACAAAGTCTATCTTTTCTAATATCTGATTCGTATCAATTGTTATTCCTAAATAGTCTTTTGCTAATATTTTATGATTTCGATATATTTCATCAGCAATTCTATCAATACCATAGATACTAAATAAAATATTTTTTGAGACGCACATATCTGCAAGAGCTTTATCTTCTCCTGCTGATAGATTAGATGATGTATGACAGAATATTATTTCTTCAATATCTATTGCTTGAATACCGGTTTTTATTGGATTTAAACATTTTTCTATATCTTCTTTAGCTTTTTCAAACAAACGGTCTTTTTGTGTTGTATATGCCACAAAAATGTATTTTCCTGTCTTACTTTTAAAATATGTATCTGGATTTCCTTTTGTTGTCTTCATTGTACCTGCTTGCATACCATATGCGTGAATTCCTTCATAGCCTTTGCGAGATAACAAAGCATCACACAATTCTTGAAATGCGCCGCCTTCCAATTCATTGATTTTTGCCTTAATATCAGTTAGTTTAGGCATACAGTACCTCCCAATTATATGCTTTTTCTTTAGTCTACTTTCATAATTTATATGACTATCTGGGTATATGTAAGAACTGAGTATGACCGTTTCTATCTGGTATGAAGAGATAGTGTATATTGTGACATTCTTGATATGCTAAAACATACGCGTTCTATCATATACCTTAATGATTGATAGCTAACCCCTGGTAAAACCATTTTTCCAATTACATTCACCGATTCTATAGGTATCAACGCACCATTCTTTTCGCATTATTTCTTTTTGGACACTGGTAAGCAATGTTTGCGCTTCGTTTTTATCAGCATAAAGGTCACTTTCCCAAATATCAACCTCGTTCATGCTATTATTGATATTCCAACCCCAAATTATGCTGACAGTTTCTGATGCGTTTATTGCACCGATAATATTTTTTGCTTTAATTTCATATTCGCAATGATAATCCTTGAAGCCCGGAATGTCACTCAGATATTTTTTTGCTATACTTTCCGCAGCATCATAAGATGCAAATACTCCAATAAAAAATTCTTCTCTATAACCGTTCAAATCATCATAGAATGTTAGTGTATATAAATTTTTTGTCATTGAAATCACCGTTTCTATATGAACTGTGTTCGGGAATAAATCAAATGCCGAGGCGCGGGTAATGGCGTAGCCGTTATCCGCAAGATATCGCGCGTCACGGGCAAGGGTGGCGGGGTTGCAGGAAACGTATACAATACGTTCCGGCTGCGCCTTTACGATTGCCGCGAGCGTTTTTTCATCGCTGCCTTTTCGCGGCGGGTCAAGTATAACAATGTCCGGCTGTTCTCCGTTCGCTATCAATTTTGGAACAATATTTTCCGCGCTGTCCGCGTAAAATTCCGCGTTCAATATTCCGTTTTCCTTTGCGTTTTCTCTTGCGTCCTCAATTGCTTTTTCTACAATCTCAACACCAATGACGCTTTTTGCCTTCTTTGCCGCGCAAAGTGAAATTGTGCCGATACCGCAATAGATATCTAAAACATGTTTCGTGTCATCAATTCCGGCATATTCTAAGGCGCGGCTGTAGAGCTTTTCCGTTTGTACGGGGTTTACCTGAAAAAAGCTCTGTGGTGAGATGTTGAACTTTATATTTTGCAGTGTATCTTCTAACTCCGCTTTGCCCCATAAAGTTATATTTTTATCAGTTATTTCAGGCGAGTTTTTCTTTGTGTTTACGTTCAGAATTATACTCACAATCCTATCGGAAATCTGACATAGAGCGTCAACCAGTTTGCCGCTTTCGGGGAGCCTCTTTGCGTTCGCGCAGATTATCGCCATAACTTCGCCAGTTGAAAATGACTTCCTTGTGTACACGCGCCGTATAATACCCGTGTGCGTCTTTTCGTCATAAGCGCTCACATTATTTTCGTTCATATATCGTATAACGGCTTCCGTAATCTTCGCGTTAATTTCATCGCCCAACAGACAATCCGTGACAGGGATTACCTTATGGCTTTTTTGCTCGTAAAATCCGCACACGTTTTTATTATCTTTACTGCCTACAGGGAATATCATCTTATTCCTGTAGCGTGACGGATTTTCCATGCCGACTATTTCGCTGAGAGCAAAATCCTTAAATCCGCCCAGACGGCGCATAGCGTTTTCTAATATGCTTTTCTTGATTCTGAGCTGTTCCGTATACTCCGCGTGACGAAGCTGACAGCCGCCGCAAATGCCGTACAGGTGACAGTCTGATATGCGGCGGTTTGGGGAAGGCTCAATTATTTCTACAGCCCTTGCTGTTGCAAACCGCTTTTTTACGCTGTCTATTCTTATTTTCACCTTGTCGCCGTTCAGTGTCCGCGGCACAAACACCGCAAGATTATCTATATGCGCCACACCGTTTCCGTCGGAGGAAACCGACTCTATCACGGCGGTGTATTCTTTGCCTTGTGTAACCAAGTCCCAAGCCCGTCCTTTCTTGATAAGTAATACAGATTCATGTTTATAAATAAAGTATACCACATAGTTCTGCCAATGTGCAACAGCGGTTAAATTTACATATGCTTTACAATTGTGCGACAATTATCGACAATATTTGATTTGTATGCTAAAATATATCCGGGAAATGGGGATTTGGCTCGTTTTACGTTCCGACATCACTCCGAGAGGAGGGATTAACCATGACAGTATATGATGCTCTTGTGGCGTTAGTTCTGATATTGATTCTATCAGTTCTGATACTGGTCTTGCTTGTAGGGATAAAAAAATAGTTACCTAACGGGAATTAGGTAACTATCGGTAGAATGAATTTATTTCTTTCTACAAAACCTCATGCGGAACGGGGAACATTAAGAGTCTTATTCCCTTTCCTTTTTTAATTATATCATTCAACGTATTCTATGTCAAGTGAAATGTTCTTCTGATAGCATTTGCAAAGCAAATGCTATAAACTACGATTTAGTTACAATTCACAAAATTTAATATCAAAGTTTGTACAATATGAAATGTCGGGAAAAATAATAGCTTATATTGTGCAAAATGTTGATAAAAACACTTGCAAAACCACTATGTTTTGTGGTAAAATAATAATGTACAGCTATAAAAATCTCTTTACCTGAAAACATGCCTCAAACGTGCATGAAATCAAGGAAAAAAGGTCTTTACAACAAGGCTGTTATGGTGTATAATAAAGACAAAACAAAATAAAACAAAAAGAAACAAAGAAAAGAGGGAAAACAAATGTTCAAATCTGATTACGAAATCAAAAAAGAACTGTGCGAAATCGGTAGAAGAATCTACAACGACGGTTTTGTTGCTGCGAACGACGGTAACTTCTCCGTACAGATAGATCCCGATACCTATTACGTTACGCCGACCGGAGTATCAAAGGGATTCATGACTCCCGATATGATTTGTAAGGTTGACGGACAGGGTAATCTGAAGGAATCAAACGGCCCTTGGAAGCCCTCGTCAGAGTTCAAGATGCACTTAAAGGTGTATCAGCAGAGACCTGACGTAAAGGCGGTTGTTCACGCTCATCCTCCGATTGCGACATCATTCGCTATCGCAGGTATTCCGCTTGATAAGCTTATCATGCCGGAAGCTATCATCTTCCTTGGCGCTGTGCCTATCGCTCAGTACGGTACTCCTTCAACAATGGAAATCCCTGAGTCATTAGAGCCGTATCTTCAGGACTATGACGCAATTCTTCTTGCAAACCACGGCGCGCTGTCATTCGGCTGCGACCTCAACACAGCATTCTTCAGAATGGAATCAACAGAGTTCTATGCAAAGCTCTTGTTCTATGCAAGAATGCTCGGCGGCGAGCAGGAAATTCCTTGCGGCGAGGTTAAGAAGCTTGTTGAACTGAGAAAGCAGTTCGGCGTACCGGGTAAGCACCCGATGGAAAAGCTTTGCCCCGGATGCTATGCAGGTGATGACACATGCTCAATGTCACCGACAGAGGCTAACGAGAAGTATGGTCTTGAATCATCAGCGGTATATCACGGTTTCCAGCCGTTACCTTCACAGGTTTGCCCGACACCGGGAATAAACGGCAAGGATATGGAAAGCCTTGTAGCTGAGGTAACAAGAAAGGTTCTTGAGCAGATGAACAAATAAGTAACCGGAGGCGACGCAATGAAAACGATTGAGGAGCTTGTGAGCGAGGTCGCAAAAAATCTCGGAGCGCAGAAAGCGCAGGAGAAACCGCGGACAGCGCAAAATAATATTGTTTCTCCGAAATCGGAGGAAAAAACGGTTACATATATGAAATCTGAAAAAATAACGCTCGATATTGCAAAGGAAGTTGCCCAAGCCGCTCAATTAGCGGCGGAGGAAATCGGCGTTAAGATAGTCGTTTCGGTGTGTGACGAGGGAGCAAATCTCATTCTTCTCCACGCCATGGACGACAGCTATATAGCAAGCGTACGCGCGTCGCAGGACAAGGCATACACTGCGGTCGCGCTTAAGATGCCGACTCATGAGGCTCTCAGGGAATCGCGCGGAGGCGCTCTTGACGGTCTTACAAACGGAAACGGCATTTTGCTTCTGGGCGGGGGCTTCCCGCTTAAAGGAGCAGATAAAATATACGGCGGAATCGGAGTTTCGGGAGGAACAAAGGATGAGGACACGCTCATTGCGGCGGTAGCTGCCCGGTACTTCAATACACGCTTCAAATAAGGAGGTTGGAAAAGTTAATGGTAGATGAAAAGCAGGTAAGCGAAATAGTTAAGAATGTGCTTGCCGGAATGGATCTTTCCTCCCTTGACAATACACCGAAAAGAAAGCAGATAGGTGTGTTCGATACAATGGAGGAGGCGATTGCGGCTTGTAACAAGGCTTATACGACCTTTAGACATTATAACAAAGAACAGAGAGAAAATATCATAAACGAGATAAGAAAGCTGACCCATGCTGAGGCGGAAATAATGGCAAAGCTTGCCGTTGAGGACACCAAGATGGGAAATGTTTATCATAAGATTCTGAAGCATCATCTTGTTGCGGACAAGACTCTCGGAACAAGCGACCTTGAAACAAGAGCGCTTGCCGGTGACAGAGGTCTCACGCTTGTTGAGATGGCGCCGTTCGGAATAATCGGAGCAATCACACCTTCGACAAATCCGAGCTGTACGGTAATCTGCAACAGTATATGCATGCTTGCGGCAGGAAACGGAGTTTTGTTTAACCCGCATCCTCACGCAAAGAGAATTTCAGCATACGCGGTTGACCTTGTAAACAGAGCGATACTCGCGGCGGGCGGTCCTGAAAACATAGTTGCGACAGTTGCAAACCCGACAATGGAAAGCTCCAATAAAATGGTACATGACCCGTCGGTAAGAATGCTTGTTGCAACAGGCGGTCCCGGAGTTGTTAAGATGCTTCTTTCAAGCGGTAAGAAGGCAATCGGCGCAGGCGCAGGTAATCCTCCTGTTGTCGTTGACGACACAGCGGATATACCGAAGGCTGCTAAGGATATTATTGACGGATGTACGTTTGATAATAACCTGCCATGTATCGCGGAGAAGGAATGCTTCGTATTGAAGAACGTAGCCGATGAGCTTATTCATCACATGCTCAAGAACGGCGCGTATATGCTTAATGACGCACAGGTTAAACAGCTTGAAGATGTTGTTCTTGTCTGGTCAAAGCCTAAGAAGGAAGGCGACAAGCCGAAGAGAGTTATCAATAAGGACTGGGTAGGACGCGACGCAAAGAAGATTCTTGCTCAGATTGGTATACAGGCGAAGGACGATGTAAGATGTATCATCTGCGAAACAGAGTTCTCACAGGCGTTTGTTCAGACAGAGCTTATGATGCCGATATTACCGATAGTAAGAGTTGACACGTTTGACGAGGCTGTTGAAATGGCTGTTAAGGCTGAGCACGGCAACCGTCACAGCGCGCACCTGCATTCAAAGAATGTTGACCACATGACTCAGTATGCAAAGGCAATCTGCACAACGATATTTGTAAAGAATGCTCCGAGCTATGCCGGTATAGGCTTCAACGCTGAGGGCTGGACCACATTCACAATTGCAGGTCCTACAGGCGAGGGTATAACTTCACCGAGAAGCTTCACCCGTCAGCGCCGCTGCGTACTCTCAGACGCGCTTAACATTATATAAGTAAAGCATAAAACAACATATAAAAGGAGTTGATGACCTTGAACATAAATGAAAACGAAATTGCAAAGCTTGTCCAGCAGGTTTTGCAGGAAATGACGGGCGGCGCGGCCAGTGCGTCAACCGTAGCTCCGGCTCGCGCAGCAGGCGGCGCGGTACCAAATACCGCTAAGGTCGCAATGATGACAGCGCTCAAGAAATTTGAGATACAGGAATATCCTATCCCCGAGCTTGGCGATGACGATATCCTTGTAAAGGTTGAGGGCTGCGGCGTATGCGGTACAGACGCTCATGAGTATAAGAACGACCCGTTCTCACTTATCCCTGTTGTTCTCGGACACGAGGGCACGGGCGAAATCGTTAAGATGGGTAAGAACGTAAAGGTTGACAGCGCGGGTAAGCCACTAAAGCTTGGCGACAAGGTTGTTACATGTATGATATTCAAGGATAATCCTGATATCACAATGTTCGACCTTAACAAGCAGAACGTAGGCGGCGCTGACGTTTACGGACTTCTTCCCGATGATGATGTTCACCTGAATGGTTGGTATAGTGATTACATACTTATCAGAGGCGGCTCAACAGTATTTAACGTAAGCGACCTTGATCTCGATTCAAGAATTCTTATCGAGCCGTGCGCGGTTCTTGTACACGCTGTTGAGAGAGCAAAGCTTACCAATATTCTGAGATTTAATTCAAGAGTAGTCGTTCAGGGCTGCGGACCTATCGGTCTTATCTGTATTGCGGTTCTTCGCACAATGGGTATCGAAAATATCGTGGCTGTTGACGGAAACGAGCAGAGACTTGAATTTGCAAAGAGAATGGGCGCAGACAATACAGTTAACTTCATGAACCATAAGGGTATTGAAGCTCTTACAGAGGCTGTTAAGGATGCGTTCGGCGGATATTTATGCGACTTCGCATTCCAGTGCACAGGTTCTCCGATAGCTCACGGTAATATCTATAAGTTTATCAGAAACGGCGGCGGACTTTGCGAATTAGGTTTCTTCATAAACGGCGGTGACGCAACAATCAATCCGCACTTTGACCTTTGCGCGAAGGAAATCACACTTGTCGGCTCATGGGTTTACACACTCCGTGATTACGCGACAACATTTGATTTCTTAAAGAGAGCAAACGCAATCGGACTTCCGATTAAGGAGCTTATCACTCACAGATTCAGACTTGAGGAAATGAACGAGGCTCTTGAAACGAACCTTGCACAAAAAGGTCTTAAGATTGCTTACATTGCGCCGTAAGGCCGCATTAAGGGAAAGGCTGGTACATAATTATGTATGAAGCGATTGGAATTGTCGAAATGTTTGGATTTGTGTCGGCGATAACGGCGGCGGACGCGGCTGCTAAGGCGGCGGATGTTAAGATTATCGCGATTGACTCAAATAAGCCTGCAAATGCCGAGAGCGTTGAAGTACCGCTTATCATGGCGGTGAAAATGCAGGGCAGCGTCAGCGCCGTAACAGCGGCGGTGGACGCGGCGGCAAGAGCGGCCGAGAGCGTTTCGGGACTTATAAACACACACATTATACCAAGACCGAACGAACATAGTCAGAAGATGGCAGAGCGCGTAAGCGTCGGCCGTGACAAGGTTGGTCATATACCGAATAACGGATAAGGAGGGGTTTTATGCAGGCGCTGGGATTTATTGAAACAAGAAGTCTTACGGGTGCAATCGAAGCCTCCGATGCTATGACAAAAGCGGCGGATGTCGTTCTTGTCGGCACTGAAAAAATCGGTTCGGG
>JAFLUB010000005.1 GCA_022509025.1 Oscillospiraceae bacterium | reverse complement strand
CTATGATGCTAACAGAACAAAGCCGATAGTAAATAAAATGTATGGCATATTTATAATCACCTCAAAAAAATATTATTATATCAGTTTAATATTTTACTATATATTCGAAAAATTAGCAAGTAAAAACAAAAAAAAGTAAAAAAATTGTTTAAACTCGAAAATAAGGGGTATATATATATTAACAGGGAACATTTCCCTGAAAACATACAAGGAGTGAGATTTATGAAATTCAAAATTATCGGAAGAAGATACGACCTTACAGACAAAATCAAGGACTATGTTGAAAAGAAACTTTCAAAGCTTGATAAGTTTTTCAAAGACGAATCTGAAGCAAGAGTAGTAATCGGAACGATTAAAGATAACGACTATATTGAGGCGACAATTTACGCAGGAGGAATGATGTACAGAGCCGAAGCGTCCGACAGGGAAATTCTTGCTGCGGTTGATAAGATAGTGGACGTTATCGAAAG
This sequence comes from Oscillospiraceae bacterium, assembly GCA_022509025.1. Lineage (GTDB taxonomy): Bacteria > Bacillota > Clostridia > UBA1381 > UBA1381 > Hominilimicola. The sequence continues at coordinate 73,844 of JAFLUB010000005.1, read as the reverse complement.
ACAGATAAGAAAGAATAAGACGCGTCTTGAAAAGAAGATTAAGAGGGACGCGACTGTTGATAATATGCTCCTGAGCGGTACGCCTTATACCGACAGTGAGGAAGCTAATGAGTTTGAGATTGTAAAGACAAAACGATTTACTGTAAAACCAATGAGCAGCGAGGAAGCTGTTTTGCAGATGAATCTCTTGGGACATAACTTCTTCGTATTCAAGAATCAGGATACGAATGAGATGAATATCGTGTATAAGAGAAAAGACGGTAAATATGCGATTATTGAGTCGATAGAATAATTCTGACAAAGAGGCTGTCCGGTAAAACAGCCTCAAAGGGCTGATTGAATTTAGATGCAGAATGGACAAAACTCACCCGACGGCGTACCGTTACGGTTTTGCTTTTAGCAAAACTCGCCTTTGGCGACTATCGGCTACAAGCCGATAGCGTAAGGTACTCCGAGTGGTGAGTTTTGTTCGTAGTTTAAAGGCTTTTTCATGAACCTAAATTTTTTTGTTTTGTGATTACAGTGTGTATGCCTTTAAACGGTCTGCGCTAAAGGCAACAGTCCTTTTCAGATTTCCTCAATGATAGGCAGTATCATAGGCGAACGTTTTGTCTGTTCGTAGATATATTTTGCAACCGCCGATTTCATTGAACTCTTAAGCGTGGACCAGTCCATACTACGCTTCGATAAGCAAATTTCAATGCTGTCCGCCGCAACGGAGCGTACTCCGTCAATAAGCGATTCCGCTTCGCGGACATATACAAAGCCTCTTGAAATAACATCGGGGCGCGAGACCATTTCCTTGCTGTCATGTGATATAGTCGCGACAACGATGATAAGTCCGTCCTCTGAAAGGTGCTTTCTGTCGCGGAGAACAATATTACCGACATCGCCGACTCCGAGACCATCCACGAGAATTTTACCCGCCTGAACGGTACCGCCGAATTTTGCGCTGTTCGCGTCAAGCTCTAAAATCTGTCCGTTTGATAAAACGAAGCTGTTCTTTTCCGGTATACCAACACTTGCCGCCAATTCCTTATGAAGCACAAGATGACGATGCTCACCGTGTACGGGAATGAAGTATTTCGGCTTCGTAAGCGCAAGAATAAGCTTTAATTCCTCCTGACAGGCGTGACCTGAAACATGCACATCGGCAAGTCCGCTGTACACAACCTCGCAGCCAATCTTGAACAGCTCGTTTATTACATTCGATATGGAGCGTTCGTTGCCTGGGATAGGAGTAGCGCTGATTATTATAAGGTCGTCCTTTGTAATCTCAACCTTCCTGTGGTCGGAAAATGCCATTCTTGTAAGCGCGCTCATTGGCTCTCCCTGTGAGCCTGTTGTAATAATAACTACTTGATTCGGTCTGTATTTTTTTATGTTGTCAATGTTTATAAGCACGCCTTCGGGAACTTTCATATATCCGAGAAGAATTGAAATTTCAACTATGTTCTCCATGCTTCTGCCTGAGATGGCAACCTTGCGTCCGTTTTTCGCTGCCGCGTCAATAATCTGCTGAACTCTATGCACGTTTGAAGCAAAGGTCGCAACAATAATTCTCTTATTGCAGCCCTTGAAAATCTGTTCAAACCGCTCTCCAACACTTCTTTCGCTCATGGTGTAACCCTTACGCTCAACATTCGTGCTGTCGGAAAGGAGCGCAAGCACGCCATCTTTGCCAAGCTGACCAAGCCTTGCAAGGTCAATCATATCACCAACGATAGGCGTTGTGTCAATCTTGAAGTCTCCCATGTGAAGAACTGTTCCGACGGGAGTTTTTATTGCAAGCGCAGCGCTGTCCGCGATTGAATGGTTAGTGCGGATAAACTCAACAGAAAAGCATTGTCCTGCCTTGATTGTGTTTCCGTACTTTGCTCGTATAAGCTTTACGCTTGATAAAAGATTGTGTTCCTTAAGCTTGTGTTCAACTAAGCCGATTGTAAGCCTTGTTCCGTAAACCGGCACATTAATTTCCTTAAGGAAATACGGCAGTCCGCCGATGTGGTCTTCGTGACCGTGGGTAAGAAAAATGCCCTTGATTTTCGACCAGTTCTTTTCCAGATAGGTAATGTCGTTTATAACCATGTCTATTCCGGGCATATCGTCATCGGGGAAAGCCATACCGCAATCTACCATTATAATTTCATTTCCGTACTCAATAGCGGTCAGATTTTTTCCGATTTCATCAAGACCGCCTAATGGTATGATTTTCAGTTTTTTAGCTTTTGCCACTATTTTACCTCCGTTATTAAATTTTTCTGAATACGCATAGCGTATAGCGTCCGAACATTATTACAACATTTATATTATAACACATTTGGAAGTTAATAGTCAATAAATTTGCCAAAAATATCTTGTATGCCTCTATTATGTCATTTAATCCCTTGTTTTTTGCTTGACAAACGGAAGCCGGTATAGTAAAATTTATACAGAGTATTTTAATATTATTTCGCCGTGCGGCGGCGAAATGGAGGTATTTTATGAAAAAAATATTTATTTGCGCGGCAATGGTGCTTGTTCTGGCAGTTTCAGGCTGTTCAGGCGGCGCTTCAAAAACAACTAGCAAGACAACTAAAGCGGTGAACAGTACAAACACATCAAGCAACTCATCATCAAGTAGCTCATCAAGCAACTCGTCGTCGAGTAGCTCATCAAGCAACTCGTCGTCGAGTAGCTCATCAAGCAACTCATCGTCGAGTAATAAATCATCAAGTAACACGTCATCAAACAGTACGACAGGCACATCAACAACGACCGATAATTATCAGCCGCCGGCAAAGGGCGGAAAGGCTATGGCTAATGAGGCAGAAGCTGTCGAGATAGCGCGTGAATTTCTTAATATTTCTAAAACTGCAAATTACAAATATAATATTAAGCTTGTGGAAGATTACTATGTTGTTAATTTTGAAGTTTATTTTGATGATGGCGAGAAGGATGAATGTGGTTGTAAAGTAAATGCAAAAGGATTCTATGCATATGATCCTGTAGGTTAATATTTCTTATAAAAAATAAAATGCGTCTTTCGTGACTGAAAATTACGTAAGATGCATTTTTTGTTGTTATAATTTATCCAATTCTGTTTGGAAGTGAATTTCGTGGGAAAGTGTTTACATTGTTTTTATAATATGGTATAATATTTTTGCGGCATAGTTTAATAATTTTTTCAATTTCGGTTTACGTTAGTAAAAAACGTATGCCTTGTTAATCATACCGGAATTGGAATGAACTATGTCGCAATAGTCAAAGCAGCGTTTTTTGTGCGCGGTTTTGACCGCGCATTTTTATATTGCAAAAAGGAGGGGTGTTAATGTTGCGGAAAGTATCATTTTTGGTTTGCAGTATAATGTCGGTGATAATATTTTCTGCTTTAATTTGTGCCGCTGCTTACGCTGCGCCTATCTGTCCCGTTCCGGTTGAAGTAATCCAGCCGAATGGTGATGTAATTACCGTTACAACCTATGGTGATGAATTTTTTAGTTGGAAAGAGGATGAAAGCGGTAATATTATTGTATATGATGAGGAAAGCAATAGTTATAAATATGCTAAGATAAAAGACGGCGAAATTGTTCCGACTTCGCAGGATGTTGAGCAAAATACAGCATTTAGGCTTTTTTCGAATGAAATTTTTTCGCATAAAATTCAGCGAGAAGATATTATGCCTCTTTGGGAAAATGCGGAGCGTATTGATTATTCGCAGCCGACTGAAAATGACGTTGTTCAGCTTATGTCAGTTGATGATGAACAACAGAAACCGCTAACACATCAAAAACTACTTGCAATTTTAATTGAATTTAATGATGTTGAAATAAAATATAGCGTAAACTATTGGCATGATAAAATGTTTGATAAAACTTCCGGTGCACTCAGCGTTGTGAATTATTGGAAAGAAAATGCTAATGGTTTGGATATATTCGAACCTGCGAAGATTGTTAATGTAAAAACAGATAGAAAAGGTACGTCGAGTTATAAGGATTTAAATGTCGGCTATAAGATAGATGATTTTAGGGATGGAGTCATAAAGGTATCGCTTAATATGCCGCATCCAATAGAAAACTGGAGCGAAATCAATGGTACAGAAATAATGACAACAGTTTCATTAGCAGTTAGAGCCATTGAGGAGAATTTTGATTTTAATTCAGAATGGGAATCGCTTCATCTTGTCACAATATTTGCAGGAAGAAGTCGTATTCGAGCACATACCGAAATGGGTGGAGCAAAAATTTCAACCGGAGTTGACCTTGGTCGGTATACAGTTCAAGAGGAAGTGGTATACGGAGATGTTCCTGTAGGAATCGGAACAACTTGCCATGAACTTGGACACTCTGTTTTCAATCTCCCTGATTTGTATTTTTCCAATCAACCGGATTATGCCTCAAATGGACTTGCAATGTACAGTCTTATGGCAGTAGGAAGCTGGGGACACCGTTTCGCAGGGGTAGGAAAAACAGAAGAATATGACGATGATCCATATGCTGGGTGGGACGGTCATGTTCCGGCACATTTAGACCCATGGTCTAAAACTAAATTGGGATATGTTATTCCTGAAGTAGTAAATGATTGGGAGGGAGATATAAATAGTATTTCAGAAGATAGTCTAAACAGTGAATATAATGTGATTGAAATAAGAAGTAAAGCTGAACCTAATCAATGTTTTTTAATTGAAAATAGACAGCTAATCGGATTTGATAAGGGACTGGAAGGGTTAAATGATAACTTCCCGGGGGAAACAGATTTTAATGGTGGAATTTTGATATACCATGTTGATGAAAATGTGTTTGAAGCTTATAACAATAATAGTACATTTCATGGATTTATACAGATTGAACGAAGTGATAACAGTAGTGAACGTAAAGCAAGTGCTGCCACATGGTCATATTTGAATGCTTATGGGCGTAATAAGTTTAATAGTGAAACAACCCCAAGTTCTAATTTCCATGAGCAAAGAGTGCGCGGACAATCATGTTCAGCAACATCAGACTGTCATCCTCAAACTATTGAAAGCGGAATATCAATAGAAGTTATTGGTGATAACTCTTCTTCTATAAGAGTTAAAGCGAATGTGAGTGATGAATATGCGATTGAAATAGACAATAGAAAATTTTCAGAGGTTTTTAGCGATATAAATTTTTGTAATGCAATTATAGACATTTTAGAGCAGAAAGACGGAATAAACAGAACATCCGACAGTGTGATATCTACAAGAGATTGGGCGAAATTGTGGTCAATAAGCAGTATTAATTTAAGTAATAAAGGAATAAAGAATTTAAATGGCATTGAAAATTTACTAAACTTAAACTGGCTCACTTGTGATAACAATGAAATAACCGAAATTAATAATGAGCTTGTTCCGGATTTGTATGGTCTTTGGTGCGATAATAATAAAATAGACAGCTTAGATTTATCTGCATGGGAAAATCTTATATATCTTTATTGCGATAACAATCTTATTAGAGAGTTAGACACGTCAAAGAATGAATATTTAACAGATTTATACTGCTGCGGGAATTTACTTGCCTCACTCAATATATCAGATAACAAATATTTAGAGGTCTTATGGTGTGCGAACAATCTATTAACAACGCTTGACATATCAAAAAATGAAAAATTGTGGGATTTATCTTGTTATGGTAATAAACTAAAGGAACTAAATGTTGAAAGAAATCCGGATTTAGTTGCTTTAGATTGCTATGAGAATTATATGGACGAATCACCTTATAATTCAATTAAAGGATTAGATTTAGTTTCAGATAGCTTGGGAACTCCGGTACATAAGGACGACCCTGATGAAAAAGCCTTTTTTAGATACTATCCGCAAAAGACGCTTGATGACACACCAACACCGACACCAATGATAGAACCAACAGTAAGTCCAACACCGACACCAATGATAGAACCAACAGTAAGTCCAACACCGACACCAACGATAGAACCAACAGTAAGTCCAACACCGACATCAACGGTAGAGCCAACAGTAAGTCCAAGCCCGACGCCTACGGATACTCCTAAGCCGTATACATACCCGTATCGTATCACATCCGCGGACATTACGGATAACGCAGTCGCGGTTAATATAGAAAAATATCTTGCAGCTGAAAATCCGACAATAATATTTGCCGAATATAGTGATAAAGGAACACTTATAAAAATACAGATGAAGCCATTAGGTGAAGAATTTGATGGTATTATCAAAGAACAGTTTAACTGCAATTTAACGAACTTTAAAATATTTATTTGGAATATGAACCCACAAAAGCCTTATGCGCAAGCGTACAGTTCAGAGAAATATAAATAACAAAATAAAATACGTCTTTCATGATTTGGATTGTGAAAGGCGTATTTTTGTTATTTATTCAATCTGCACTTGCTAAATTGCATTATATATATTATAATGATACGCGGAGGAATGAAGATTATGATAGATATTCAGTCAATGAACAGGCAAGAAATCGCCGATATAATAGATGAAAATAAAAACGAACCGTCTGAAGAGCTTCTTCGGGCGGCGGTTAAAGTGCGCAATGAGCATTATGGCAACAAAGTATTTGTCCGCGGACTTATTGAGTTTACAAACTACTGCAAAAACGGCTGCTATTACTGCGGAATACGCGCCGAAAACGGTAATGTAAATCGCTACCGCCTCACTGAGGAAGAAATACTATCATGCGCTGACGAGGGACACAGACTTGGGTTTAACACCTATGTGCTTCAGGGCGGTGAGGACACATTTTTCACAGATAAAAAAATATGTGATATAGTCTATAAAATAAAATCAAAATACCCCGCTTGCGCTATAACGCTTTCTATAGGCGAGAAGTCAAGGGAGAGCTACGAGGCTTTTAAGGATGCGGGCGCGGACAGGTATCTTCTGCGTCACGAAACGGCGGACAATGCGCATTACAGAAAGCTCCACCCTGAGTATATGTCTCTTGAAAACAGAAAGAACTGTTTGTATACTCTGAGAGAACTCGGCTTCCAGGTCGGCGCAGGATTTATGGTCGGCTCGCCATATCAGACAAGCGAAAATCTGGCGGACGATTTACTGTTTTTAAAGGACTTGCAGCCTCACATGGTCGGTATAGGTCCGTTTATACCGCATAGTGACACACCGTTTGCAAAGGAAGAGGGCGGCACGCTTCCGTTGACGCTTACAATGCTTGCCCTGACGAGGCTTATGCTTCCTAAGGTGCTGCTTCCATCTACAACGGCTCTTGGTACTATTGACCCAAAGGGACGCGAAAAGGGCTTTGATGCGGGCGCAAATGTGGTTATGCCCAATCTTTCGCCGGTAGGCGTGAGAGCGGATTACACGCTTTATGATAATAAAATATGCACAGGTGACGAGGCTGCGCAGTGTATTATGTGCCTCAAAGAGCGCATTGAGCGCTCAGGCTATGAAATGGACATGGGACGCGGCGACTCACTTGTAGACTAAGGAAAGGATATATTTACTGATGGATAAAAATAAATTTATAGCGGATAGCTTCGGAATTTCGGAAAAGACATTAAAACTGGTAAGCGAAGCGGAAAACGCTGTCATAGAACAGTTTAAAAATATCGATACAATAGCGGAAATCAATCAGCTTCGCGTTATGAAGGCATTTTCAGATAACCGTGTGTCGGACGCGCATTTTGTGCCGACCACAGGCTACGGCTATGACGACTTGGGACGCGACACTCTTGACAGGGTGTATGCGGATATCATGGGCGCTGAGGACGCGCTTGTGCGTCATAACTTCATTTCGGGAACGCATACTATTTCAACGGCGCTTTTCGGAGTTCTGCGTCCCGGTGATACGCTTGTTTCTGTGACGGGAAAGCCCTACGACACGCTTGAAGAAGTGATAGGAATACAGGGCGAAAGCGGAAACGGTTCTTTAAAGGATTTCGGCGTAAATTATATTCAGATAGATTTAAAGGAGGACGGCACTCCGAATTTTGATGAAATAAAAGATACGCTAACGAAAACGAATGTTAAAGCCGTTACTATACAGCGCTCAAAGGGCTACGGCTGGAGACCTACCTACAGCGCAAAGGAGATAGGCGATTTAATAAGCTTCGTTAAGGAAATATCGCCCGAAACAATATGCATAGTGGATAACTGCTACGGTGAATTTGTTGAAACGGAGGAACCGACCGCGTTCGGAGCAGACCTCATTGTCGGTTCACTTATAAAGAACCCCGGCGGCGGACTTGCCCCAACGGGCGGATATATCGCAGGTAAATCAAAATATATAGAGTTGTGCGCTTACAGGCTCACCTCTGTCGGAATAGGCAAGGAAGCGGGAGCGTCCCTGGGCTTTAACCGTCAGCTTTATCAAGGGCTTTTCATGGCTCCGCACACGGTCGCGCAGGCTCTGAAGGCGGCGGTATTATGCAGCGCGGTATTTGAGAAGCTTGGCTTTGAGGTTGACCCGAAACCGGATGAAACGAGGCATGATATAATCCAATCTATAAAATTCGGGAATGAGGAAATGCTTCGCGCATTTTGTGAAGGTATTCAAAAGGGCGCGCCGGTGGATAGCTTCGTAACTCCCGAGCCTTGGGACATGCCGGGATACAGCTCACAGGTAATCATGGCGGCGGGCGCGTTCAATCAGGGAGCGTCGATTGAACTTTCGGCGGACGCGCCGATAAAACCTCCGTATATAGCATATATGCAGGGCGGACTGACGTATGAAAGCGCAAAGCTCGGCATAATGGTGGCGGCGGATAAAATAATCAGAAAGGCGGATAATAATGAGTCTTAATTCAACACAGAATGTACGCTGTCCACAGTGCGGACAGATGAGTGAAGTGACGGTATGGAATTCAATAACCGTAAAGGACAGCGCCGATTTAAAGCAGGATTTATTAAGAGGTATGGTTAATATGTTCCGCTGTCCGGCTTGTTCGCATACGGCATTAATGCCAACGCCTATGCTGTATCATGACGAGGAAAAGCGGCTTATGATTTCATTCTCGCCGTGTGATGACCCTATTTTGAAACAGCGTCTTTTTGACAATGTTCAGAACACCTCAAAGGAGTCGGGTGAGCTTGAAAAATTAGAGGGATATAATCTCCGTTTTATAACCGATTATAACGAGCTTCTTGAAAAAATCCTTATTTTTGATAACGGCTTGAACGATAAGACAATTGAGGTAATAAAGCTTATGATTTTATCCCAAGAGGTGGATAAGGTTGAATATCGCGTTTGCCGTTTTGGTAAGAAAGAAAACGGCGTTATGGAATTTATGATATATGACGCTAAGGAAAATCAGACGTATACGTCATCTGTTCCTGATGAGACGTATACAACGATAGACACAAGTCTTAGAGAGTCAGGCATGAAGCCGTACAGCTTTGAATGGGAAATGGTTGACCCGTCATATGCGACACGTCTTTTACAGGGATTTAATAACTGATGGACAGAGTGTTAGAGTATATAGTGGACGTTCAGTATGACGGTGCGAATGTGCTGACTGTGCTCAGGCAGCATTTTAAAATATCCACTAATCTCATAAAGGATTTAAAGAAATATGAAGATGGTATTCGCTTGAACGGCGCACATATCCGTACAGTGGACACTGTTCGTATGGGTGACACGCTTAAAGTGACGATACGAGACAGCGCATCGGAAAATATCATACCGAAAAATATACCGATTGATATAGTGTACGAGGACGAGGATATTCTTATTATCAATAAACCTCCGCATATGCCGACGCATCCGTCAATGGGGAATTACGAAAACTCGCTCGCGAACGGCGTTATGCACTATTACAAATCAAAGGGTGAAAACAGAGTATTCCGCGCGGTTAATCGTCTTGATAAGGATACATCGGGGCTTATGGCGGTTGCAAAGAACAGCTACGCCCATGCGAGACTTTCCGAGGAACTCCACACTGCCGATTTTAAAAGAAAGTATAAGTGTATCGTCTGCGGTGATATGACTGAGGACGGGACGGTTGACGCGCCGATAAAACGTGCTGACGGAAGCGTTATAAACCGAATTGTCGCGCCGGACGGTCAGAGGGCGGTTACGCACTACAGTGTTTTGGAGAGGTATGGGGAATACACGCTGCTGGAACTTGAGCTTGAAACCGGTCGCACGCATCAGATACGTGTGCATATGTCGCATATAGGACATCCGCTTGTCGGTGATTGGCTGTATGGCATAGAAGACCACAGTATTGCGCCGCGTCAGTTCCTTCATTCATGTTATTTAAGCCTTATTCACCCTGTCACAGAGGAAAAGCTTGTGTTTCAAAACGAAATTGCGCAGGATATGAAGGATTTTATCGAAAAACTTTTTTAAAGATATTGAAAAAGCTTTGAAAATATGATATTATAATTGGCAGCGTAAAAATAAATGAATTAAATTTAAGAGGTGATACAATGGCTTACAAAATTGTTAAAAAGAATATGCTTAATCCGCAAATCTTTTTAATGGAGGTTGAAGCTCCGTTGATTGCGAAGAAAGCTGAGCCGGGACAGTTCATAATATTAAGAATTGATGAATACGGCGAGAGAGTTCCTTTCACAATCGCTGATTTTGACAGAGAGAAGGGAACTGTTACAATTATAGTCCAGATTGTCGGAAAGACGACCAAGGACTTGGCTGAGGTTCCTGAGGGAGGAGAGCTTCTTGATTTTGCCGGACCACTTGGAGTACCGACTCCGCTTGAGGGTCTTAAGAAGGTTGCGGTAATAGGCGGAGGTCTTGGTACGGCTATCGCGTATCCGCAGGCGAAGAAGCTTCATAATCTTGGCGCTGATGTGACAGTTATTACAGGATTCAGAAATAAAGACCTTATTATTCTGGAGGATGAATTAAAGGTTGTTTCCAATAAGCTTATTGTTGCTACAGACGATGGTTCAAACGGAAACCAGGGTTTTGTTACGGATATGCTCAAGAAAGAAATTGAAGCAGGCGAGAAGTTTGACGAGGTTATCGCGATTGGCCCGCTTGTAATGATGAAGTTTGTATGTAAGCTGACAGAGCAGTATAATATTCCGACAACCGTTTCAATGAACCCTGTTATGATTGACGGTACGGGAATGTGCGGCGGCTGTCGTATCATCGTTGACGGAGAGACTAAGTTTGCGTGTGTTGACGGTCCTGATTTTGACGGTCACAAGGTTGATTGGGACAGCGCTATGAAGCGTGGAAGAATGTTCAAGGACTATGAAGAAAGATCATGTAAAGAAGGTCACTGCAGAATAGGCAGAACCAATACACAGGACTGATTAAGGGAGGGTTTCAGATATGCCTAATATGAGAGCGGACAAAAATCCGATGCCGGAGCAATGTCCTAATGTGAGAAATAAAAACTTCCTTGAGGTAACCACCGGTTACACAGAGGAAATGGCTATAGACGAGGCGCAGAGATGTCTCAACTGTAAGAATAAGCCGTGTATGGAGGGCTGCCCTGTAAGCGTTAAGATTCCTGAGTTTATCTCGCTTATCGCTGAGGGTGAGTTTGAAAAGGCTTATCAGAAGATTAAGGAAACAAACGCGCTTCCCGCTGTCTGCGGAAGAGTATGCCCGCAGGAAAAGCAGTGTGAGTCAAAGTGCGTAAGAGGTATAAAGCATGAGAGTGTCGGCATAGGCAGACTTGAAAGATTTGTCGCTGACTGGCACATGGCTAATGTTGAGGATAAAATAGAAGTTCCCGAGCCTAACGGAAAAAAGGTTGCAGTAGTAGGAAGCGGTCCTTCCGGTCTTACTGTTGCAGGCGACCTTGCAAAGAGGGGCTATAAGGTAACTGTATACGAAGCGTTCCACACAGCCGGAGGCGTGCTTATGTACGGTATTCCTGAGTTCAGACTTCCGAAGGATATCGTTCAGAAGGAAATTTCAAACCTGAAGGCTATGGGCGTGGATATTCAGACAAACGTAATCATCGGCAAGACGATTATGGTTGACGAGTTGTTTGATGAAATGGGCTATGACGCTGTTTATATCGGCTCAGGCGCGGGTCTTCCGTCATTTATGGGACTTGAAGGCGAGAGTCTTAACGGCGTATACAGCGCGAACGAGTTCCTTACAAGAATAAATCTTATGAAGGGCTATAAGTTCCCTGAATATGATACACCTGTTTACGTGGGCAAAAATGTTGCTGTTCTTGGCGGCGGTAACGTTGCAATGGACGCGGCAAGAAGCGCAAAGCGTCTCGGCGCTGAAAATGTATATATAGTATACAGACGCGGTAAGGAAGAGCTTCCCGCAAGAGCGGAAGAGGTTTTCCATGCAGAGGAAGAGGGTATCATCTTTAAGCTTCTTCAGAACCCGACTAAGTTTATCGGTAACGAGGACGGTTGGGTAACTAATATGGAGGTTATCCATATGGAACTGGGCGAGCCTGACGCAAGCGGAAGAAGACGTCCTGTGCCGGTTGAAGGCAGCGAAGAGGTTCTTGATATAGACACGGTTGTAGTGGCTATCGGTCAGACGCCGAACCCGCTTATCAGACAGACCACTAAGGGTCTTGATACTAATAACAGAGGCTGTATCGTTGCTGACGAAGAAACAGGAAAGACATCTAAAGATCACGTATATGCCGGCGGTGACGTTGTAACCGGCGCGGCAACTGTTATCCTTGCTATGGGCGCAGGTAAAGCTGCTGCTGAGGCTATTGATAAAGAACTTAACGGCTGAATATAAAAGGTTGAACAGACTTCGACAAATTTAATTTGTCTACACTTTGAGACTGCATTGGCAGTCTCTTTTTGTTTATGATAAATTTATCTAAAAAACTGTTGTATTTTTCTTCAATTTGCGATATAATTACTGTAATTAGTATAATGGTGTAAAAAGGAAGTAATGGCATGAAAATATATAATACTTTAACAAGGCAGAAACAGGAATTTGTTCCTATTGATAAAAACGAAGTAAAGATGTATTCCTGCGGTCCGACTGTGTATGACTATTTCCATATTGGCAACGCGCGTCCGTTTATGGTATTCGATGTAATGCGCCGGTATCTGGAATACAGGGGTTATAAAGTAAAGTTCGTGCAGAACTTTACTGATATAGACGATAAGATGATAAAGCGCGCAAACGCTGAGGGGATTACAGTTAAGGAGCTTGGCGAAAGATTTATAGAGGAATACTATAAGGATGCTAAGGCTCTGGGGATTGAGAAGGCGACAGTGCACCCGAAGGCTACTGAAAATATTGACGCGATAATAGCTATTATAAAAAAATTAGAGGATAACGGCTACGCTTATAACGTGGACGGAAACGTATATTTCTCCGCGAAGAAATTTAAAGAATACGGCAAGCTGTCAAAGCAGCCGCTTGAGGATTTGGAAGCCGGCGCGAGAATTGACGTTAATGAAACAAAGCAGGATGTTATGGACTTCGCGCTCTGGAAGAAGCAGAAGGAAGGCGAGCCTGCATGGGAAAGTCCGTGGGGTATGGGCAGACCGGGCTGGCATATTGAATGTTCGGCGATGGCTAATAAGTATCTCGGTGAGACGATAGACCTTCATTCGGGCGGTCAGGACTTGATTTTCCCGCATCACGAGAATGAAATCGCGCAGAGTGAGTGCGCAAACTGCAAGCCGTTTGCAAACTACTGGATGCATAACGGATATATAAATATAAACAACCAGAAAATGAGCAAGTCTTTGGGCAATTTCTTTACTGTGCGTGATATTCTGAAAACATATGACGGTGAAGTGGTACGTTTCTTCATGCTAAGCGCTCATTACAGGAACCCGATAAACTTTGCAGATACGCTCATGGAACAGGCAAAATCGGGACTTGAACGTATATATACGTGTATTGACAACCTTGAATTCCTGCTTGAAAATAGTGAGGAAAGAGAGCTTAACGACGCGGAAAAGGAATACAGTGAAAAGCTTGACGGCTTCAAACAGAAATTTCTGGATGCAATGGATGACGACTTGAACACAGCCGATGCAATCGCGGCAGTTTTCGATATAGTATACGCGTCAAACACCGCTCTTTCAAATGAAAATAAGAATGCTAAAGAAGTTATAGTAAAAACTCTTGACCTGATACATGAGATTGGCGCCGTTTTAGGACTTTTCCATAAGACTAAGGAAAAATCACTTGACGCTGAAATTGAGGAACTGATTGAAAAGCGCAACATGGCAAGAAAAGAAAAGAACTGGGCAGAGGCTGACGCTATCCGCGATAAGTTAAAAGCAATGAACATTGAACTAAAGGATACGCCGATGGGAGTTAAATGGAGTTATATAGAGGGTTAATATGCTGACAGAGAAAAAACCAACTCAGTTTTCGCCTCTTGCGCTTGCCTATATAGGTGACGGAGTGTATGAGCTTTTTGTCAGGACGAAGGTTATTGAGGAACACGAAAATCTCCCCGCGGGCAAATTGCATAAAACAACGGTCAGATATGTAAAAGCCGAGGCTCAGGCGAGAAGTCTTGACGCGCTTATGCCGATTCTTACAGAGGATGAAATTGCTGTTTTTAAGCGCGGCAGAAACACAAAGCTCAATACCGTAGCAAAAAACGCATCACTTACCGACTATAGAAAAGCAACGGGATTTGAAGCGGTTATAGGATTTCTGTATATTGCGGGCGAAGAGGAAAGACTTCAGGAACTTATGAACATAGCGTATGAGAATGCGTTAGATAAATAAAATTTCTTTAAGGGAGGAAACAGGACAAATGGATAAGAAAAGAGTCACAGAGCTTGCTATAATTGCGAACAATGTCCGCAAAAATGCTCTGACAGCTGTATATAACGCAGCATCAGGACATCCGGGCGGTTCGCTTTCAATAGCGGATGTTCTGACATTGTTATATTTCGAGGTTATGAACGTTGACCCGAAAAATCCAAAGATGGAAAATAGGGACAGGTTCGTGCTTTCAAAAGGACATACTGCCCCCGCGCTTTACGGCGTGCTTGCGGAGAGAGGCTTTATCCCCAAAGAGGACGTGAAAACATTCAGAAGTATAGGAAGCTACTTGCAGGGGCATCCCGATATGAACAAGGTTCCTGGCGTTGATATGTCAACCGGCTCATTGGGTCAGGGTGTATCGGTAGCAGGCGGTATGGCGCTTGCGGCAAAGCTTGACAATAAGGACTACAGAGTATATTCAATTCTCGGCGATGGTGAACTGGAAGAGGGACAAGTCTGGGAGCAGGCTATGTTCGCGGCTCATTATAAGCTGGATAACTTCACAATATTTGTAGATAACAACGGACTTCAGATAGACGGCGACATTACCAAGGTAATGAACCCGACGCCTATTGATAAGAAGTTTGAAGCGTTTGGCTGGCACGTAATTGTGACAGACGCGCATGATTTTGAGAAGCTTCTTAGTGCAGTAGAGGAAGCTAAAGCAACAAAGGGACAACCCACAGCGATTATAATGAAATCGACAAAGGGTAAGAACGTGTCATTTATGGAAAATAACCCGGCATGGCACGGAGCAGCTCCTAAAGAAGCGGAATATAATCAGGCTATCGCGGAGCTTGACGAGATAATCAAGGGATTGGAGGCGAGTTTATAATGGCAAAGAAGGCTACAAGACTTTCATACGGTGAGGCACTTGTAAAATACGGCGAAAATCCGAATATTGTCGTGCTTGACGCTGACCTTTCAAAGTCTACGATGACAGATAAATTCAAGAACACGTATCCCGAAAGATTTATAAACATGGGTATTGCCGAGGGTAATATGATGTGTGTTGCGGCGGGACTTGCCGCATCAGGTAAAATCGCTTTTGCGTCTACATTCGCAATGTTTGCGGCAGGCAGAGCGTTTGAACAGGTGAGAAACTCAATCGGCTACACAAACCTTAACGTTAAAATAGGCGCTACTCACGCGGGTATTTCCGTTGGTGAGGACGGCGCGTCGCACCAGTGCCTTGAGGATTTGGCGCTTATGCGTTCAATCCCGAATATGGTGGTTATAAACCCTGCTGATGATATTGAAGCCACACAGGCTGTCAAGGCGGCTATCGACCATCAGGGACCAGTGTATATGCGGTTCGGTCGTCTGGCGGTTGATGATGTTAACGGCGAGGATTATAAATTTGAACTCGGCAAGGGCGTACAGTTAAAAGACGGATGTGACGCGACTATCGTGGCAACGGGTCTGATGGTTGCAAAGGCTCTTGAGGCAGCCGATATTCTCGCATCTGAGGGTATCAGCGCAAGGGTAATTAATATACACACAATAAAACCGATTGATGAGGAAATAATAACAAAGGCCGCTAAGGAAACCGGCGCGATTGTGACGGCTGAAGAGCATTATATAATGGGCGGCTTAGGCAGCGCGGTAACAGAGGTTGTTTGCGCTAACGCGCCCGTACCCGTAAAAATTATTGGTACAGACCGTTTCGGTAAATCAGGTAAGCCTGATGAACTGTTTGAGGAATACGGATTGACTGCAGAGAACATTGCTGAAAAGGTGAAAGAAGCAATTGCTATGAAATAATGGAGGATTAATATGAAAAAGATACTACTTATATTTGCAAGTATTACTATGATAATATGTCTTTGTTCTTGTTCACCAAAGGAAGAGAAAATTGTTATACCTGAAGTAGATCCGGCATCGCTTATTACTGCTGAAGATATAGCGGCAAATGCGGGTTATACTCCTGTTGTAGAGCCGTCACAGACAATGCGTGAGGGTAATACGGCGACTGTGCTTTACAGAAGTGAACCGATAGGACAGAATGATATAGTAAAAGTCACCGTTACTCAATTTACTGATACTATAAACTACCAACAGATTTATGCGGATTTTGATCAGGCTAAAATGTCGCGCTCGTCAGCTGAAACTATAACAGGAGTTGGACAGGATGCGTATGTTGCGTTCCCGTCAATTCACGTATATGACCGAGGCTGTGTTATTGACATAACAGCAGGTTCAGGCGCAGATGATACGCAAAAAAGCCTGCTAATAAATCTGGCGCTTACTGCAGCCGGCAGACTTGAAAGTATTATTCCGGACCAGACGAATGGAAATTAAAAATATGAACAGAAGAGAGCGTATTGAAACTGATTAGTTTTGATACGTTCCTTTTGTAAAAGAATGTATAGAGTAAAGGAGAAGAATTATGAAAAAAATATTTGTTGGACTGTCACTGACGTTACTGTTGCTGCTGGTTCCTGTTTTGGCAAGTGCCGAGGTGGGGGATGTTGTCGGGACGATTTATACTACTGATATTCTGGCGACTGTTAACGGCGAGCAGATTCAGTCCTATAACATCGGCGGAAGAACCGCCATCATTGCTGAGGATTTGGACGAACAATACTATGGCTTTCGCTGTGACTATAACGACGAAATACGTACCCTCAACGTGAGAGGATTGAGCATTGTGAAACCTTACGACCGCGGCATCTCACGCGGCAAGGTGGGTGGCGTTGCCGGTAACGTGTACGAAACCGATATTAAGGTTATTTTTAACGGACACGAGGTACAGGGCTATAACATTGGCGGTAAGACTGCTATCGTTATCGAGGACTTGGGTACTCCTGACGGCTCCAGTCCGAACGAAGAATACGGTTTTACTAAATATATGTGCAGCTTTGTCTGGGATAACGATACCAGGACTGTGTCGCTTACCGCTCTGCTTGAAAACCAGTCAGAGTTTATGTCCGGATTTTACGGTGTGTATCCAGACTATGTACCATGCATTAAATATGCGCTCAACGATAATATTTTGACTGTGAACTATTCGCCGGACAACGATTATTTTAGCGGGATGGATTGGGAAAATAGTAAAATGAGCGATGAATTTTGCAGCGAGGAGTATCGTGTCTGGCCATTGTATTTTGACCGGGACGGCGAGCAGGTTCAGATCGGGTATTGCTGGAATGTAAATCATTCGGATGGATTTGGCATTGAGTCTGTTTGTATCAATCGTGAGGTGGCATATCCCCTGATTGAAGCGCTCATGCCGACATCGGCGCCCATGTCCTATGAGGAGATAATGAATAAGTTCCAAAATGACGACCGTTATACGATTCGCGCAATATGCGATACCGAGAACTTTACATTTTTGGCAGTGGAGGATAGCGAAAAGAAGATTGATGACGTCATTAACGCTATGCGGTTAATATCAGTATACAAGGTTGGAGGATACGTAACGCTTGCTACGGAGTCGGCGGATTACGACACTGTGGAAGCGGAAAAAATTGACGTTGATACTGTGAGCCTGACGGTTGCGCCGTTTGGCGGACCGCATGGGTCAACAAGCATGAGGCAGGAGTTTAAACTGGCGGAATATGTATACGCGCCCCATAAAGATTAAAATGTGACAAGTATATTAAAGATATCTGAATATGAGCAAAATGTTAAGCAGCGGTCATCAACAAAATACAGGGGGATTAAATAATGAAATATAGCTTTGAAGAATATAAGGAAACGCCGCTTTTAGTTAATCATTTAGAGCTTGGCGGCGAAAACCCGGAAGGCGAGGAAATAAACGTAACAAGCAGATATTTCACACGCGGAGGCAAACCGTTTATTGCCGTGATGGGTGAGTTTCATTTTTCACGTTATAAAAGAAGTGAATGGAGCCTTGAGCTTGCCAAAATGAAGGCAGGCGGCATAACGATAGTTTCAACGTATCTTTTCTGGATTTACCATGAGGAGATTGAGGGCGAATATAATTTTTCAGGTGATAACGATATTCGCGCTTTTATAGAAGAATGTAAAAAAACAGGGCTTGACGTTGTAATCCGCATAGGTCCCTGGGCGCATGGCGAGTGCCGTAACGGCGGTTTCCCCGACTGGCTCATGAAAAAGCCGTTTGAACTTCGCTCAAATAATGAGGAATATCTTTCGCTTGCGCGCAAATGGTATGCGAGGATTTATGAAGAGGTCAAGGGACTTTTCTACAAGGACGGCGGGAATATAATCGGTGTACAGCTGGAAAATGAACTGACAGATGATGCGGAGCATCTTGCGGCACTGAAAAAAATAGCTGTGGAATGCGGATTTGAAGCGCCGCTATATACTGTCACCGGCTGGAACAGCGCGGCGGGAGCGAAAATTCCGTTAAGCGGTGTTGTGCCGGTATTCGGCGGATATTGTGAAGCGCCGTGGGAGAATCACATGGAAAAACTGGAACCGTCATCACATTATTTCTTTAACACAATGCGTAACGATTCCGCAATCGGTACTGACCTTATAGAGCAAACTCTGGACGATGGCTGGCAGCTTCCGTATGACCGTTATCCGTTTGCAACGTGCGAAATGGGCGGAGGAATACAAGTAACTCATCACCGCCGTCCGATAATAAAGCCTATGGATATTTACGCTGTGTCAATCACAAAGCTGGGCTGCGGGAATAATCTTATCGGATATTATATGTATCACGGCGGAACGAATAAAATAGGCAAACTGTCGACATTTAACGAGTCAAAAGCTACAGGATATCCGAACGATTATCCGATACTTTCCTATGACTTTCAAGCGCCGCTTTCAGAGTACGGCGAGGTGCGGGAGCACTACCGTCTTTTAAATCTTCTGCATATGTTTGCGCAGGATTTTGGCGCAATACTTGCGCCTATGGAAAGTGTAAACGCAAAAATAAAACCGCAGAGGAATGACACGGCTTCTCTGAGATACGGTATGAGAACAGACGGGAAAAGCGGATTTGTTTTTATAAATCACTATCAGCGTCTTACGGAGTTAAGTGATATAGAGAATGCTATAATAGACACAGGCACAGTCGAGTTTCCTCCTGTAGATGTAAAGGGTGAAACAAGCTTTTTCATGCCGTTTAACATGGACTTGGACGGCAATGTACTTGAATATGCTTTGGCTCAGCCTTTGTGCTGTCAGGGGGATACATATTTCTTCATGGAGATACCCGGTATACAGGCGGAATTTAAGTTCGCCGACGGAAAGGTATTCACAAATAACAAGAGCTTTTGCTATAATAACATACATATAGAAGTGATTGATTCTGAGAAAGCAAGATATATGCGTAAGCTTTCAGAAACGGTATACGTTAGTGATTGCGATTTATATGAAAAGGACGGAAAAATCTGTGCTGTGCAAAATGGAAAGCATGAATGTTTTAAATGGAACGGCTCGGAATTCGAAAAATTCATAGTAAATCAACCGTATGAGAAAAATGCTGAGCTAACAATAGAGGACATGAATGAAGAGCCGTTCGAGCCGAAATATAAAGAGGAGCTTATGATAGGCGGCGAACGTAAAATAACATGGAAGAAAATTGAGGTTAGCTCTGATGTCGGTTTTGCCGAGATAGCTTACACAGGTGATACAGCTCAGCTTTATGCGGACGGAGAACTTGCTGCTGACGATTATTATTACGGCAAGCCGTGGCGGGTGCCGTGCGGTCTTGTTTTCGGAAAAGAGTGTTATATCGCGATATCTGAATTAAAAAATGATTTTTACAGAGAGTTCTGATGGGAGGAAAAATAAAATGGAAATGACATTGCGCTGGTACGGTAAGGATTTTGATACCGTAACACTGGAACAGATAAGACAGATACCGGGTGTTACCGGTGTTATAACAACGCTTTACGACACCGCTCCCGGTGATGTGTGGAGTAGGGAAGCAATACGCGCGATGAAGGACGAGGTGGAAAGTGCCGGACTTCGTGTAAGCGGCATTGAAAGCGTTAATGTGCATGACGCTATAAAGGTCGGAACACCTGATCGAGATAAGTATATAGATAACTATATAGAAACGCTTGAAAATCTTGGCAAAGAGGATATCCATCTTGTATGCTATAACTTTATGCCCGTGTTTGACTGGACAAGGAGCGAGCTTGCCAGAAAGCGTCCTGACGGTTCAACCGTGCTTGCATATAATCAGAACGATATTGACAAGATAGTTCCCGAAAAAATGTTTGAATCCATCTCAAAGGATATGAACGGCGCCGTGATGCCGGGCTGGGAGCCTGAGAGAATGGAGAGAGTAAAAGAGCTGTTCGAAATGTATAAAGACGTGGACGATGAAAAGCTTTTTGAGAATCTTAAATACTTCCTTGAAAAGATAATGCCCGTATGTAATAAGTACGATATAAAAATGGCGATACATCCGGACGATCCCGCATGGAGCGTATTCGGACTGCCGAGAATTATAATAAACAAGGAAAATATACTCCGAATGATGAAAATGGTAGACGATGCGCATAACGGTGTGACATTTTGTTCGGGCTCTTACGGAACGAACCGCGCGAATGATTTGCCGGATATGATACGCTCATTAAAGGGAAGAATACATTTTGCGCATGTCAGAAATCTCAAATTTAATTCCGATACCGATTTTGAAGAGGCGGCGCATCTTTCCTCGGACGGCACGTTCGATATGTATGAGATAATGAAAGCGCTTTATGAAACAGACTTCTCGGGTCCGATACGTCCCGACCACGGCAGAATGATATGGGGTGAGGTGGCAATGCCGGGCTACGGTCTCTATGACAGAGCTCTTGGCGCGACGTATCTCAACGGTCTTTGGGAAGCTATTGATAAAAACGCAAAAAGATAGTGGTAAGCGCACGTAAAAATCAGTTAGGATAATCTAACTGATTTTTTGCTTTTTAAATAATATTAAAATTATGCAAAATGACAAAAAGAGTAAAAAATCCCTGAAAGGTATTGACATAGACAAACATTTGGAGTAAAATGATAACTGTGGTTAGATTGTGTTAACCGGCAATATATTAATCATAACTATATTTAAGGAGGAACAGTATGATGCCGTTATCAATGATGAATGTGGGAGAAACAAAAGAAGTTTTGCGAGTAAAAGGTAAGGATGAAACAAGGCAATTTCTTGAAAATCTCGGATTCGTTGAGGGCAGCGAGGTTACTGTTGTTTCTAAAATAAGCGGGAATCTGATTGTGCACATTAAAGATTCGCGTATTGCGATTGATCAGTCTATGGCAAATCGTATTTTAGTTTGAGCACTTCCATAAACTCGCCGAATACTTCGTTAAACGGAACTTGAAGTATAATCTACGTCTACGTTTCGTTTGCCTTGTCTCGCCGAGTTTATGAAACAGCTTGATGATAAAGTTGAAATTAAAGTGGGAGGATAGAATATGCGTACTTTAAAGGACGTAAAGGTAGGCGAAACTGTTAAAGTCGCGCGTCTAAACGGCGGCGGAGCAGTAAAACGCAGAATTATGGATATGGGTATCACAAAAGGCGTTGAGATTTTCGTGAGAAAGGTTGCTCCGCTTGGCGACCCTATAGAGGTTAATGTCCGTGGATATGAGCTTTCTTTGAGAAAAGCAGATGCCGAAATGATTGAATTAGTATAAATTTTTTTTGGTATCGAGTTAGCGGTGGGTAATTAAAGTTTTTAGGAGGTAATATAAATGTCTGTAAAAATAGCGCTTGCCGGAAATCCTAATTCCGGTAAGACGACTTTGTTTAACGCGCTTACGGGTTCAAACCAATTTGTGGGAAACTGGCCCGGAGTAACGGTAGAGAAAAAAGAGGGTAAATTAAAGGGGTATAAGGATGTCACAATCACAGACCTTCCCGGTATATATTCACTTTCTCCTTATACGCTTGAGGAAGTGGTTGCAAGAAATTATCTTATAAATGAAAGTCCGGATGCCATACTTAATATTGTTGACGGTACAAATCTGGAAAGAAACCTGTATCTTACAACACAGCTTACAGAGCTTGGTATTCCTGTTGTGATGGCAGTGAATATGATGGACGTTGTGAATAAGCACGGCGATAACATTGACTTTAATAAGCTTGGCAAGGCTTTAGGCTGTGAGGTTGTCGCAATATCCGCTCTTAAAGGCACAGGGATAACCGAGGCGGCGGATAAAGCGGTAAGTCTTGCGAGTAACAGTTCTTTTAAACCGGTACATAAATTTGACAGTGAAATTGAAGCTGTACTTTCTCAGATTAGTGATATGCTCGACAGTTCAATTCCAGAGAACAGAAAACGTTTCTATGCAATAAAGCTTTTCGAGCGTGATGAGAAGATTATGGAAGCAATGCAGAATGTTCCTGATGTTTCCGCGCTTATAGAGAAGGCAGAAGAGGAACAGGACGATGACAGTGAGAGCATTATCACGAATGAGAGATATAATTATATCACTTCAATCATCAGCAGCTGTTATAAGAGGCATAATGCTGAAAAAATGTCTGTTTCGGATAAAATTGATAAGATAGTGACGAATAGATTTCTCGCGCTTCCGATTTTTGCAGTTGTGATGTTCCTTGTATATTATATATCGGTAACGACAATAGGAACATGGGTAACTGACTGGACAAATGACAGTTTGTTTGGTGACGGCTTCCATCTTTTCGGTATTGAAAGCATATGGGTTCCGGGTATACCTGTGATGGCGGAAGGATTATTAGAAGCTCTTGGTACAGCTGAGTGGCTTAACAGTCTTATCATCGATGGTATTATCGGCGGTGTGGGAGCTGTTCTTGGATTCGTACCTCAGATGCTTGTGCTGTTTATATTCCTTGCATTCCTTGAGGCGTGCGGATATATGGCAAGAATTGCGTTCATAATGGACAGAATTTTCAGAAAGTTCGGTCTTTCCGGTAAGTCGTTCATCCCTATGCTTATAGGCACAGGCTGCGGTGTTCCCGGTATCATGGCGTCGAGAACGATTGAAAATGACCGCGACAGAAAAATGACTATAATGACAACAACCTTTATCCCCTGCGGCGCGAAGCTTCCTATTATAGCGCTCATCTCAGGCGCGCTTTTCGGCGGAGCATGGTGGGTTGCGCCAAGCGCGTACTTTGTAGGTATTGCGGCGATTGTTATGTCAGGCATAATCCTTAAGAAAACGAAGATGTTCGCGGGTGATCCTGCGCCGTTCGTAATGGAACTGCCCGCTTATCATCTTCCGACAGTGAGCAATGTTCTTCGCAGTATGTGGGAAAGAGGCTGGTCGTTTATTAAGAAGGCGGGAACTATTATTCTTCTTGCAACAATCATTATCTGGTTCTTACAGGGATTCGGCTTTGAGGCTGGCGCGTTCGGCATGGTAGAAGATATGGATAATTCTATTCTTGCTAAGCTTGGTTCTGTTCTCGCTCCGATATTTATACCTCTCGGTTGGGGCGATTGGAAAGCCACTGTTGCCGCCCTTACAGGGCTTGTTGCGAAAGAAAACGTTGTCGGAACATTCGGAGTTCTTTACGGAGGTTTTGATGAAATCGCAGAAGACGGCTATCAGATATGGAATAGCCTCGCGGCTGAGTTCACGCAGCTTGCGGCATATTCATATCTCGTATTTAATCTTCTGTGCGCTCCGTGCTTTGCGGCAATCGGAGCTATCAGGCGCGAGATGAACAGCGCAAAGTGGACCTGGTTTGCAATCGGTTATCAGTGTGTGTTCGCATATGTTGTGGCTTTGTGTATATACCAGCTCGGCAACCTGTTCGCAGCCGGCACCTTCGGCGTGGGTACGATAGCAGCAATAATCGTGGTAATCGCGTTTATATACCTCCTGTTTAGACCTCATAGAGAGAACAGTGCTTTAAAAATAAAAGGTAAAAATATAGAAGCGTAAAAGAATATGAGGTGGTTATGTATGATTGCAACAATTGTAATCACAGTGCTTATCGCTGCTGCAGTAGCGGCAATTATTATAAACGGGTATAGGAAAAGAAAAAACGGACAGAGCGGCTGCGGCTGCGGGTGCAGCGGCTGCGCTATGTCGGAAGAATGTCATAAAAAGTAATGATAAATCAATGGCTATGTCAAAGCATATTTGTTTTTGATATAGCCATTATTTTTTTTAATTAATTTTGAAATTTAAGGGAATTTTAAGGTTGATATGGTATAACTGTAAAAAAGTCACTATTGTGATTGTCGCTTCACTATATTTCGCTACAATAGGTTGACTTTGTGTAACAGAAAATTTAGTAATTTCCTGTCAGATAAAAAATAAAGGGGGACTTAAAAAGTGGTTAAAAAATTTTTCATTACTTTATCGCTGATTTTACTTATGTGCGCGATGAGTGCATCGGCTCAGGAGGCAGACGCAGTGGTTACGGAAACAAGCAACGGCTTGTCCGTTTCTGTGACTGTCACAGAGCCGGTAGAAGGCGGTATATACATAATCGGCGCGAAATATGCCGATAACGGAGCGCTTGAAAGCGTCGCAATGAAGCATATAGAAAATGTTGTTAAGGGAGAGGTTTACCCGGCAGAGCTTGACGGTATTTTCAGCGGTTCAATTTTTATATGGGATGACAATCAGAAACCGTTATGCGGAAAGATTGAATATACAGGCACTGATGCGACACCTACCGCAACGCCGGATACTGATGTTGAACCTACAAAAACACCGACACCTACCGTAACGCCGGATACTGATGTTGAACCTACAGAAACACCGACTCCTACAGAAAGACCTGAGCCGACAGAACCACCGACCGGCGATGGAATAATTCACCTTGTTGGTAATTGGATAAGCGCTGAAGGTATAGAAAATGTGTCAGTTGACGATTCAATAGTGACAATCAGTGCGGCAGGTGAATACACAATAGATGGAACGCTTAATGACGGTCAGATTATCGTAGCCGCGCCGAATAAAGATGATAAAATCACAGTAAATCTTAAAGGTGTAAATGTAACTTCCTTAATGTCTGATCCGTTCAGCGCGACAAAGGGAAAGGTAACAATTGCGGCGGAAGTTGATACAGAAAATTCATTCACCGCAAAAGCCGATGGTGCTGTCGGAATTTACAGCAAGAATGACCTTACCTTAAAGGGCGATGGTAAAATCAATGTCGTATCAGAGCTTGGAAACGGTATACGTTCCAAGGCTGACATTGAAATCGGCAAGGGAAATCTTGATGTAAACGCATATAATCACGGTATTAAGGGGGATAACAGCGTAAAGATTACAAAGAACGCGACTAATATTAATGTAACCTCTCAAACAGGCGATGCGGTGAAATCTGACGCGATAGATTCTGATACGGGTGAGCTTGAATATGACAAGGGAACGGTCACAATAAACGGCGGCAAAGTTACTCTTACCGCAACCGCAGGTGACGGTATACAGGCGGATAGAAGCGTAACAATAGCCAATAAACCTGTTTTAACCATAAACGCGGGCGGAAACGGTATAAAAGCGAGTGAATACAATGTCCCGTCATACGATGCTGAGGGTAACGCGGAAACGGTAAACGGTAGCGTCACAATAAGCGGCGGAACGGTGAATGTGACCTCGGCTGAGGAAGCGATACGCGCAGCAGAAATGCTTGATATGTCGGGCGGTGATGTAACAGTTACCGTAACAGGCGACGCGCAGGACGGAATAAAGGCAGGAAAGAATGAAGATGCGGTAAGCGGTTCGACTACGACCACAACGGTACTCGTGCAGGGCATTATAAATATTTCCGGCGGAGTAGTTGATATAAAGGCAGCAAGCGATGATGGTATTGTGTCTATGGGTCAGGTTAATATCACAGGCGGCGAGGTAAAGGGAACAGTTACGGCGGACTTCTTCAAGGTCTATGATGAGTTCAATATGAGTGACGGTACTCTTAATATTGTTTCCGGTTGTGACGGAATACAGTCAGGTAAGGCGCTTACCGAAACAACAAGCGGAAATACTGTTACGGAAAGTAATTATACTAAAGGCGATGTAAATATAACAGGCGGAACGATTAACGTTACTGCAAACGGCGGTTCTACAAAACGTTCTCATTCAACCGTGCAGAATATTGAAAACAGCTGTAAGGGTATAAAAGCGAACACCGACTTGAATATATCAGGCGGTAATATAACGGTAAACAGCTGTGATGACGCTATTCATTCAAATTACAATACCACAGTTACAGGCGGCATATTGAATCTTGCCTCTGACGACGACGGTGTGCATGCCGATTATATACTCACACTTGGAACCGAAAACGGAACCGATAACGACTTCACGATTGATATTTCATACTCATATGAGGGTCTTGAAGGCTCGGTTATCAAGCAGTTAAGCGGAACAACGTATCTTTATTCAACCGATGACGGCGTTAATGCGGCGGGTGATTACACTGAGGACGGCACACTTGCCGCGTCAGTCAGCGCATTCGCAAGTCCCGGCAGCAGTGGTAATCAGTCCGGTCCCGGCGAAAACACCGGCGGTCCCGGCGGGAACACCGGCGGCGGTACGGGTAATCAGGGACCGGGCTTCGGGCAGGATGACTCATCGCCGTACGGTATGCTCTACGTGGAGGGCGGCAGACTTTACTGTGAGGTCGGCGGTGATGGTCTTGACTCAAACGGCAGTGTCGAAATGAGCGGAGGCTTGGTACTTGTAAACGGTCCGACAAGCGGAGGTAACGGCGTATTTGATAAAGGCGATTCGAGCAGTGATTACTTTAAAGTAACCGGCGGAACTCTTATCGGTGCGGGCACAAAAGATATGGCTGTAACTCCGACTGTAACGGGTCAGGGATATTTCCTGCAGAGCAACAGTTCAGGCAGCGCCGGAACGCCTGTGAAGATTACAACTAATAACGGAAGCATTGCATTTATACCTAAGACATCATGGCAGTGGTTGTTTGTGACAACCCCTGATATGACCTCCGGCGGAAGCTATTCAGCATCAACAGCTTCATCGTACGGCAGTGAGATATTCGGAAAAACTGTTAACAACCAATTCTACGGACTTGCAGAAAGTAATTAACATTAAATAAAACAATAAAAAATCCTCTGCCCGGGATTTAGGGCAGAGGATTTTTGAAATTCGTTATTTCACTAAATTTCTGAGAGTTCTTTTAATTCTTCTCAGCGATACCGGTTTTGACTGATAAATCTTTCTTTTATTCTTCATAAGCCTGTATGCCGCTTTGCGTGCCGTTACGACAGCGTATTCTTCGGTAAAGACTATACCGCTTTCATTTTCAGCGAAATCTCCTGAAATCGCAAAATTGGAAATGCCTGTAGGTATTATCTCAAGCTTTGATGCTACAGGCGCAAGGTATGATTTGTCATACCGTCTGTGGCATGGAATCACGTTTATAACTGTTTCGCGTATATCCTCCCATGCTTCGTCAAGATTCATGCATGAGACAAGCTCATATAATATCTCAGCGCCCGAACAGCTGGTCATTGGCTTAGCGCAATATTCACCGTCACGGTCGGGACGCGAGGCAGTACCCCAGATTATCGCAATATCTTCGCTCTGGTTCTTGAAGTGTGACGGAGGAACAGCGCATATTGTCATCTTCCAGTTGGAATTATCAAGAACTATAACACCGTCAAGTCCTAATGCTCCGCAGGTAACTTTATCAATAAGCTCAGGAAGCATACGGTTTGAAAGCGTGATTGTGAATTCCTCAGACATATTACTGTCATCATCACTGAACAAAGCGGTCGGATTCTTGAATGCCGGATGCTTTTCGGCGAGCTTTTCCCATAATTTAAACGGAGCAGGGAATATTCTCGGAGCGCTCTCTGTGAAGCTTCCGCATGACGCGCATTCAGCCATCTCATCTGTCGGGAATATGCATATATCGTCACTGTCAGGATAAACGCTCTTTCTCACGCCATCGTCTGTAAAATGAATTGCAGATACGGAAGAGTCCTCGAAATCTATATCAGTAACTTTTGCATTTTCGCGAATATCAACTCCGATATCTTTAAGATGCGCTTTGAGCGGCTCAATGATTTCCTCTTGTCTGTCAAAATCAGCGGGTAGAGTACCTGACAGCATATCATCCATATGCGTTACTGCGTTTATGAACTCATACGTGTTTGACTCTGTTGAGAACCCGTATGTCGCGCTTATAAGCTTCCAGAAGTACGATCCGAAAAAGTTAGCCGGAAATGCTTCGTTTACAGGTAGATTTCTGAGCTTTTCCTTGTTTTCTTTCATAAGCGAGATTATTGTGCTTCTATGCTCTTTATTAAGCCTTATATCAGAAATATCAATAACGTTTTTCTCGTCGTCTATGAAACTTATATTTCTCATAATGGGATTTGCGCTGTAAATATTGAGAATTTCATCACATACGGTAAGGTCTGGAATATCAAGTGAATGTATATCGCAGAGCAACTCGAATAGATTTGAGCTTTTCTCATTTATAACCTTACCTCTGCGGCATATATATCCCGTCTCGCCATTGCCGTGATTATATTTTGTATTCGTGAATATATGAACACGTGCAGCATCCATGCCGCAATCACGCACGAGATACAACGCCGCGGCAAATGCGCTGAGTCCGCCGCCTGTAATATATGCGGTTTTATTTTTTACGGATAATTCATGCTGGCGCATCTCTTCCTTTGTTTTGCGGTACTGCGAAACCACAATCACTGTCGCGGCAGCTGCGGCTGCGGTGACCGCGCTTATCGCAATGATTTTTTTCAGATCGTTCTTATTCATAATAATATCCAAGCCTTTCTGCTTTGCCTGAAAGCACATTTATTATATTCTATAGTATACCATAAAAAATTTAATTTGTACATATTTATTTTTAAGTTTAGTTGAAAATCTTGTCATATTATGATAAAATAAATTTGCATATTAAGATTTGGAGGAATTAACGTGATAAATCACGTTGATTGGATTTAATTGCCCGTGTGATTTTTCTCGCGCAGCTTCGAAAAACGCACATGGGCATAATATCCATTTAACGCCTTGTCTGCCCGCGATAAGGAGGTTAAAATTCACCGTGAATATATGTGGGCAGAAAGGCTATGGATATTAACTATGAAAAAAACAGCGATTTGTTTAGCGGCGGCTTTGGCTTTTGCGATGGCGGCGAGCGCGCATGCTGCTGACATAACTATACTTGTAAACGGAGAAAAGATACAAACAGATACACCCGCAGTGATTGAAGGTGGAAGAACGCTTGTTCCCCTGAGAGCGATAAGCGATGCTCTCGGATGTGATGTGTCATGGGACGGTGAAAATCAGGGCATAACTGTTACTGATGGAGAGAGCTTGTTCTTTACATGGATCGGACGCGACCACGCATTTAAAACATCCGTCACTGAAATAGAAAAGACAAGCATTCTGGATGTTCCGCCGGTGATAATGAGCAGCAGAACAATGGTGCCGGTAAGAGCAGTGTCTGAAATATTCGGTGCAACTGTTAACTGGGACGGCGCATCTTCGACTGTTTCAATTGATTATGCGAAGAAAAATGTTGAGGCGGGACTTGCGGAGATGTTTCTTACATACGAGCAGGAGTTGAACAAGAAATATGACGCGTATAAAGGCTATGCCGACCATAGCGGAAATCTCGTAAACGCGGAAATTCAGCTTGAAAACGGCGGGGTTATAACTCTTGAACTGTATCCTGACATTGCTCCTGTTACGGTGGCTAACTTTGTTAAGCTTGCGAACGAGCATTTTTATGACGGACTTATTTTCCATAGAGTTATAAAAAATTTCATGATACAGGGCGGCGGCTTTGATGCAAGCCTTAATCAGAAACAAGCTGACACAATTAAAGGCGAGTTTGTAGTAAATGGTTCGTTTAACCTTATACCGCATGAGCGCGGTGCTATCTCTATGGCGCGTGCTGCGCAGAGTAATGACAGCGCGTCAAGCCAATTTTTTATCGTGCATGACGATTCGGCATTTCTTAATGGTCAGTATGCGGCTTTCGGCAGAGTGACAGGCGGTATGGAATATGTTGACGCTATAGCAGCTCAGGAAACTCATTCGGTTGAATTGGCACAGACACGTATGGACGATGTGCCTGTAGAAAATCAGGTTATAAAAACGGTGGTTATTAAATAATTATGTATATATTTAAGTCTGGCTTAGACTGTGCGGATTTCATTAAATCAGACAGTGAATACGCAAAGAAGTATCTTGACGAACTAAATGAAGAATATGAAATGCTTAGGGACAAGCCCGTAAGGGCGCTGTCCCTTTCCGCGTTTATGGAATATTTTAAAAGCGGCAATAGGCTGGAATACGAAAATGAGTATTTCCACCGCCGTACCATGCTCCGGGACTTTGCTTTAAAAGCATGGCTTGGCGATATGGATGCGCTGAAACGACTGGAAAATGTGCTGGAGGCCGTATGCTCTGAAAACACATGGGCATTGCCGGCACATATTGGGAATGAGCCTCCCGAAACAACGCTTGATTTGTTTGCGGCGGAAACTGCGCAGGCGCTGTCGGAAATCATATCACTTCTTAAAGACAGAATTTCTCAGGAAATATCAGAAAAATGCGTTAATGAAATAAAAAAGCGTGTTCTTAATCCTTTTATAAACCGCGCAAAGCCATATGGCTGGGAGAGCGCGAAAAGCAACTGGTGCGCCGTATGCGGCGGCTGTGTCGGTATGACAGCTATATATCTGATTGAGGACGATAGTGAGCTTTTGAAAGTTACGGACGGTCTGAAGGAAGCGCTTCAGAGTTATCTTTTAAGCTTTTCTTGTGACGGAGCGTGTCTTGAAGGATTATATTACTGGAATTACGGAATGATGTATTTTACCGCTTTTCTTGACTTGTATAAACAGCGTACAGGAAAGGATTTTCCGATAGATTACGAGATGGCAAAAAATGCGGCGGATTTTGCGCGTAAATGTATATTGGGCGGCGGATTTACCATAAGCTTTTCGGACGGATATGAGCGAGACAGGGTTTATAGCGGACTCTTATGTAAGCTAAGCGAAATGTACGGCTCCGCGCCTGTGGAAAGTGAGTATACCGCATTATTTTACGGCGACGCTTGCGGCAGATGGTGTAAGGCGGTGCGCGATATCGCATGGACTAAAGAGACAGATGCGGCGGAGTATGAAATCGGCGCGGTTTTTAAAGACGCTCAGTGGGCGATATTGCGCGGTGAAAATATATGCGCTGTTTTTAAAGGCGGAACTAACGATGAGCCGCATAATCATAATGATATCGGTAGTGTAATTGTAGTCAAAGATAATGAGATGATTCTATGCGATATAGGCGCGGGGGAATATACGGCTGAATATTTTTCAGAAGGACGGTATAATATTTTCTGTAATCGTTCCGGAGGACACAGCGTTCCGATTATAGGCGGAGCGGAGCAAAAAGCAGGAAAGGAATACCGTGCGGAAGGGTTCTTTGCCGATGGGAATAGTGCAGGCGCTGACATAAGCGGAGCGTACGGATATAAGCCGCTTAAAAAATGTGTGCGAACCCTGTGCTGTGACGGAGAAAAAGCGAAGATACAGGATACATTTGAACTTAGTGAAGAAACAGAAATAACAGAGAGATTTATAACTCGCCATAAGGCTCAGAAATCCGATGAGGGAATAAAAATAATTTCAGGCGGGAAAACAATCGGTACGCTTATCTCTGATAACGCGTCAGACGTGAAGATAAAAACATATCCGCACCGTGACCATGGCGGGAATATAACGGAAATCACGGCGATTGATTTTATATTTAAAGCAGAGGATGAGTATATATTCAAGCTGATAGTAAAATAGAAGTCAAAGGGACACTAAATAATTTTAGTGTCCCTTTGACTTTGTATTGACAATTATAAACTATAATAGTATACTTGATTTAATATAAAAAAAGGGGGTCTGCACAGTGCAGCTTACAAAATATCATGATGATTTGAATACGCTTCATGTAAACACAGAACCTATGAGAGCGTATTACAATATATATTCAAACACAGAGCAAGCGAGAAAAGGCAATGAGGACAGAAAGCAGCTTTTAAACGGCGACTGGGACTTTATGTATTATAAATGTATAGACGATGTTCCCGATGGTTTTATAAACGGTGACACAGATGGGTTTGAAAAAATTCCAGTGCCGTCATGCTGGCAGATGATAGGCTTCGACAGTCATCAATACACCAACACACGCTATCCGTTTCCGTTTAATCCTCCGTATGTACCGTATGAAAATCCGTGCGGCGCGTATGTGACGGAATTTGATATAAGCGGTGATATGAGGCGTTATCTTAATTTTGAAGGCGTGGACTCCTGCTTTTATGTCTGGATTAACGGTGATTTTGTTGGATATAGTCAGGTGTCTCATTCAACATCTGAGTTTGAGATAACAGATAAGGTACGGGAGGGTAAAAACACGCTTTGCGTGCTTGTTATGAAGTGGTGCGACGGCAGCTATCTCGAGGATCAGGACAAGCTTCGCATGAGCGGCATTTTCAGGGATGTGTATATCCTGAGCCGTCCGGAGAAGCATATCGTTGACTATAAAATAGAAACGTACATAGACGGAACTATAAAAATTGACATTGATTTTGACGCGCATTTTATTTTGGAAAATGAAAAGGGTGTTATGTATGATGGGAAAGACAAGGAAATAAAAATAGAAAATCCGATATTATGGAACGCGGAATTTCCGTATCTTTACACGCTCTATATTGTCACGGACAACGAAGTGATAAAGGAAAGAATAGGGCTTAGAGAAATAAAAATTTCTGACGGCGTTGTGCTTATTAATAATAAGCCTGTGAAAATGCGCGGAGTAAACCGCCATGACAGCGACCCTGTCACAGGCTACGCGGTTACGCGTGAACATGTGGAAAGAGATTTAATGCTCATGAAACGTCATAATATAAACGCTATACGCACAAGCCATTATCCGAACGCGCCTTATGTCATGCAGATATGCGATGAATACGGCTTCTACGTTATAGACGAGTCGGATATAGAAATCCACGGCACAGCCGCAATTTACAAAGGCTCACAGGCGACAACCTTCGGACTTCTCGCGAACAATCCCGACTGGGAGAAAGCGATACTCGACAGAGTGCAGCGCAATGTTATACGTGATAAAAACCGTACCTGTGTGTGCCTTTGGTCACTCGGCAATGAGGGCGGCTACGGCGTGAATTTTGAAAACGCGGGTAAATGGGTTAAGGAATATGATAAAACGAGACTGACTCATTATGAGAGCAGCATGTGGCAGATGGCGGGGCATAAGAATGACACATCTATGCTTGATGTTGTAAGCACAATGTACGCGCCATATGATTGGATAGATGAGTACTTCAAAAACCCCGGCGAGCGTGTATGGAGAACAATAAACTCTGACGATGGTAACTCTTATGAACAGGCAGGCGAATGGATAAATCTGAGCGAAAGTGAGCTTCCTAAAAAGGAAAAGGAGCAGCTTTCAAAGGTAAAGCCGTATATGCAGTGCGAGTTCATGCATGCGATGGGTAACGGTCCCGGTGGAATAAAGGAATATATTGACCGTCTTTACCGCTATGACGGTTTCTTTGCCGCGTTCGCATGGGAGTGGTGCGATCATGCAATTGATATGGGTGACGGGAAGTACTTCTACGGCGGCGATTTCGGCGAGGTTATCCATGACGGCAATTTCTGTATGGACGGTCTTGTATACCCTGACAGACGTCCGCATACGGGACTTCTGGAATATAAGCAGGCTATAAAGCCGTTCACTGTTAAAACTTACGGAAATTTAATCATTGTTGAAAACCGCTTTGATTTTGCGTATCTGAGCGATTTGCTGACCTTTGAAATAAACGGCGGGGAGATCCAGTTTGACGTTCCTCCGCGCGGCAAAAAGAGCTTTCCGCGTCCTGAGGGTGATGTGCTGATGATTAAAGCGTATCAGAAGAACGATACGCCGTGGGCAAAAAAAGGCTATGAGGTAGGATTTGAGCAGCTTATTATAAACGACCCTGTTCCGGCACTCGGAGAGGTTGAAGTAAACGGAAAGGTCTCTGTTTCAGACGAGGGCAGAAATATCATAATAAGCGGCGATAATTTCCGGTACGTTTTCGATAAAGCAATCGGCAATTTCACAAAGCTTAATGACAGTATAGCGAAGCCCGTAGAGTGGAACGTATGGCGCGCTCCGACTGATAACGACAGAAACGTTGTTGGAGAATGGCGATACGCAAGCTTTGACCGGGAGGAACCGTTCATATATAAAACAGAAGTTTCCGAAGGAGACAACTATGTCGTGATCAAGTGCCTGAGCGCGCTTATTCCGGCGGCGCAGTGCAAGACTCTTGATATCGAGAGCGAATGGACTGTTTTTGCGGACGGTACGATAGATTTATGCGCAAAGGTAAATGTAAACGAGATAATGCCATTTCTTCCGCGCTTCGGACTGCGCTTTTTCACAAACGGTGAAAGCGTTAAGTATTACGGATTCGGACCTTATGAAAGCTATAGCGATAAGCACCTTGCGTCGTATTTTGACGAATTTGAGACAAGTGTTGATGATTTGTATGAGGACTATGTAAAACCACAGGAAAACGGAAGCCATTTCGGTACGCGTTACGTTGAAACTGATAAGCTTAGTATAAGCTCCGATATTCCGTTTTCGTTCAATGCGTCGCATTATACGCAGGAGGAACTGACAGAGAAGATGCATAACTTTGAGCTTCAAAAATGCCCTGATACTGTTTTGTGCGTAGACTATAAGCAAAACGGAATCGGACAAAACAGCTGCGGGCCATTGCCGCTTAAGGAATATTTGTTTGATGAAAAGGAATTTGAATTTAAAATACGAATTGAAGTGAAAAATGACAATTAAAAATGCTATGTTGAAAAATTTGACATAGTATGATAGAATACAGTCATAGCAAGAGGGTACGCGGTTATTCTGACACCTTTCAAGAATGGGGGTGTTGGTATGGAAGATTTGATATTAATATTATTTTTGATATTACTCATCATTTATTACATAAAAAAATAACCGCCTACTCCGCTAAGTAGGCGATTAAATTTTAATAAAAATCTACTGCAGAATAACCGTTGGTTATCCTCTTGCTTACATTCTAACATAAACACGTAGTATTGTCAATATAAGCACATCAAATTGATGTGCTTTTTCTATGTTCCGGTTCCGAAAAATAATGTTCCGGAAATTGTGTTAAAAATTTGACAAAATAGTGTTGTTGATGTATAATAAAAATATATGCCGCAGTGGCGGCACTAATAAATACGGAGGTGTAAAATGGAGCAGAAATTTGATTTTGGGGCGGTTGACAAGATTCTGGAGACGCACGGAAACGAGCAGAAAAATCTGATAACGATACTTCAGTCTGTACAGGCCGAACACCACTATCTACCAAGGGAGATACTTGAGTATCTGGCGAAAAAAATGGATATCAGTTTAGCGAAGATTTATTCGGTGGCGACATTCTATGAGAATTTCTCGCTTGACCCGAAAGGCAGTTACATAATAAAAATATGTGACGGAACTGCCTGTCATGTAAGAAAATCCATACCAATTCTTGAGAAGGTACGCGCCACTCTGGGAGTAAGCGCGGAAAAACCTACAACGGAGGATATGATGTTTACGGTTGAAACTGTTTCGTGCTTAGGTGCGTGCGGTCTTGCGCCGGTTATGACCTTGAACGACAAGGTGTATCCCTCAATGACGCCGGATAAGGCGGTAGAGCTTATTGACGCAGTGAAAAAGGGGGAGATTGAGTTATGATAAAGAATAGAGAAGAACTTCTTGCTTACCGCGAAAGCTGCGAAAAGGCGCTTTCAGACCAGGATATACGAGTGCTTGTCTGCGCGGGTACAGGTTGCGTTGCGGGCGGAAGTATAGATATATATAACCGTCTGATTGAGCTTTGCAAGGAAAAAGGACTTAATGTTCAGGTATCACTCGAAAAAGAGGTTGAGCATAAGGGAATAGGCATTAAGAAAAGCGGCTGCCACGGCTTCTGTGAGCTTGGACCGCTTGTTAAGATAGAGCCTATGGGCTGGCTGTATTTGCAGGTTAAGCTTGAGGACTGTGAGGAAATCGCTGAGAAAACACTAAGGAATAAAGAAAAGGTTGAAAGACTTTTCTATCACGATGAAACGGGTATGTATGAGAAGCAGTTTGATATACCGTTTTATAAGAACCAGACGAGAATTGTTCTTGACGAGTGCGGTCAGATTGACGCGGACTCGGTAGATGAATATATCGCCTTCGGCGGATATAAGGCTGTGGAAAAGGCGCTGTTCGAGATGGAAAGCGAGCAGATTTGTAAGGAAATCGAGGATAGCGGACTTCGTGGACGAGGCGGCGGCGGATATCCGGCAGGAAGAAAATGGATTCAGGTGCTCAACCAGAAGGAGACCGTGCGTTACGTTGTCTGCAACGGTGACGAGGGCGACCCCGGCGCGTTCATGGACAGAAGTATAATGGAGGGTAATCCTCACCGTATGCTTGAAGGTATGATTATTGCGGGTATTGCCACAAAGGCGCATGAGGGTTATATATATGTGAGAGCGGAGTATCCTTTGGCGGTTGAACGTTTAAAGCGTGCCATAGACTCTGCGCGCGCGTTGGGATTATTAGGTAAAAACATACTCGGAACGGACTTCTCGTTTGACATACATATCAATCAGGGCGCGGGCGCGTTCGTTTGCGGCGAGGGCAGCGCGCTTACGGCTTCAATTGAAGGTGAAAGAGGTATGCCGAGAGTTAAGCCGCCGCGTACGGTTGAGGCAGGACTTTTCGGGAAACCGACTGTACTCAATAACGTTGAAACATATGCGAACGTGCCGCTTATTATAACGAAGGGAGTGGACTGGTACCGCTCAATCGGTACTGAAACAAGCCCCGGAACAAAGGCGTTTGCTATCACCGGTAATGTAAAGAATACCGGTCTTATAGAAGTGCCTATGGGAACAACGCTAAAAGAGGTTGTGTTTGATATAGGCGGCGGTATAAAGAACGACCAGAAGTTTAAGGCTGTTCAGATAGGCGGTCCGTCAGGCGGATGTCTGACGCTTGGAGAAGGTCAGATGGATTTGCCGCTTGACTTCGATTCATTAAAGAAGGTCGGAGCGATGATAGGCAGCGGCGGACTTGTTGTAATGGATGAGCATACATGTATGGTCGAGGTTGCGAGATTCTTTATGAACTTCACGCAGAACGAGTCGTGCGGAAAGTGCGTTCCGTGCCGCGAGGGTACTAGACGTATGCTTGAAATTCTTGAGAGAATTGTCGGCGGAACAGGTACGCTTGAAGATATTGATTTGCTTGAAGAGCTTGCGAATACGGTTTCAAAGACTGCTCTTTGCGGTCTCGGAAAGACGGCTGCAAACCCTGTGCTTTCAACGCTGAAATATTTCAGAGACGAATATATCGCGCACGTTGTGGATAAGAAATGTCCGGCAGGAGAATGTCAGGCGCTTAAGGTGTTTAATATTAATCCTGATAAGTGTAAGGGTTGCTCAAAGTGCGCGCGTCAGTGTCCTGTAAGCGCGATAAGCGGCGAGATAAAGAATCCGTTCAGTATAGACACGGCAAAATGTATAAAGTGCGGAGCGTGCAAGGATACTTGTCCGTTCGGCGCAGTAGAGGAGGTATAAGCGATGGGATATATGTATATTGACGGAATGAAGACTGAATTTGAGGATGAAAAGAATATCCTTGAGGTTATACGCAAAGCGGGAATAGAAATGCCGACGTTCTGTTACTACTCTGAGCTTTCCACATACGGCGCTTGCAGGATGTGCGTTATAGAAAATGAGTGGGGCGGAGTTGAAGCAGCATGCTCAACTGTTCCGCGTGACGGAATGAAAATAAAGACCAATACTCCTGCGCTGCAGAAGCACAGAAAGATGATTCTGGAATTGCTTTTGGCAACGCACTGCAGAGATTGTACTACATGTTCAAAGAACGGCTCATGCCGTTTGCAGGAGCTTGCGCTCCGTTTCGGTGTTAAGAAAATCAGATTTGATAATAACAGAGACGAGAAGAAAAAGGACACAAGCAGCAAGAGCATTGTAAGAGATCCTAATAAGTGTATTCTTTGCGGTGACTGTGTAAGAGTGTGTCAGGAGAAGCAGGGACTCGGTATAATTGATTTTGCGCACAGAGGCTCAAAATTGGAGGTTATGCCCGCGTTTGGCGTGGACCTTTGCGACACGGACTGCGTAAACTGCGGTCAGTGCGCGGCGGTATGCCCGACGGGCGCGATAACTGTTAAGGATGAAACCGAAAGAATGTGGGAATATCTGGACGATCCGACTAAGAGAGTCGTTGTTCAGATTGCTCCGGCGGTCAGAGTTGCCCTTGGTGATGATTTCGGTATAGAGCATGGCGAAAACGTGCTTGGTAAGACCGTTAAGGCTCTTAAGATGATGGGCGTAGACAGCGTGTTTGATACCGTGCTGTCAGCTGACCTGACAGTGGTTGAAGAAGCAAAGGAATTTATGGACCGCGTTCAGAATGGCGGCACGTTCCCGATGTACACCTCATGCTGTCCGGCGTGGATTAAGTACGCTGAGAATAAACACCCCGAGCTTATAAATAATAACATTTCAAGCTGCCGTTCGCCGATGCAGATGTTCGGAAGCGTTATCAAGAAATGGCACGAGGACAGCGGCGACGAACGTGAGCTTGTATCGGTTGCTATTATGCCGTGTACAGCGAAAAAGTATGAGGTTTCACGTCCTGAGTTCACAGAAAACGGAAAGAGAATTATAGAACTTTCACTCACAACACAGGAGCTTTCAACTATGATTCGTGAAGCCGGAATACAGTTTAGCGAGCTTGAACATGAGTATCTTGACGCTCCGTTCGATATGGGCGGCAGCGGCGCGGGCGTTATATTCGGCGTTACGGGCGGCGTTGCCGAGGCGGTAATCCGTGAATGCAGCGACGACAAGAGCTCCGGCTCAATAAAGGATTTCAGATTTATCGGCGTAAGAGGTAAGGAAGAAATCAAGGAAGCGACAATTCACGCGGGCGGCAGAGACTTTAAGATATGTGTCGTCCATGGACTTGCCAATGCCGAGAAGGTTATAAAGGCTACTCAGAGCGGCGAGATGTATTATGACCTGATTGAGGTTATGGCTTGTCCTGAGGGCTGTATCGGCGGTGCCGGTCAGCCGTTCGGTATAAGTCCCGAAAGAGATAAGAGAGCAAGAGGTCTTTATCATACGGACGAGCGTATTCAGATTAAATTCTCGGGTAAAAACCCGATTATGAACTATATCTATGACGAGATAGTTCAGGGTAAATCACATGAGATGCTGCACGTTCATTATGAATAATGCTTAGAAATGAAATGTTACACTTGATTTTCTGAATGGTATGTGTTACAATACCCATAATGAAACAATTACCATCACAAAGGCGGTGATAATATGACTTCCGATGAAAAAATTGATTTACTTTTACAAGAGGTAATCAATTTTAAACAAGAATTAAATAACTTTAAACAAGAATCAAATAACTTTAAACAAGAATTAAATGACTTCAAACAGGAAGTAAACGACTTCATACAGGAAATGAGGCAAAAAGTAAACAGCTTAGAACAAACAGTCGAACATAATACCGTTGTCACTGAAAACATTATTGATAAATGTATTCAGGCAATGGGAGAGGGCATACAGTTAAATGCTGAACGTTTTGACAGATTGGATATCGATTCTGTAAGACTGAAGGCGGAGCAGGCATTATTAATCGCCCAGATGGTGAATGAAAAGATAAATAAAATGACAGCATAATAAGGTAACACTATTAAAGCGGTGTAAAGTATAGCAAGGTACTTTACACTGCTTTTTCTTATGCAAATTGTAAGTCTGATGTACAGAAATCCGACATAAAAATGCCTTAAAATTTGATTATTATGGGCTTAAAATTTATGACTAACAGGAATCGGTTTATTACGGAATTTAATCTATAAAGATTACAAAATGGAGCACGGCAAAAAATGTCGTGCCCCATTTTGATAAAGTCTATATTACTTTGTGACAATATGATATTTTTGCGGTAAATTTCAGAAATGCTTCGCGTGGTATCCTCACCTGATACCAATTTGACAATACTTTAAAGGACGTATAAAAGCGTCCTTTTTTGGTTAAAAAGATAATGTATAATTTCTTTAATTCTATTGACATTTTTTTGTAACAGTGTTAAGATATAGTTACAGTTAGCGATGTCTAACCTAAAAAATGGTATGTACGTTAGTTAGTGCTAAAAACAGTAATCAGTAGTTGACTTAAAGACAAACGTTATGATAAACGGGAGGCGATACTATGAGAGAAGAATGGACAGGATTTAATGAGGGGAAATGGTCAAAAACTGTTGATGTCCGTGACTTTATTCAGAAGAACTATACGCCGTACGAAGGAAACGGCGATTTTCTCGCACCTGCGACGGATGCGACAAAGAAGCTTTGGGATATGGTAATGGAGCTTTCAAAGAAGGAGCGCGAAGCGGGCGGAGTGCTTGATATGGATACAAAGACTGTTTCAACAATTACATCGCATGGAGCAGGGTATCTTGATAAGGATTTAGAGCAGATTGTCGGTTTCCAGACAGACAAGCCTTTTAAGCGTTCCTTACAGCCGTTCGGCGGAATAAGAATGGCACAGAATGCGTGCAGAGAGAACGGCTATGAGGTTGACAGCGAGGTTGTTAATATATTCACTAAGTATAGAAA
The DNA here is from genome assembly GCA_022509025.1 of Oscillospiraceae bacterium. GTDB lineage: Bacteria > Bacillota > Clostridia > UBA1381 > UBA1381 > Hominilimicola. The sequence continues at coordinate 32,564 of JAFLUB010000005.1, read as the reverse complement.
AACCCATAATCAGGGGGTTTTTGACGTGTACACGCCTGAAATGCGTCTTGCAAGAAAGTCGGCGATTATAACAGGACTTCCGGATGCGTATGGTCGCGGAAGAATTATCGGAGACTACAGACGTGTCGCATTGTACGGAGTGGACTATCTGATTGAGGACAAACAGCATCAGCTTGCCACATCGCTTGTCAGAATGACATATGAAAATATAAGACTCCGCGAGGAATTGGCTGAGCAGCTAAGAGCACTTGAGGATCTCAAGGAGCTTGGTAATATTTATGGCTGTGATATTTCGAAGCCTGCAAAAAATGCTAAGGAGGCTGTTCAGTGGCTGTATTTCGGCTATCTGGCGGCTGTCAAGGAGCAGAACGGCGCGGCGATGAGTCTCGGCAGAACATCAACATTCCTTGATATCTATATTGAACGCGACCTGAAAAACGGCGTTATAACCGAGCAGGAGGCTCAGGAATATATCGACCATTTCATTATGAAGCTGCGTCTTGTAAAGTTTGCAAGAACGCCCGATTATAATGAATTGTTTTCAGGAGATCCGACATGGGTGACGGAGTCAATCGGTGGTATCGGCATAGACGGCAGACCGCTTGTAACAAAAAATTCGTTCAGGTATCTGCATACGCTTGAAAACTTAGGCACTGCGCCGGAACCGAATCTGACTGTGCTGTGGTCTACAAGGCTTCCGCGCGAATTTAAGCTGTACTGCGCTGAAATGTCGATAAAAACCTCGTCAATTCAGTATGAGAACGATGACCTTATGCGCGTAACTCACGGAGACGATTATGCTATAGCCTGCTGCGTATCTTCAATGCGCTTGGGTAAGGAAATGCAGTTCTTCGGCGCGAGAGCAAACCTTGCAAAGTGTCTGCTTTATGCTATTAACGGCGGCGTGGACGAAAGGATGGGTGTGCAGGTAGGTCCTAAGTACAGAGCAGTTGAGGGTGATTATCTTGACTATGAGGACGTTATGCAGAAGTATGAGGATATGATGGAATGGCTTGCGGGACTGTATGTTAACACGCTTAATGTCATTCATTATATGCATGATAAATATTGCTATGAGAAAATTCAGATGGCTTTGCACGACAGAGAAGTGAAGAGGTATTTTGCAACCGGTATCGCCGGACTTTCGGTTGTTGCCGATTCATTAAGCGCGATTAAGTATGCAAAGGTAAAGTGTATAAGAGACGAAAACGGAGTTGTTGTTGACTATGAGGTTGAGGGAGATTTCCCGAAATACGGAAACAATGATGACAGAGTTGATTCTATTGCCGCGACTATAGTGGAGAGCTTTATGAGCAAGATAAGAAAGCATCACACTTATCGCAATAGTGTTCCGACAATGTCGATACTCACAATCACATCTAACGTGGTATACGGTAAAAAGACCGGTAACACGCCGGACGGAAGAAAGGCAGGAGTTCCGCTTGCACCGGGCGCGAATCCGATGCATGGACGCGACACTCACGGTGCTGTCGCATCTCTTTCATCGGTGGCGAAGCTGCCGTTTAAGGATGCGCAGGATGGTATTTCAAACACATTCTCAATTATTCCCGGCGCTCTCGGCAAGGATGATCAGGTATTCATGGGTGATTTGGAAATTGACCTTGACGAAGGCTGCTGTGAGGGTAATATAGACTAATGTAATCAGGAGGTATAGAAAAATGGCATCACAACAGGCTGAAAATTTAGTAAATCTTTTAGACGGCTATGTAGAAAAAGGCGGTCATCATCTTAATGTAAACGTATTCACAAGAGAAACGCTGCTTGACGCGCAGAAGCATCCTGAGAAATATCCTCAGCTTACGGTAAGGGTTTCTGGATATGCTGTAAACTTCATCAAGCTTACAAAGGAACAGCAGGACGACGTTATAAGCAGAACATTCCACGACAGTATATGACAGGACGTGTACATTCTATTGAATCCTTCGGCACTGTAGACGGACCGGGTATAAGGCTTGTTGTCTTTTTTCAGGGCTGTCCCATGCGCTGTCTTTACTGCCATAATCCCGACACATGGAAAATGCAGGGCGGCGCAGAAATGAGCGCGGAGGAAATCTTGACGGAATATGAAAAGGGAATAAGCTTTTATAAGAGCGGAGGTATAACCGCGACAGGCGGAGAGCCGCTTATGCAGTTTGATTTCCTTTTAGAGCTTTTTACTAAGGCTAAAGAAAAGGGGATACACACCTGCCTTGATACGTCAGGAATACTTTTCTCGCGCGATAAAAAGGATAATTTTGACAAGCTTCATGAGGTATGCGACCTCGTCATGCTTGATATAAAGCATATTGATGATGAAGAGCATGAAAAGCTCACAGCTATGTCAAATAAAAATGTGCTCAGCTATCTTGATTATCTTTCGGAAAATAATAAACCCGTATGGATACGCCACGTTATAGTGCCGGGTATTACTCTTGACGATAACCAATTAGCGCGCTTAGGCGCTTATATCGGCAAATACAGGAATATAAAAGCGCTTGACGTGCTTCCGTATCATTCAATGGGAAAGAAAAAGTATGAAGAGCTGGGTATAGAGTATCCGCTTAAAGATACTCCTGACGCAACGAAGGAACAGGCAATTTACGCAAGAAATATAATTATAGAAAACATGAAGAAAGTGAGAAACTCCCGAGACTAAGTATTGGAGCTTGGTTTCGGGAGTTTTTGATTTAAATAAAAAAATTATAAAAAAGGTATTGACAAATAAGAAAAATGTGGTATACTATAAATCATAGTAATCCTATGGGAAATTAAGAAATGAAAGAAGGGATAGCGTGAAAGCTATAATTTCAAGTAATATATACAGCGGACGAATGTGTAGCTGTTAAGGCATAAAACAGAAAAGCAATCCATATTAAATATAATAAACAGAAAGAGGTAATGAAAAATGGCAAACAAAGAATGGAAATTTGAAACAAAACAATTACATATAGGACAGGAGCAGGCGGACGCGGTTACAGATGCAAGAGCTGTTCCGATTTACGCGTCAACATCGTTCGTGTTCCACAATTCACAACACGCGGCTGATCGTTTCGGGCTGCGTGATGCCGGTAATATCTACGGTAGATTAACAAATCCGACACAGGATATATTCGAGCAGAGAATAGCCGCTCTTGAAGGCGGTGTGGCAGCGCTGGCAACGGCATCAGGCGCGGCTGCGATTACATACGCAATTCAAGCGCTTGCATTTGCCGGAGACCATATTGTTGCTTCAAAGACAATCTACGGCGGCACATATAACCTGTTTGAGCATACGCTTCCGGCATACGGAATAAGCACAACATTTGTTGACCCTGAGGTTGAAGGCTCATTCGAGGCAGCAATTCAGGAAAACACAAAGGCGATATTCATCGAAACTCTCGGCAATCCTCATTCAAATCTGATTGATATCGAGAAAATTGCAGCTGTTGCGCATAAGCATAATATTCCGCTGGTAGTTGACTCAACATTTGCTACTCCGTATCTTGTAAGACCGATTGAATACGGCGCGGATATTGTTGTTCACAGCGCGACAAAGTTCATCGGCGGTCACGGTACGGCAATCGGAGGCGTGATTATAGACAGCGGTAAGTTTGACTGGGAAACCTCCGGTAAGTTCCCGCAGTTCGTTAAGCCGAACCCGTCATATCACGGCGTAAGCTTCACAGCGGCTGTAGGCCCTGCTGCCTTTGTAACATATATTCGTGCAATTCTTCTGCGTGATACGGGCGCAACACTTTCACCGTTCCATGCGTTCATCTTCCTGCAGGGACTTGAAACTCTTTCGCTGCGTGTTGAGCGTCATGTTTCAAACGCTTTGAAGATTGTTGAGTATCTTAATAACCATCCGCAGGTTGAAGCGGTGCATCATCCGTCTTTGCCGTCAGAGCCGAGTCATGAGTTATATAAAAAGTATCTCCCGAATGGCGGCGGAAGCATATTCACATTTGAGATTAAGGGTGGAATTGAAGAAGCGCATAAGTTTATTGACAACCTTGAAATATTCTCGCTTCTTGCGAATGTTGCCGACTCGAAGTCGCTTGTAATTCACCCGGCAACAACAACTCATTCACAGTGCAATGATGAGGAGCTAAGGGAGCAGGGGATAAAGCCAAATACAATCAGACTTTCAATCGGTACGGAGAATATTGATGACTTACTTGCAGCACTTGACAACGCATTTGCAGCAGTAAAATAATAAAAATAAATAAGAAGCCTTCCTCACCTTTTCCGGATTGTATAGGCGAGGAAGGTTTGAATATTAATAAAAGAAAGAAGGAGTAAAAATGTCAAAGGTGTATCAGAAAATCACCGACCTTATAGGCGGCACACCGCTTTTAGAGCTTGTAAACTATGAAAAGGCGAATGATTTAGACGCGAAAGTTATAGCCAAGCTGGAATATTTTAATCCGGCGGGTTCTGTAAAGGACAGAATAGCAAAGGCAATGATAGACGATGCTGAACAGAAGGGCGCGCTTAAACCGGGTGCAGTTATCATAGAGCCGACATCGGGAAACACAGGTATAGGTCTTGCGTCAGTCGCGGCGGCGCGAGGCTACAGACTTATTATCACAATGCCTGAAACAATGAGTATCGAAAGACGAAATCTTCTGAAGGCATACGGAGCTGAGCTGGTACTTACAGACGGCGCAAAGGGAATGAAAGGCGCTATTGCAAAGGCTGAGGAACTGAGCAGGGAAATAGAGGGAAGCTTTATTCCGAGCCAGTTCACGAATCCTGCAAATCCTGCATATCACAGGGCTACAACCGGTCCTGAAATCTGGGAAGATACTGACGGAAAGGTTGATATATTTGTTGCCGGAGTAGGCACCGGCGGAACAGTTTCCGGCGTGGGTGAATATTTAAAGTCAAAAAATCCGGATGTAAAGATAATCGCTGTTGAACCGGCAGCATCACCGGTATTGTCAGAGGGAACGGCGGGACCGCATAAAATACAGGGAATAGGTGCAGGATTTGTGCCTGACACACTGAACACCGAAGTTTATGACGAGATAATAAAGGTAGAGAATGAAGATGCATTCAAAACCGGAAAAGCTATAGCGCGGACAGAGGGAGTGCTGGTTGGTATTTCATCGGGAGCGGCTGTGTGGGCTGCTACGGAAATAGCAAAGAGACCTGAGAATAAAGGAAAGACCATAGTGGCGCTTTTACCGGATACCGGTGAAAGATATTTATCAACACCTATGTTCTCGGAATAAAGCGAAGATAATAAAGTGGCTGCTGCAAGTTTGAAAATTCCCAAAACTTGCAGCAGCCTTTTTATGATATTAATATTTTATAATGTATTGTCGATTATTCAGCGCTGTTGTCATCCGATGATCCGTCTGAGGAACTGTCGGAACTATCATCGCTTGAACTGGTGTCACCGCTGTAATCATCACCTGAAGATGTGTCAGATCCTGACGATGAATAGCTGTTACTGTCATTTCCGCTGCTTGAACTGCTTTCATTCGACGATGATGACGATGATGACGAAGACGATGATGAACCCGAGTTTGATGAAGACGATGACGAAGATGAATTTGAATCTGTGGAATCTGAATTCGATTCAACTGTTGGATTGACAGTTGGTTCATTTTGCGGTGGGGCAGACTCAGTAGGTTCAGGAGTTCTTTCTGAGCCTCTTGAGTGTGTTATGTCGTCACAATAGGATTTTGGCTGAGTTCCCTCAACGAAATATCCGCTCACAGAAGGACATGAAGAAGTGGCAAGCATTCCTGAATATTCACACACCTCTGCTTCAACAATATTGTTGGGTTTTGGAAGTTCTTTTATATTGAGTGACGAGTGTATACGATCCATCACAAGATTCCACGCAGTCACAGTTGGGTTTCCGGAAACACCGGCGGCTGATATTGATGATGGTGTATCAAAACCGTACCAGCATGCGCCAACATAGTATGGTGTAAAGCCTACGAACCACTTATCACAGTCATCATCAGTCGTTCCTGTTTTTCCGTATGTTGCCATGCCGGAATCAAGTCCTGCGCCTCTTCCTGTACCAAATGATGAGTTAACAACGCCATAAAGCAGATCAGCTGTTATATACGCCGATGCTGCACTGATTGCCTGTACGGGAACTGCGTCGTTTCGGAGTATAACCTGCCCGGTCGAATCGAGAACCTGAGTATAAGTGTATGGTGTAATGTATTTTCCGCTGTTCACAAAAGTGCAGTAAGCGCCTGCCATTTCCTTAACAGTAACACCCTGCGTAAGACCACCCAAAGCAAGAGAACTGAAGTTCTTATCGCCATCCTCAAGTGTAGTGATATGGAATTTGTTCTGTAAATAGCTATATGATGTGGATACCCCTGTCATGTCAAGAACTTCTACCGCCGGAATGTTTGATGAGCGCGCCACTGCTTCTTTAACAGTCATATCGCCCAAAAATCCTGAATATGCGTTCTTAGGTGTCCATTTATCATTACCAAAAGCGGTTTCTTCGTCGTGAAGTACAGTCACTTCAGTAATTTTACCTGTGTCAATCGCAGGAGCATAAACAGAAAGCGGTTTTATTGAGGAGCCGGGCTGACGTTTAGACTGAGTTGCTCTGTTCCAGCCGCGTATATCAGTTTTTTCGCCAAGTCCGCCAATCAGTCCGCGTATCTTGCCGGTATATGGATCTATTATAACCATAGCCGACTGTGCGCCTTTGCCGGTGGAGGGGAAGTTGGAGGGATCCGTAAACACATCCTCCATAATGCCCTGTATGTTAGGATCTACGGTGGAATAAATTTTCAGTCCGCCGTTATATACCTGTTGAGTGGCAAAATCGTATGAATAGCCTTTTTGGGTCATAAGATCGCTTATAACATCAGCCACAACCTGATCCACAAAGTATGATGTTATTTTTCCATGGTTTGACTTATGAGCATTACTTACAGTAAGATTGCTTGATGCCGCTTCGGCATATTGCGCTTCATTTATATATCCGAGTTGAAGCATTTTACCGAGTACAATATTTCTTTTTTCGATATTGTGATCAGGATGCACAAACGGATCATATTCGGACGGGAATTGCGTTATTCCTGCGATTGATGCGGCTTCTGCCAGAGTAAGTTCAAGCGCGTTTTTGTTAAAGTATGTGTTTGATGCCGCCTCAACACCGTTACAACTGTTTGCAAAATATACTATGTTTAAATACATAGTAAGTATCTCGTCCTTAGTAAGCTGTCTTTCGAGAGCGATTGCGCGCATCATTTCCTTAATCTTACGCGACGGTTTGTTTTCTTTTTCGTTTGTTATGTTTTTTATAACCTGCTGAGTTATGGTACTTCCGCCGTAGCTTGAACTGCCGATACCTGCTTTTGCAAGAACCCATTTTACAGTCGCTCCGGCAGTACGTTTAATATCAACGCCGTGATGCTTATAAAATCTCTCATCCTCGATGGAAACCATCGCGTCTTTCATAACCTGCGGGATTTGCGATGAATCAATCCATATACGATTGTCTTCTCCCTGAATCTGCTCCAGTTCCTGCACGTTGCCTCCCTCATCCTCGTAGTATATGAAAGAGGAATAGTTAAGCGCCAGAGACTGTATATTCATATCCTTTATTTCACGGGATACGGCGGCATACATACCGACAGTCATACCGGTGCCTATTACAACAATTATGAATATAGTCATAAATAATGTAAATCTCAGACGACGTCTGAAACGAAGCTGCTTTTCTGTCAGCTGCTTCTTGCGCTTGCGCTGAGTCTTTCCGTTGGTGCGGCGTCTTGAAGCAGAGGGAGTTGAGGAATATCCCGAAGAAGTACGCTGCGGTTGAGGACGTCCGGAGGAAGAGCGCGAAGAAGCAGAGCTCTGCCTGCGTCGTCTCGGCGTGGTAGATGCTCCTGATGTTATCATGTCATACTCTTCCCAGTCAAAATCATTACTTGACGTATATTTGGAGTTTCGCCCGTTTCTTTTGTTGTTATCTGCCATAATATCTCCTCCTGTCTGTAAAGATATTTGTACATAATAATTATATCCTAAAATGTAAAAATTTGCAACCTTTATTTTTAAATGTTATTTTAAAGTATAAAACAGGAGATATATGGGTATAATCACAAAAAATATCTGGAGGAAATAACGTGAAAAATAAACGGCGCATCTCACCCTTTATCGAAACTTGAAGTATCCGCATACGTCGGCGTTCCTCAAAAGGATGACCTGCTTGTTTCTTTTCCACATTATGATTTGTGCCGTAAGGCGGAATGGAGATTATTATGAAAATTTTGAAGAATACGTTACTAATTTCATCATATCTATTACTTGTAGCATTATTTTTTTTCGGAGGCTACGCGATTGGACGTCGTGAAATAAATAATGAAGGAACGTTTCCCGAACCGACAATGTATGCCGCATGGTCAGAGCAGGAAGTTGAAGAAAGGAGAAGTCCCGAGTATGAGGTGATAATTGAAGACGGAATTTTAAAAATATACAAATGCATAGGTGAAAATAAATCAGTTATAATGAGTGAAGAAATAAGCGAAAGTATATTTCCGCGGCAGGATATAAAAGAACTGAAAGATGGGGTGAGGTTTGACCGTTTGGAGGCTGCTCAGCAAATGTTTGAAAACTTTGTAAGCTAATCAGACATGTCTGAAGTTCCGGTTTGTGAACAAATTGTTAAAACATGAAAGATGAGATAATGAAAGAAATTAAAAGAAAAAACATGAAAAATTGAGAAAATATGGTAAAATATTGAGAAAACAAGCTTTGCAGAATGATATAAAAAGGCACATAATATCATTGTTAGCACTCGATACAAGTGAGTGCTAACGATCCTTAATAAATCAGGAGGTTGTATATAATGAATATCAGACCATTAGCAGACAGAGTAGTTTTAAAGATGCTTGAGGCGGAGGAAACAACAAAGAGCGGTATCATCCTTACTTCCAAGGCTCAGGAAAAGCCGCAGGTTGCCGAGATTGTTGCGGTAGGACCGGGTGGAGTTGTAGACGGAAAGGAAGTAAAGATGGAGGTTTCCGTTGGCGATAAGGTACTCATGTCGAAATATGCGGGTACGGAAGTAAAGGTAGATGGCGAGGAATACACAATTTTACGCCAGAGTGATATACTTGCAATAGTGGACTAATAATATAGGAGGTTAAAGAAATGGCTAAACAGATTAAATACGGACAGGAAGCGAGACGCGCTTTAGAGAGCGGAATAAACCAGCTTGCGGATACAGTGAAGATTACACTTGGTCCCAAGGGCAGAAATGTTGTTCTTGACAAGAAATTCGGCGCGCCGCTTATCACAAATGACGGCGTTACAATCGCAAAGGAGATTGAACTTGAGGACCCGTTTGAAAACATGGGTGCTCAGCTTGTAAAAGAGGTTGCGACCAAGACAAACGATGTTGCAGGTGACGGTACTACCACCGCTACGCTTTTAGCTCAGGCTCTTGTGCGCGAAGGACTTAAAAATGTCGCTGCAGGCGCTAACCCGATGATTGTCAGAAAGGGTATCCAGAAGGCTGTAGACGCGGCAGTGGAAAAGCTCTTAAAGACTGCTAAGCAGGTTCAGGGCAAGGAGGATATTGCGAGAGTTGCGGCTGTATCGGCGGCAAGCGAGGAAATAGGCGAGCTTATTGCCGAGGCTATGGAGAAGGTGACATCTGACGGTGTTATCACAGTCGAAGAAAGCAAAACAGCGGAAACATATTCGGAAATTGTCGAGGGTATGCAGTTCGACAGAGGCTATATCACGCCGTACATGGTGACAGACACAGAAAAAATGGAAGCTGTGCTTGACGATCCGTTCATTCTTATAACAGATAAGAAGATTTCAAACATACAGGAAATTCTGCCGCTTCTTGAGCAGGTAATGCAGGCAGGCAGAAAGATGGTAATAATTGCCGAGGATGTTGAGGGTGAAGCTCTTTCAACTCTTATCGTTAATAAGCTGCGCGGTACATTCGTATGCGTTCCCGTAAAGGCTCCGGGCTTTGGTGACAGACGTAAGGAAATGCTTCAGGATATAGCTATTCTTACAGGCGGTCAGGTAATAAGCGAAGAGCTTGGTCTTGAGCTTAAGGACACTCAGCTTTCGCAGCTCGGCAGCGCAAGACAGGTTAAGATACAGAAGGAAACAACAATAATTGTTGACGGTGCGGGAAATAAGGAAGCTATTGCAGATAGAGTAGCACAGATTAGACGCGAGCTTGAAGCGTCAACATCTGATTTTGATAAGGAAAAGCTTCAGGAAAGACTTGCAAAGCTTGCCGGCGGTGTTGCAGTTGTCAAGGTAGGCGCGGCTACTGAAACAGAGATGAAGGAAATGAAGCTCCGTATTGAGGACGCTCTTTCAGCTACAAAGGCGGCTGTTGAAGAGGGTATTATCGCAGGCGGCGGAACAAGCTATATTGATGTGATTCCGACTGTGGCGGCATTGATTGAGGAAACGGAAGGCGATGAAAAGACAGGCGTTTCAATTGTTCTTAAGGCGCTTGAAGAGCCTGCATGGCAGATTGCAAAGAATGCAGGTCTTGAAGGCTCAGTAATCGTTGATAAGGTTAAAGCTTGTGACACAGGCAAGGGCTTCAACGCTCTTACTGAGGAATATGTTGATATGCTTTCAGCAGGTATCGTTGACCCTGTAAAGGTTACAAGAAGCGCATTGCAGAACGCGGCGTCTGTTGCGTCAATGGTGCTTACAACAGAAAGCCTTGTAACAGATATTCCTGAACCACCTGCGGCAGGTCCCGCAATGGACCCCGGCATGGGCGGAATGTATTAATAAGAAAAAGCAATTAAAATGGGCGGTTCAAATGAACCGCCCATTTTAGTGGAAATTGAGTACTTGACAAATTCTGAAAATATGATATAATCATTATAGAGTGAAACTATGAGTTACACGAAGGGGTACACCACCACGGGTGTAGATGCTTCTTTGTGTAGCTTTTTTTGTTATCGAAGGAGGAAAAACATGATTACACTAAACGGCAAACAGGAAAGTGAAAATTTTGCGACTGTAACAGAGCTTCTTGAAAAGCGCGGCTACAGACGCGAGATAATAGTTGTCGAAATAAACGGCATTATTATAAAAAAGGAAGATTACGATACCACAGCCATAAAGGACGGAGACACTATAGAAATAGTGCACTTTATGGGCGGCGGCTCGGTTGCATTTCGCTAAAAACGTAAACAACGCACACCACAAGACAAACAATGTATGTACTTTATTTTATGTAACAAAATATGTATGACATTGTTGTTCGTGCTTGCGCGAAGTGTTGTGTACGCATAACAAAAAAAGGAGAGAAAAAAATGGAAGATAAACTAATTCTGAACGGACACGAATTTACATCAAGATTTATTTTGGGTTCTGGAAAGTATTCGCTTGAACTGATAAAAGCAGCGGTGGAAAATGCCGGAGCGCAGATAATCACGCTTGCGCTGCGCCGCGCGCAGGGAGGCGAAACAGAGAATATACTTGACTATATCCCAAAGAATGTAACGCTTCTGCCGAACACCTCAGGCGCGAGGAACGCAGATGAGGCTGTCAGAATAGCGCGTCTTGCGCGTGAAATGGGATGTGGCGACTTTGTAAAAATCGAAGCAATCAGGGACACTAAATATCTTTTGCCTGATAACTACGAAACTCTTAAAGCTACGGAAACACTTGCCAAGGAAGGCTTTGTTGTAATGCCGTATATGTACCCTGATTTAAACTTTGCAAGAGACCTGCAAAACGCGGGCGCAGCATGCATAATGCCGCTCGGTTCACCGATTGGCTCAAACAAGGGACTTTGCACAAAGGAATTTATAAAGATACTCATAGATGAAATCGACTTGCCTATAATCGTGGACGCCGGCATAGGCAGACCATCTCAGGCGTGTGAGGCAATGGAAATGGGCGCGGCGGCTGTGATGGCTAATACTGCAATCGCAACGGCGGGAGATGTCCCGGCAATGGCGCATGCGTTCAAGCGGGCTATAGAAGCGGGACGCGCGGCATATCTTGCCGGCATGGGTTCAGTTGTAGAGACAGGCGCAAGAGCATCATCGCCGCTTACTGGATTTCTGCATGATTAATGGAGGCTAACGCGGAAAATAAGCGTCGCATCTCACCCTTTATCAGAACCCCGCGTATCCGCATACGTCGACGTTCCTCAAAAGGGCAACATGCTCGGTTCCCGGTTGTATGGGCGAGCAACAAATGAAATTTGCGACCGGCCTTTCACGCGTTACAAATTCGCTTTTTGTGAATGGAGGATTAAATATGAATCATATGGAATATATGGAAGGTATGGAGATTATCGAGTCGGACATGCTTGATAAAGTCATATCAGCTATGGAAGCTTACGACTATGACAAATACACTGAGCGCGATGTTTTGTTGGCGCTTTCCCGTGACACGCTCACACCGGAGGATTTCGGCGCGCTGCTTTCTCCTGCGGCTCTGCCTTATCTTGAAGAAATGGCACAGAGGGCGCAAAGAGAGACGCGCAAACATTTCGGAAACTCAATAGCAATGTTCACGCCGCTCTACATAGCAAATTACTGCGAAAACTACTGCATATACTGCGGATTTAACTGTTATAATAAAATCCGCCGTGCAAAACTTACAGAAGAAGAAATCGAGCGTGAAATGGCTGAGATTGCAAAAACGGGCTTGCAGGAAATACTCATCCTGACAGGAGAGAGTAGAAAAATGTCCGACGTTGATTATATTGCTTCCGCGTGCGCGATTGCGAAGAAATATTTTAAGGTTGTCGGTGTTGAGGTTTATCCGATGAACAGCGATGAATACGCAAAGCTGCATAAAAGCGGCGCGGACTTTGTGACTGTATTTCAGGAGACGTATAACAGCGATAAATATGAAACGCTTCATCTTGAGGGGCACAAAAGAATATTCCCGTACCGCTTTTACGCGCAGGAACGCGCAGTTATGGGCGGTATGCGCGGTGTAGGCTTCGCGGCGCTTTTAGGACTTGACGATTTCAGAAAAGACGCGTTTGCAACGGGCATGCATGCATACCTGTTACAGAAAAAATACCCTCATGCGGAAATAGCGTTTTCATGTCCGCGCCTGAGACCCATATTAAACAATGACAAAATAAACCCGAAGGACGTGCATGAGAGACAGCTTTTGCAGGTAATATGCGCTTACAGAATTTTCATGCCGTTCGCGGCTATAACGATTTCCACGCGTGAGTGTGAACGGTTCCGCGATAATGTGATTAACATCGCTGCGACCAAAATCAGCGCGGGCGTTGATGTGGGAATAGGCGGTCATGCGGGTGATAAAAAGGGTGACGAACAGTTTGAAATATCCGATTCGAGAAATGTGGACGAGGTATTTGAAGCTATAAAAAACCAGGGCTTGCAGCCGGTAATGAGTGATTATATTTATGTTTAAGATTATATGTGTGACAAACAGACAGCTATGCAGCGATTTGAAGGAAAGAGCAAGAGAGCTTCATAACGCGGGCATTTCCGTAATTCTCCGTGAAAAGGATTTGAGCGGAGCGGAATATGAAAGACTTGCAAGAGAAATAATAGAAGTCTGTCCCGATGTGATACTTCATACCTATCGAGATACGGCTAAAAGAATGGGTGTAAAAAAAATACATCTTCCGTTTTCTATGATGAATGAAAATGTGAAAGATGATTTTGAAACAGTCGGTGTTTCCGTTCATTCACCTGAGGAAGCGTTAAAAGCTCAGGAAATGGGCGCGGATTACGTGATTGCGGGACATATATTTGTGACTGACTGTAAAAAAGGACTCGAACCCAGAGGATTGGAATATCTCAGGGAAACGGTTAAAGCCGTGTCTATACCCGTATACGCAATAGGCGGAATCAGTCCTGAAAACGTATCTCTGACACAGGAAACAGGCGCGGCGGGCGCGTGTGTGATGTCAGGATTTATGCGATGCGAGAGCGTAGAAAAATATTTAGCTGAAATACAACAAAATCTATTGAAAAAGTAAATATTTTCATATATAATGAATGTATTAACCGGAAAAGGAGAAAGAAAAATGAGGTCAATAAAAGAATTTGAATTTTGGTTCATAACAGGCAGTCAGTTCCTGTACGGTCAGGAGACCCTTGATCAGGTTGCAAAGGACTCTGAAGCTATGGTTGAAGGACTTAATGCGTCAGGCAAGCTGCCGTGTAAGATTGTGCTTAAGCCGACAGTTAAAACTCCGGCAGAAATCACAAAGATTTTCAAGGACGCGTCTTATGACGATAACTGCGCGGGCGTTATCGCATGGATGCACACGTTCAGCCCGTCTAAGATGTGGATTAACGGTTTAAAGAACTTCAAAAAGCCTTATTGTCATTTCCACACACAGTATAACCGTGAAATTCCATGGAACGAGATTGACATGGATTTCATGAACCTCAATCAGTCGGCGCACGGTGACAGAGAACACGGCTTCATCGGCTCAAGACTTCGTATGCCGAGAAAGATTATCGTTGGCTACTGGCAGGACGAAGAGCCGCAAAAGAAGCTTTCAAACTGGATGAGAAGCGCGTGCGGTTATGCTCTTAGTCAGGAACTGAAAATGGTTCGTTTCAGCGACAATATGCGTCAGGTTGCTGTTACAGAGGGCGATAAGGTAGAGGCTGAGATAAAGTTCGGCTGGGATGTTGAATACAGAGCGCTTGGCGATCTTGTTGATGTTTTAAATGAAGTAACAGAAGCAGAAATAGACGCAAAAATGGCTGAGTATGAGAGCCGCTATGATATGGACACTGATAATATCGCGGCGGTACGCTATCAGGCTAAGGAAGAAATTGCTATAAGAAAGATATGCGAGGAGTATGACTATAGCGCGTTCGTAACGCATTTTGACACGCTTCATGAGCTTGAACAGCTTCCGGGACTTGCTGCTCAGAATATGATGGCTGATGGCTACGGCTTCGGCGCGGAGGGCGACTGGAAGGTTGCCGCTATGGACGCTATCATGAAGGCTATGGCTGAGGGCATGGACGGCGGTACAGCGTTCATGGAGGACTACACATATCATCTTGAAAAGGGTAATGAACATATCCTGGGAGCGCATATGCTTGAGGTATGCCCGCTTGTTGCGGCGGACAAGCCGAAAATCCAGGTACACCCATTAGGTATAGGCGGCAAGGGCGACCCTGCAAGACTGGTATTCGGCTCCAAGAACGGCGATGCGATTGTAGCGTCACTCGTGGACATGGGCGGCAGAATGAGACTTATCGTAAACGATATAAAGGCATGCAATCCGCTTAAACCAATGCCGAAGCTGCCTGTAGCGGGTGTAATGTGGAAGCCTCTTCCGTCTCTTGAAGTATCAGCAGAATGCTGGATTATAGCGGGCGGCGCGCATCATAGTGTGCTTTCGTATGACATCACCGCTGAAATGATGAAAGATTGGGCGGACATGATGGGAATTGAATATGTTCATATCGGAGCAGATACAACTGTGGAGAATTTTGAAAAAGAGATATTCTGGAATGATATTGCATATAAATTAAAGTAATTATGATAATAAAGGAGATGTGTCAAAGCTAAGCGCTTTTGAACATCTCCTTTATTTATTCGTTTTCGCTAACCATAGAGCAGTTCGGACATACATTGTTTGACCTGAGATATTTATTTCCCCAGTCGCATATATCATTGAGAATAGGGATAAAGCTTTTTCCGGTGTCCGAGAGTGAATATTCTACCTTCGGCGGTACTACAGGATATACTTTTCTCAAAATAAGCCCGTCGCTTTCAAGCTCCCGAAGCTGGCGCGTCAGCATTTTCGGCGTGGCGGAGGGGAGCAGCTTCTGAAGCTGGTTGAATCTGAGTGTTTCGCCAGATAAATGCCATAAAATAAGCGGCTTGTATTTCCCGCTGATAATTTCAAGAGTAGACTCTACCGGACATATGTAAGACTGTTTCATATCTGTCATCCTTTCATGAAAATTTCACACTATCGTTTTTGATAGTATATGTCAAAAAAGTGCGTACTTGAATAATAAATAATTTGTAGTAAAATAATAACATGAAAATTGCATAAAATCAATATAAAAGTTCCCGAACAAGAGGTGAAAATATAATGAAAGAAAAATTTGATGTGACCGGTATGACGTGCAGCGCGTGCAGCGCGCATGTGGAAAAGAGTGTGAGTAAGCTTAAAGGAGTAAACAGCGTAAATGTAAATCTTTTAAGGAATAACATGCAGGTGGATTTTGATGAAAATACAGTAACTGTAACGGATATAATAAACGCTGTTAAAGAGGGTGGCTACGGCGCAGCAGTGGCAGGAGAGAAGGAAATAAAGGATACAAAAACAAATGATGAGATTTCATCTGTGAAATTCCGTCTGATTGTGTCAATAGCGTGCCTTGTACCGCTGATGTATATATCAATGGGGCATATGTGGGGATTTCCGTTTCTCGGGATTTTTCATGGCAGCGAGAACGCGGTTACATTCGCATTTACTCAGCTTCTGTTGACGCTTCCGATAATTTACGTTAACAGAAAATACTTCATAAACGGTTTTAAAACTCTTATCCATCGTGCGCCCAATATGGACGCGCTGATAGCGATAGGCTCCGGTGCGGCGTTTGTGCATGGCGTGGTTACGCTATACCTGATTGGCTATGCCTTAGGACATGGCAATATGGATGCGGCTCACTCACATATGATGGATTTGTATTTTGAATCCTCCGCAACTATTCTGACGCTTATAACAGTCGGTAAATTCCTTGAAGCGCGCGCGAAGGGTAAGACCTCGCAGGCGATAGAAAAGCTTGTTGACCTCACGCCGAAAACAGCGTCAGTAATACGCGATGGAAAAGAAACGGTTGTATCGGTTGAAGATGTCAGAGTAGGCGAAATTGTTGTTGTGAAAGCGGGGCAGGCGGTGCCGCTTGACGGACGCGTAACAGAGGGTAACGGTACAGTTGACGAGTCAGCTATCACCGGCGAAAGTATAGCAGTAGAAAAGAATGTAGGCGACAGTGTTACCGGCGCGACTATATGCAAATCAGGATATTTTAAATTTGAAGTCGAAAAGGTGGGCGAGGATACAACTCTCTCGCAGATAATCCGCCTTGTTGAAGAAGCTTCTTCTTCAAAAGCGCCTATTTCAAAGCTTGCCGATAAGGTCGCTGGTATATTCGTTCCCGCCGTAATATCGATTGCCGCTGTTACTGTGATAGTATGGCTTATATTGGGATACGGAATAAGCTTTGCATTGTCAATGGGAATTTCGGTGCTTGTTATATCATGCCCGTGCGCGTTAGGACTCGCAACCCCAACGGCTATCATGGTCGGAACAGGACGCGGCGCTCAGTACGGAATACTTATAAAATCCGCCGAAAGTCTTGAAACGGCGCATAAAATTGATACTGTGGTGCTTGATAAAACGGGCACTATAACAGAAGGCAGACCGTCAGTAACAGATGTATGTCCGGTGAGCGTTTCTGAGAAGGAGCTGCTTATATTGGCGGCTTCGGTGGAAGTGAAGTCAGAGCATCCTCTTGCTAAAGCGATATTGGAAAAAGCAGAAGAACTGAGTCTTAAAAACGTCACCGATTTTAACCAGATAGAAGGTCAGGGCGTAAAAGGCGTTATAGACGGAAAGACAATTCTTGCGGGAAACTACAGAATGATGAAAGAAAACGGAATAGAAACCGCTGAGGATACACGGTTTGCCTCTGAGGGGAAAACAGCTCTCTATTTTGCCGCGGATAATAAATTTATCGGTATTATCGCCGCTGCTGACACGATAAAGAAGGACAGTAAGCAGGCGATAGAGGATATGCGGAAAATGGGTCTTGACATTATAATGCTTACGGGTGATAATAAAATAACTGCAGAGGCTATCAAAAATCAGATTTCAGTAACAAAAGCTATAGCCGAGGTGCTTCCGGCCGATAAGGAAGCCGAGGTTCGTAAGTTGCAAAATGAAGGACACAGAGTTGCAATGGTCGGTGACGGTATAAATGACGCTCCCGCTCTGACCCGCGCGGACGTAGGCATTGCTATCGGAGCCGGAACTGATATAGCGATTGAATCAGCCGATATAGTTCTCGTTAAAAGCGGCTTACAGGATGTGGTGACGGCAATAGAGCTTAGCCGCGCCACGATAAAGAATATAAAAGAAAACCTGTTCTGGGCGTTTTTCTATAACGTGCTCGGTATACCGATTGCGGCGGGAGTGCTTTACGGAATAGCTGGATTGAAGCTAAACCCGATGATTGCCGCGCTTGCAATGAGCTTCAGCTCAGTATTCGTTGTATCAAACGCTCTCAGGTTAAGATTTTTCAAACCAAAGCGTAGTGATGCACCGGTTGAAAAAATAAAAGAAAATAAAATCAAGGAGGAAAATAAAATGACAAAAACAATCAGAATCAACGGTATGATGTGCTCGCATTGCACAGGAAGGGTATCAGACGCGCTTAACGCCATTGACGGCGTGACAGCTGAGGTGACGCTTGATAACGGCGGTCAGGCGGTTGTAACGCTTAATAAGGACGTAAGCAACGAAACGCTTACTAAAACCGTGACAGACGCGGGATATGAGGTAGTCGGAATTGAATAATAATTTGTCTGACTGAAATTAAGAGGCAGATACAGCATAATTCATGCCGTGCCTGCCTTTTTTCTGTATTAAATCCGTAAGTCATAGTGTTGACATGATTTTTTCTAAAACTATAATTAGTACGTGGAGGAATTTTAGCATGGATACGAATACAAGTCCGACACCTATGATGATTTATTGTACGAAACAAAGAGCGTTATGGCTGTGTATTACACCCGTGACGGAGAACAGGAATATGAGTGCCTGGGTTGGCTCAACGGCGAGGAAATTTATTATACAATTCCCGCGGGAGTGACAATACATTCGTTAAAATTCTGCGAAACAGGCTACGATACGGAATTTAAAGGATATTTTGAATGCGATAATTATTTTTTAAATAAACTGTGGCAACTTTTACCAATTAGGTGGTCAAAAATAATAATTTTAACAAAAAATACTTGAAAATGTAAAATATTTGTGATAAAATTGACAATAACTATTAACATAAAAAAGGAGCAGAAGAAGATGAAGATGAAAACAAAAAGAGTATTGGCATTTGTACTGTCTCTCGTGATTTGTTTCTCGGCAGTTCCGAACACGGTTTTGTTCGCTGCGACAGAAACTGTTGACGATTCTACCCAAATCACAGAGACTGCGGCTAAGCCTGCAGGCAATGTATCCCTTGACGGTATTGATTTTTCGTCAAGGCGGTTGTTGGTAGCAACTAATAATGCGTCTATATTTAAAGAGGATGAGCAGGTTCTCTCTGAGTATGACGGCATATACATACTTGCTTTTGCAGACGAGGCTCAAACAAAGGAAGCGTACAAATACTATTACGGAATCGCAGATTTTGTTGAGCCTGATAGAACTGTGTATATCGCCGGTGACGATTACACAGACGCATCAGGGTCAGATTTTTCAGATTCCGTATCTGACGCGTTCACTCAGTTGAATCTATTGCTTGGTATTGATAAAACTATGGAGGACGGAAAAATTCCGAATCCGGACAATACAGAACCAAGCTCTAAGAAAGTGTTTTCAAATAAATCTAAGTATGACGTTGCAATTATAGATACCGGTGCGGCAAACGGGGAAGTTGACTTTGTTTCTGTTATCGGCGGTGACGGTGTTGATGATAACGGTCATGGTACAGCAATGCTTGGCACCGTAAAAAGCATTCGCGATAAAACTTCTGTTTTGTCCATAAAAGCGTTTGACAGCCGCGGAGTCGGTAGACTGTCCGGCATATATGCCGCTGTTTCGTATGCGGTAAAACAGGGTGTTAACGTAATCAGCCTGTCCTTTGACGCTAAGAGCGCAGAAGGCAGTGTTGTTTTCGACCGTGCTGTCAGCATGGCGAAAAATGCCGGTATTACAGTAGTCGGCGTTGAGAGTAATACTGATACCGATGTCATAGATTCTCTTTCTGATTCTTCTAAAGGTGGCTATGTTGCCGAGGATACAGATGAGAACGGCGCAAAGCTTTCAGCGCTGATTGCCGCCTATGGCGTAGATGATGCCATTACTGAAATAAACGAAGGCGACATTTTTGGTAATAATGACGATGAATATAATCTGATGAGTACAGGTGAATCTGCCGATCATCCTCTGCTTCAGATATCAGAATTGGAAAAAGAGACGGCGGCTGCTGTTAACAGCGCTTCCGTTGCAACTATAGCGGGGGAGACTGATGACAATACAGACTGGAGTGTTCCTCCAACTCAGCAGCCTGTAACAGTTGATAATACGACTATCGAAAGACTGCTTGTCCGCTGGCTCAGTAAGAGCGACGGAGAGGAAAAGCCTGCTTATTTTGGAAGGCTGAATCTGGATCCGAAGCCTGAAACCGACATTGTGACGAATCAGCAGTTCCAGATTGACTTTGCTCTGTCCGGTCAGCAGACGCATCAGCCCGGTACGGTTGAGCTTACATTTCCTGCCCGTATCTGGACCGATAGAAAGAACAAGGAAGCGGGCGAGCTGGTGCTTTCTATTCCGGAAGACCCTGAGAAAGGCGTGGAGTTTGTCTGGAAGCGTGTAAACGATACAATTGTTATCACAAACGCAAAGCCGTTAGCCGCGGCGAGCAAGGTAATGATTCAGGGTACGTTCCGCAATCTTGTGGCTCATGAGATGGTAGATGGAACCACTTCCGATAAGTTCTATGCAAACCTGACGGTTTCCACACCGCAAAATAAGACGGTTACTATGAAAAGTAACGAAATCGACGCGCAGATCGATACTGAAGTTCATGTTACATACGCTAACAAAACGGCATATAACAGTGTGTCCGGTACTTATGATGTATGGTGGATGAGCGTTCCGGACTCTATCCCGCCGGAGTTGCTGCCCGAGAATAAAGATGATTATGCGTATGTCCGCTGGTACGTTGCCGGTACGGCTGAAGGCAATCAGCCGTATAAGATGTATGTTGAAGATGCTATTGCTCTTGACAGCGCGGGAAAACCTGAATACGACGGTATTCTTCTTGGCGTGTCCGATATTGCCGCGGATAAGAACGATTCCGGCGTGAAAACGTCTTCAAACGGCGCATATTACAAAAAGGCTGAGAATAATTACGTAAAGGCTTTACTTTATGACGGATATAGCGCAATAGTGAAGTCCGCTTATGTATGGACTGCATACCCGAAGAGCAGTATACCTGAGGAAAAGACTACTCTGAACAATATGCAAACTATTTATGTTACCGGCTGGGACGATAATATTGAGACCCACAGATCGGCATCTGCCACAGTGGAAACAAAGGCGCCGACTACATACACGTTTGTTAAGCACTGGAGTGATATTGTCATAGACGAAAATACGGGCGAGTATGTGGATAATTATTGGAAACTGCGTCCCGATGAAATGATTCTGAGAATTTATTGGAAGGAATATTCTTCCTTTGCTCCATGGAAATCTATTCTGCTTACTGCGGACAACTCAGATGATAAGACGTCTGAGTACCCTAACGACTGGAAATACGAATGGTCGGACGAAGGTCATGTTAAAACCTTTAATGTTGGTGAGTCGATAGATGAATCTAAGCGCAAAGGCGTATTTGAAACGAGATATGACGATTCGGGACACCAGCTGGAATGGCAGTATGTTCTGAGAGGAACGGAATACGATGAGGATAATCATATCTGGACCTATGACAACGAGTATGACGACGGTTGGATTAAGTATGAGCTTTCCACAATTACAAAGGATGTTGAGTATAAGTATAGCGACAGCAAGCTTGACAGTATGAGAGACGATTTGTCTCTGAACAAGCTGCTTCGTAATCAGGATGTATATGTAACATATCCTGTTGAGGCAACTACCTCCGTAGCAAAGCAGGCAGTGGCACACAGTATATATCCGAACAGATTTGTTCTTGAGGACGAGGAGTATATTTTAAATCAAAACAGAAAGCTAACGGTAAATGATATAGATATCAGCGAGGTTACATTCGGCGCTCCGGTCGTGTATAAGTATACCACCTATGATGAGGACGGGTACTATAGCAGGGCTGTTATTGATACGCCTCCGACTACTCTGTACGGTGAGATAGACGGCAACTGGATTGAGCTGGCAAAACTGGTTGACGGCGTTGTGACGGAATCTAACGGCGCGTCTGTTGAAAAGGTGGAAGAAGGCTGGAAAGTTACTATGCCGGAAGGTAAGCTCGTGGCTCATGTCAAGCAGGAGTTTGACAATCCTGATGATGAAGTCGTTACTATGACCGATATGAATTTCGATGTCGTTCTTCACGTAAAACCAACGGAAACCGTAAAAAATATAATAGAAACCGAGTTTGGAGAAAACGACTTCGTGATGCTTCCGCTGTATAATAAAGCGAGAGGCTATGCTATATACTTAGGCGACGAAACAAAACGCGAGGAAGACGAGTACGGAGATACACGTGAATATAAAAAGGGCGATACCGTCACATCAATGGAGGCTACGGCTACCGGTTATTTGCATGGAAGACGATACAGAGTCGCACCTGAGCTTGAAAAGAGCTTTACTTACGGGGATGCGGATATCGACGCGGTGAATAAGCGCGTCACGCTGCATACCAATCTTAAATTAACTCAGCAGTCAAATGTCACTTCAAAGAGTGATTATGACTATGCTATTAAAATGGGAGAGCTTCCGAACACAAATTCGGGTAGATATTATGACCTTCTGCCCGCCGGAGTTGAACCGATTACCGGCACTGTCAAAGCCGGCGGTTCGGACAGTGTTAAAAAAGTCTGGACAGTTCCGAACTACAAAGGCTCAGGAAGAACACTGCTTATTGCCGAGGTTAATCTCGTAGATAATATCTCATATACGGCTGAGCAGAAGTATTCAGGCGATAATAACAAAGGTATGGCTGAGCATTATCCTGAAAAGGGTTATAAGAACACCCATACCCTGACCTTCGAGTCCTACAGCTCATATGATGATATTGTATCAAATAAAACGAGATATATGCGTAACGTGGCTGCCTATGAGGCAAGCGAGGGCGAAATAGGTAATGTTGTAGAGTGGATAGGCGAGCCTGATGACCCGACTGCGGATAATCATATTCAGTCAGAGAATGCAGTCGGTTCAGAAGCTATTGATTGGATGACAGACCTCAATCAGGACGGAAATCCCGAGGGAGAACCTCATGCTTTCGTCTATGCCGGCGCACCTGTTGATTTCTCAGGTATTAATGTATTTGCTACAACATCATTGGAAAAGCAGGTATCAATAACCGGTTCAGGTGAATGGTCAAAGGGCGAAAATAATGATGTTAATGTTCAGGAGGGCGGATTATACTCTTACCGTATGGTTATCAGCTCTGAGTCTGACACCTCCACATATGACATTATTCTCTTTGACAAAATAGAACAATATAATCCTAATACAGAGGGCGAGGATGCGGATAGAGATGACTATGGCGACAACAAGTGGCACGGCAGTCTCCTATCTATCGACCTGTCGCAGGTGGAGAGTAAAGGCGTAAAGCCTGTTGTATATTACAGTACAGCAGCGGATCAGGACGTTTCCAGAGCGCATTACAAGCCCGGTAACATAGGCAGCACTGAACGTACTAAAGAGCTCCTGAAGACTGATGAAGATTCAGAAGGTAATAAAATCTGGACTACGGAGAAGCCAAAAGACTTATCCACAGTTACGGCTATTGCCATAGATATGACTCAAAGCAAAGACAATAAATCTTTTGTGCTTAACAGTAACGAAGAGCTTATAGTCTATCTGAATATGCGCGCTCCGTATGACAAGGATAATCCTCAGCCTGAGTATTTCAAGAATAAAGATAACCAATATACAGTTGGTAAAGACCGTGAAAACCCTGATAATAACGCTCATGCTTATAACGATATATATCTGAACTGTATACAGCGTGTAGATGGCGAGGACGTATGGGATTATATCTATAATAGCTACACCAAGGTAGGTATTTACTCAAAGGATGTTGAGATTAAGAAAGTATGGGACGATGGTAATAACGCAGACGGCAAGCGTCCCGGGTCTATTACTGTTACATTGAAAGACAATGACGGTAAAATTGTCGAAGTAATGGACAGTAACGGGAATTGGGTCAAATCAATTGAGCTGAACAATGAAAACCAATGGAGCGCCACAGTCGGACGTCTCTTGACTTACGATGAAAAAGGTAACTTTATCAATTATACCTTTGAGGAAGAATTTGCAGACGGCTTTAAGAAAACGGACTATACGCTTAATGTAGAGCGCAAGGTTGCTGAGGACGGAAGCATTACCTACGTATTGAATAACTCTTACGAGCCTGAGAAGATTTCTATTCCTGTAACTAAGACATGGCAGGACAATGATTCAAGCCAGAGACCGGCATACATTACGGTAAATCTGTATGCAAACGGCAAGCTTGTAAAATCCCTGAAGCTCACTGCGGACAATAACTGGAAAGGTGTTTTTGAGGACCTTAACAAGTACTATGACGGCGGCAAAGAGATTACATACACTATTGAAGAAGAACCTGTTAATAACTACGTGCCCGAGACAACAGGCGATAGAGATAACGGTTTTAAGATTACTAACCAATACTATCCTTACGGCAGCCTGAGCGTCACAAAGCGTATAGATGATAAGACTGACACGGCATCTGATAAAAACGTGTTTACGTTTACGCTTACGCTTAAGACACCGGACGGCGGTGACGTAATTGATAAGTATAACTATATCATTTACGACAAAGACGGCAAAGCAACAGACCGTACCGGCAAAATCGGTAACGGCGGCGAGTTTACTCTTAAAGACGGGGAGAAAATCGTAATAAAGGATATTCCAACGCACATTCTGTATACCGTTACAGAAACCGATCAGACAGCGTTTGAGATTAGCGATGTTGTAAACGACAGCGGCGAGATAATTTCATGGCCTGATGCGGAGGTTGACTTCACGAACCTGTACACAACAAAAGGACCTTCGACGATAGAGGCGTTAAAGAAGCTCAGCGGACGTAAGATTTTGCGTTACCAGTTCAATTTTGAGCTATATGAAAAGAAATTGATTGACGGCAGCTGGACCGACTGGACTCTTTTGAGAAGTGTATATAACGACAAGGACGGTAAAGTATCCTTCGGTAATATCAATTATACGAACAAAGATGACGGTCAAACGTTCGGCTATAAGATTGTCGAGAAAAACGACGGAAAATCGGGATATACATACGATGACACGGTTTATTATGCGAAGGTAACACCGACAGATAACGGCGACGGCACAATGAAATGCGATGTTACGTATTATTCCGACGAGGCTATGGAGAACGAGCTTGAAGATGGCGAAGTTCCTTTATTTGCGAATAGCTACAGCGCGAAGGGAAGTATTTCGCTCCGCGCATGGAAGGTTCTAAACGGCAGAACATTTAACGCGAACGACTTCACATTCAATCTTTACGATAAGGACTTTAATTTAATCAGTTCCGCTAAAAACATTGAGGGCGGAAGAATTGACTTTGCGAAGATTAATTACACTGAAAAAGATGCCGGCAACATCTATTGGTACTATGCCCGCGAAGTAAAAGGCAATAACTCTGAGCTTGTATATGATGAGTCTGTAATTGCTTATCGCGTTGAGGTTGTAGATAACGGCGACGGCACTTTGAGCTTTAACCAGACCGCGTATTACGTGACCGACGCGCTCGAGAAGTGCGAAGCCTGCGGCGGCACAGGTAAAGTGGACGACGCTGACTGTGATGAGTGTAACGGCTTCGGCTACACCTTGAATACAGATTGGGAAGTGCCCGAAAGCGGCATTGTGCCGACATTCACCAACGGTCTTGAGGACGGTTCGCTTTCTATAAGCAAATATGCAAAGGGCGGCACGGACCCGAATCAGAAGTTCCGTTTCAAGATTAAGCTTACAGGCGACAAGATAGAGGACAAAGAGATACGCTACAAGGTAACCAACGCTGCTTCGAGCGAGTTCCCGTTAAGCTACGGTATGAACTCGATGGCGGACGTGTGGTCTGTTGGCGGCTCCATCGCAAAATTCAGTACCCTGAACGTTGCGGGCGAGACTGACGGCGATTATTCTGTAATGCCTATGGCTGATGATGACGGATATACCACAACCGCCGGAATTGAATGGAATATTGTCGATAATACACTTATTATCAGACCGGCAGCAAACCCCGCAGAAGGCTATGAACCTGGTCTTTTGCCTAATATAAGCAGTAGTAGCAGCAGTAGCGCTCCGTGGAGTTCAAGAAGAAATGACTTTACTGCCGTTGAGATACAGGGCAGTGTTAAGGCAAACCAATATGCAGATAATTTGTTCGCAAATTGTTCTGCACTTGAATCTGTTGACGGTCTTAAGAATTTGGATGTAAGCAATGTCACACATATGCAATATATGTTCCAAAACTGCACCGGACTTAAGTCTCTTTCGGGTCTTGAAAACTGGGATGTAGGCAAAGTCCAGTCTATGACAGGTATGTTCAAAGGATGTACCGGACTTACAGATGTCAATCTTACCGGCTGGACACCAACAGAAGCATTACAAACTATAGTGTCTATATTCGAAGAATGTACGAGCCTTAGTTACATTAATCTCAGCGGATGGGGTAAAGGTTTATCTAGCAAAATCAATGCTTCTAATGCAGTAAAGAATTGTGATTTGCACGCATTGTATTTAAAGGACTGGGGTTATACAGTTAATGGTACTTCGACTTCCGGTTTGCTGTCGCGTAAAAAACTTTCTGAAATACAATTCAGCGAAGCGGCATTCGACATCTTTATAGCGATACCTGATGCGCCGGGAGAACCGGATTCAAGAGGCACGACGTGGGTATTGCTGGACGACCTCATCGAAAAAGGAGAGGGCAATATAACTGATGTCTATAGCGGCGACGATTTGAGGAAGAATAAAGCGCTCCACCACAATAATATTTACGTCTGGGAAGCAAGCTATCAAATCGCGTTTGAAAAAGGCGAAGGCGATGTGGCGGGCGGTATGGGTAATGCTACCTATGCGCCGGTTTACGGCAGCTTTGATTTGCCCAAGAGCGGATTTATCCGAAATGGTTATGTCTTTACAGGCTGGCAGGATAAAGATGATTCAAGCAAGACATATAATCTCGTAAACGGAGTAGCAACAATTCCGGAACGTAAGTACACACGCGGTCAAACGGTAACCCTTGTTCCGATATGGAGCGAAGCGCCGACACAGACTGCGCAAATGACAAGCGGCGAGTTCACGATTGAGCTTGCGGCGGATGAGAAGGCTACCATTGAAGGCATCCCTGCGGGAACTGCTTACCAGATTTGGGAGGAAACTCCAAACGGCTGGATTTTAGTGCAGCAGAAGAATGCTTCCGGTGTTATCGAACCGCTAAAAGAGTCTAAGGCGGAGTTCTACAACCTGTATCAGACCGCGAAAACAACGGCGATAATTTATGGTATAAAGCTTTTGGATAATAAAGCGGCAGCTACCGACGCAAACGGCAACGCGTTCAAATTTGAA
Source organism: Oscillospiraceae bacterium (assembly GCA_022509025.1). GTDB lineage: Bacteria > Bacillota > Clostridia > UBA1381 > UBA1381 > Hominilimicola. The sequence continues at coordinate 5,062 of JAFLUB010000005.1, read as the reverse complement.
CTGCGTGACGCCGCAGGCAGCGTAATTGAAACAGTATCGGCAACGGACGGCGGTTTTATTCAGTTTACACCGATAGAATATACGAGCGATGACGCAGGTCAGACGTTTACTTATACCGTACGCGAAGTGGACGGCAGCAATTCCAAAATTACGTATGACAGCCGCGTATGGACAGTAACCGTTTCAGTTACCGAAACAAACGGCGTTCTCGGCACTACTGTCACATACACCGACGAAAACGGCGAAGGATACGGCAATATTGAGTTTAAGAACTACACGCGTCCGGGCGCATTGGCGATAAGCAAGCTTGTTGACGGCGTTCCCGGTGACAGCGATACCATATTCAACTTCCGTGTAAAGCTTACTAACGAAAACGGTATGCCGCTGTCGGACGGTTCGTTTGACTGGTATATCAAGGACGCGGACGGCAATATTATAAGCAAAAACGGCGAAACTGTGAACCCTGATGAGCAGTTAATGAACCTGCTTTCGTCTTACGAGGCTGACGAAGCGGCGGCAGAAGAAGAGTCGGATATTCAATTGTTTGCTGTTACAGCTGCAGATAAATACGGTACAGTTAACTGGAGCATTGAAGACGGTACGCTTACCCTTGAGCCGGCAAGCGGAAGTACCGGCGTTCTGCCGGATACAACGAGTTACACAGCTGTTCCTTGGTATAAATATAGGACTCAAATAAAGAAAATTGATGTAAAACCGGGCGTCAAGACAAGCCAGAATGCGAGTTATTTGTTCTACACGTTCAATAATCTTGAAACTCTTGGCGGTCTTGAAAATCTTGACGTAAGCGATACAACGTCTATGCTACGGATGTTCTCCGGCTGCACTAAAATTACTGATCTTTCAGGTATCAGCGGTTGGAATGTAGGCAATGTAACGGATATGAGCGGTATGTTCTTAAACTGCAGCAAACTTAGTGATCTTTCAGGTATCAGCGGTTGGACTGTAGGTAATGTCACAAATATGAGTAGTATGTTCTCAAGCTGTAAAGCCCTTACCTCTATCAGCGACCTTGCCGCTTGGAATTTAAGCAGCGTCACTAATATGAGTGGTATGTTCCAAAGCTGTAGTTTTACCGCTCTTAACGGTTTTGAAGTTTGGAATAACAAGTTAGGCAGTGTTGAGAATATAGGCATGATGTTCAACAACTGCTCAAATCTTACTAACCTTGACGGTATCAGCGGTTGGAATGTAAGAAATGTCAAGGATATGAACAATATATTTGCAAGCTGCGGTAATCTTAGTGACATCAGCGGTATCAGCGGTTGGGATGTAAGCAATGTTGAGAATATGCAGAATATGTTCAACAACTGTAAACTCCTTACCTCTCTTGACGGACTTGAAGGTTGGAATGACAAGTTAGGCAGCGTCACGAATATGAGCAATATGTTCAACAACTGCTCAAATCTTACTGACCTTGACGGTATCAGCGGTTGGGATGTAAGCAATGTCAAGGAAATGAACATGATGTTCTATAACTGTAAAGACAATGGAACATATGACTCTAGCATCGGTGCTACCGTTTACCATGGTTTAACTTCTATTGCGGCTCTCAAAGATTGGAAGTTAAACAGCGTTACCAATGTGACGCAAATGTTCGGCAATTGCCGGGCGCTTAAATATATTGGAGAACTCGGAGATTGGTTTGAGTATCATACAGGCGCGCCCATAAATATGGGTCAGATGTTCTTCTACTGTGAAGAACTTGATTCTGTCGACGGTCTTAAAAATTGGACTGTAAGTGATGCTACCGGTATGAGAGAGATGTTCGCAAACTGCAGCGGTCTTGTATCTCTTGCTGGTGTGTCGGATTGGGATGTAAGCAATGTCACGACTATGGAAAGTATGTTCAACAACTGTGCCAAGTCAGTGGGAACGTATCCTAATTATACTTACGTTGGTTTAAGTTCTCTTGCAGGACTTGAAAAGTGGGATGTAAGCAATGTCACGACTATGAAAAGTATGTTCTCCGGCTGCAAAATTCTTGATGATATTACCGCTCTTGAAAATTGGGACGTAAGCAATGTTACAACTATGGAGGGTATGTTCAGCAGCTGTGCTCAGTCAGTGGGAGGATCGTATCCTAATTATATTTACATCGGTTTAAGTTCTCTTGCAGGACTTGAAAAGTGGGATGTAAGCAGTGTTACAAATATGTCAAGTATGTTCCATAGCTGCGGCGCCCTTGCGGATATTTCAGGTATCAGCGATTGGGACGTAAGCAATGTTATAAACATGCAGAGTACGTTCGCTAGCTGCAGCGCCATTACGGATCTTTCAGGTATCAGCGATTGGGACGTAAGCAGTGTTAAGAATATGGCATATACGTTCCAAAGCTGCAGAGGTCTTACTGATTTTACCGATATTGCAAATTGGGATGTAAGCGATGTTACAGATCTGACCGGTACTTTCCAAAGCTGCAGTAGTATTCCTTCTCTTGAAGGGCTTGAAAATTGGGATGTGAGCAGTGTTACGAAGATGTACGTTACGTTCCAGAGCTGTCAATCACTTACTGATCTTACAGCTCTTGCGAAATGGGATGTAAGTCATGTTAAGGATATGCACTATACATTCGCAGGCTGTTCCACTTCCTCAGCACCCTACAGCGGCTTATCTTCTCTTGAGGGTCTTGAGAATTGGGATACAGGCAGTGTTGAAACAATGTATCGTATGTTCGCTGAATGTAGAGCTCTTAAAACACTTGATAGTCTTGCAAATTGGGATGTAAGTAACGTCACGACTATGGAAGAGATGTTTTACCAGTGTAACACTCTTGAAAAACTCGATGGTCTTAAGAATTGGGACGTAAGCAATGTCTGGAATATGAAGAAGATGTTCAGAGAATGTGGCACAAATAACGGAGACGGTATTAAATCTCTTGCAGGTCTTGAAAATTGGAATGTGAGTAATGTCACAATTATGGAGTCTATGTTCCAAGCGTGTAAAGCACTTGAATCAATCGAGGCTCTCAGGGATTGGAATATAGGCGCTGTCAATATGCGTCAAATGTTCGAACAATGTAGCTGGAGTGAAGTGATAGATGGCGTTGCCGTTTTCCACGGTTTAAAATCTCTTGCCGGTGCTGATAATTGGGATGTAAGTAACGTTACCGATTTGACCGACATATTCAAAAACTGCCACACGCTTATAGACGCTGATCTCAGCAAGTGGACGCCTAGCGTCAATGTTTCAGTCCCGTCATCAGTGTTATATACCGCTAGCCATCTGGAAAAGGTATATCTGGACAATTGGACATATACCGGAACCGTATCCAAATTTTGGATAGACAATTCCGCCAACGGAATTTCTGAAATAAGATTCAGCGAGGATGCGTTTAGGCATTTCCAGTTAGACGAACCGAAGCAGGATAAGAAGCAAAGTACAGGTAAATGGGTTAAGAAGGAGGATCTTACAAAAGGACCTAATGCAGAGCCGACCTTCACTTCTGAACAGCTCAATATCATGGTTGAAGGAGTAACACCGGGCGAAACCTATGTATGGCAGGCATACTATCCTATCACATTTGAGCTTGGCGATAATGTCTCGGGCGGCAGAATTCAAGAATACGGTTCGGCTAATTATGATTATGAAATTGTCGGCACATACGAAGCCTTTGGCAATCTCCGCTTTGTCGGCTGGGAAGATCAGGACGGTAACGTATATAACGTCATTGACGGCGTTGCGACAATCCCTGCCGGTACATATAAGCACGATCAGCCTGTTACTCTGACGGCTAAGTGGATAGAGTACGATCCGAACGCAACCGGTACCTATTGTGTTGACCACTATTGGCAGGATATAAGCTCCGACTCGTATACTCTCGCGGAGACTACAACGCATACAGCAATCCCCGGTAACACGGTAGACGCGCCTATCGGAAGTTATGATAATCTCATTTCTCCCACCGAGGCGAAAAAGGTTATTGTTTCGCCTGCAAATTGGGGCGAAGCGCCTCATGTTGCGTACTATTACGACCGTGAGCGTTACACCGTTCATTTTGAAGGTAATGGAGCTGACGGCGGTAAGATGAATGACCGTCAGCTGGCAAGAGGTATTTATCAGACGTTGGGCAACAGCTTCACAAAGAGCGGTTACGCGTTCCTCGGCTGGAGTACAGAAAAAAATGGCAGCGTAGTATATAAATCATCTGATTCTGTAATTAACCTTGCTGAAACAGGCGGCACTGTCACGCTTTACGCGCAGTGGTATAAGGTTGATAGAACTGTTGAATCAACTCTTGGCGAATTTACCGTTTCGTGTAAGGCAGGGGAAACAATTGTAATCGAGGGTCTGCCGGCCGGCACAAGCTATAAGATTGAAGAGGTTGATGTGCCTTACGGTTGGACAATGGTTGATAAATCGAATGTAAGCGGCACTATCAGGTCGGGCAAAGTATCGCAGTCGTCTGTAACCAATTTATACAGCTCAAGCGGTACGGCGTCAATAACAGCGCATAAGATGCTGGAGGGAGCTAACCTGCTGTCGGGAATGTTCAGCTTTGAACTGTGGAAGGTGCCATCGTTAGATGAGGAAGAACCTGTACTTATTGAAACTGTATCTAACGGCACAGTTGACGAGGTTGAAGAGTCGGTTGAATATGTAGACGGCAAAACCGTTACGAGTAAAAATCCGTGGTACGGTACAGCTCCTGTTGTATTCAGTCCTCTTGACTTCACCAAGACGGGTGAGTATAAGTATTTCATAAAGGAAGTAATTCCGGCAACTCCTGCTGACGGAATGACTTATGACGAGCATAAGGTAGATGTCACGGTTACAGTATCTGATAACGGCAACGGTACTCTGAAGAGCGTTGTTACATATGATCCGGACGAGTCGGCAGCGCTCTTTAAGAACATATCGAAGTTCAGAAACAGCACGTCAGGTAATCTGGAAGTATCAAAAATTCTTGAAGTCGCAGATGAAGCCGCAGATGAAATTAAGAATACGGAATTCAGCTTCACGGTTGAGCTTACGGATTCCGAAGATAAACCGCTGTCAGGTAAATACGACTATACTGTTTACAATGCTAACGGTACGAAGAATG